>JBCDCO010000052.1:0-24216 GCA_039181635.1 Cyanobacteria bacterium P01_G01_bin.19 | reverse complement strand
TTATTATTATTAACCAATCCGATGTTCAAGGCGACCGCGATCGTGATTATTAATTTCCCTGACCGATTATGATATCCAATCATTCTTAAATTAATTCTGCTTATTTTGTGCTTATTTTGATTTGTGTTTATTTTGAATTGGATTTAGCTTAAATAGTGCTACATTTGCAAAGCTAAATTGCATTCGCAAAGTCATATTTTAATCAGTTATTATCTAAAATTATTATTAGTTGATTGAAAAAATGTTCTCAACATATTTATTAAACTAACAACATGTCTTTTCTGTAGTTATTGCTACTAATTGTAAACAAGTTTGATTTAACTTTCTATTATTTTAGAGTAGTGCTTTAAAATAGATTAAGAGTATTTTCTCGATTAGCGCACTTTTTATTAACGGTTAACACACTCTAAATTGAGATATATCTGTCTAGAGATAGAAATTGTTTTTTGAAATTTAGACTCAATAGAATTATTAGTAAAATTAAAATTTATTGTTTTAAATTATTAATTAAGTGTGGTATGCTTGCGAAAAACAATGATAACTATTAGCAATTAATTAATTGAAGTAAGGTTTATGTCGATAGATAATATATGGACGGCAGGAGGAATAGTTAGTATTCCTCTGCTAGGCTTTTCAGTGTTGGCGATCGCCCTAATTATCGAACGAATAGTTTTTTGGTGGCGAGTCAAAAATGGCAGAAGACGCATTTGCAAAGAAGTCTTATCCTTGTATCGCAGCGATCGCTTTGCAGCCCTTGACAAACTGAGAAAGAATGCCCATTTACCCATTGCCCGCATTTTTTTAGAAGCGATAGAGCTAGAAGAACCGACACCTGCGGAGTTTCGCCTCGCACTGGATAGTGCAGTACAGGCAGAAATACCAGTCCTGAGAAAATTTGGTACTTGGTTCCAAACGATTATTACTGCTTCCCCTTTATTAGGGTTATTAGGAACAATTATAGGTCTGATTCAATCTTTTGCAGCGATGGATTTAGGTAGTGCTGCTGCCAATACCACGGGAGTTACGGGAGGATTGAGCGAAGCTTTGATTTCTACGGTGATGGGATTGGTGGTAGCAATCTTTACTTTATTGTTTGCTAATACATTTCGCGGTTTATATCTAAGAGAATTAGCCTTTATTCAAGAAATAGGAGGTCAGTTAGAACTAGTCAATCGTCGTCACCATCAAAACCATCAAGGAGCTAAGGAAGGAGTAAAAGAATATGCGACCCATAACTGAGGCGGAGGATACCTTTGAGATTAATATTCTGCCGATGATTGACGTGATTTTCTCAATTTTGGCGTTTTTTATCATCTCTAGTCTGTATCTAACGCGATCGCAAGGATTACCCGTCGATTTGCCCTCGGCACAAACCGCAGAAACCAAACAGACGGTGCAGTTAAACATCACCATCGAACCCGATGGCAAAATGTTTTTAGATCGTCAGCCAATTGAGTTAGAAAATCTTAAAAGTGCGTTGAGCGAAAAAATTGCGCCAGATTCTGAGTCAGTAGTAATCATCAATGCCGATACTAAAGTCGAACATGGCACTGTGGTTAAGGTGATGGATCGCTTGCGTCAAGTTCCTGGGGCAAAAATGGCGATCGCTGCAGATAAGGAACAGTGAGGGCAGTTAGAGCAGTCCTAAAGGATACCGCTTCGCATATTAGAGCAGTTAGAACAGTGAGGCGCAAGACAAAGGGCTTGCCCGCATGTACGCGCGAGTTTGGACAGTTAACAATTAATGAATAGTAATGAACAATCGATGAGTTAATCATGTTTTAGCCTCGTTTAATAAGGTGTAATTAGTGCTGTGCTGCTTATTTTTCTTAAACGAACACTTTCTATTGAGGATATTGGAAATGCCATATTTAATAATTGCAGGACTATTACTTTCACTACTAGCGTGGCGAATATTTTGGATAACCGATTAAATTACCAAGTATTTATTTAAGAACTTATAGTTTATAGCTTATAGCTTGCAGCTACGACGCAGCCGTTTATTGCCAATGACAATCGCCAGAAAATATCGCTCTAATACAAGTCTTCTATTAATAGTAGGTCTGCTACTCGGGATATCGATATTAGGATTGAGTTTAATTGCCAGTATTACCTGGGGTGCAGCCGACATTGCTTTTAGCGATATCTATCAATCATTTGCCTCATACAATGGCTCGACCAATCATCTGATTATTCGTACCGTCCGTTTACCGCGATCGCTAATTGCCATGTTAGTGGGAGCATCTTTGGCTGTCGCAGGAGCAATTATGCAGGGACTTACCCGCAACCCTTTGGCATCTCCTGGTATTTTAGGAGTTAATGCAGGGGCAGCTTTTGCAGTGGTAGTGGGAACGTTTATTGCTGGGAGCAGTTCTCTAACTATCTATGCTTGGTATGCTTTTGCAGGAGCAGCAATCAGCGCGATCGCCGTATACTTCTTAGGCTCTCTCGGTCGTGGAGGGCTGACACCTTTTAATCTAACCATAGCTGGTGCAGCACTCACCGCATTTATTTCTTCCATTACCAGCGGGATTTTAATACTCAGCCAGCGTACCCTAGAAGAAATTCGGTTTTGGCTAGCAGGTTCGGTAGCGGGTAGAGATCTCAATTTACTGCTACAGGTATTGCCCTATATCTGCGTTGGCTTAATACTGGCGATCGCTCTTAGTCGACAAATTACCATTCTTAGCCTGGGAGAAGATACTGCCAGAAGTTTGGGACAATCTACGGCACTAATCAAAATACTAGCTGCCATTAGCATCATTTTACTGGCAGGGGCAAGTGTCGCGATCGCAGGACCAATTGGGTTTGTCGGTTTGATCGTTCCCCATATAGTTCGTTTGATAGTTGGAGTTGATTATCGCTGGATTCTGCCATATTCAGCAATTTTAGGCGCGATTATGATGCTTGTTGCAGATCTTATTGGTCGCTTGATCATTCAGCCGAGTGAGTTGCCTGTAGGTTTAGTTATGCCGTTAATTGGCGCGCCATTTTTTATCTACTTAATTCGCTGGAAAATCAAAAAGTAAATGAAAATCTGATGAAATGTACAAAAAGCAGCAATCTTTTGATTTAAGCTGCTTTTAACGTTTTTAACTAATCCGATTTTCAATAGGAACTAACACCTGAATTTTCCCCCTGTTATGAAGCCAACAACCGTAGAATACTAGCAAGAAAAGCAGTCACATTTTTAATCAAAGTCTTATTTATTCTATGGAATCTAACTTTTTAACTGCGGTTTTTCTACCTTTAGCTTTGTTTGTCATTATGATGAGCATGGGTATCGGCTTGACTTTAAATGACTTTAAGCGCGTCACTCAAGAACCAAAGTTAGTAATTTTAGGAGCGATCGCTCAATTAGTTTTGTTGCCAATAGCGGGCTTTTTGGTAGCTTCAGTTTTTTCTCTCACTCCAGAATTGGCTGTCGGCTTAGTTGTCTTGACTGCTTGTCCTGGAGGTTCTACCTCAAATATGATTACCTATCTAATTAAGGGAAATGTGGCACTGTCGATTACCCTAACCGCAATTAGTAGCCTGGTTACAGTATTTACTATTCCTTTGCTAGTGAACTTGGCAATGCAGAACTTTATGGGAGAAGAGTCAGCTTTGCAGCTTTCTCTACTGGAAACTACGCTGAAGATTGCGATAATTACGATTATTCCCGTAGCTTTGGGCATGCTCCTAAATTATTATGCGCCTCAATTTGCCTCTAATGTTGAGAAACTGACAAAATGGCTTTCGCTATTCTTTTTAGCTTTAATTATCTTTGGCATATTGTTAGTGGAACGAGCTAATTTAGCAACTTTTATTTATCAGGTAGGTTGGGCAGTTTTATTCCTAAATATATCGACTATGGCTTTAGGTTATGGCGTTGCCACTATAGCCAAACTACCTCAAGATAGCGTCAAGACGATCGCCGTAGAAGTTGGGATTCAAAATGGGACTTTGGCGATCGCAATTGCCAGCGCGCCTACATTTCTCAATAATTCTACAATGGCGATTCCTGCGGGAATATATAGCCTTGTAATGTACTTTACCAGTGCCATTTTTGGCTGGTTGATGCAAAGCCGCAGCGCAGATCTGGTGAAGAAATAAATGATGAGTGGTTATTAACTATAGACTTTTGGTTTAATTCAAGCCAAAATTTTCAGCTTTCATTTGATACATGGCTAATCGAATTCACCAAAAAATGCATTTCGAATTGAATTACTCACAAATTCCTCAAATAATTCGTTTATTCTACAGATAGAAAAAGGAAAAAGCTGAAGACTATATTCCTCGTAGTTTATTTAAAGGGGAAGGTGATTGTTATGAAAACAATTAATTGGTCTAAGTTAAATTTTAAAGATTTTGACAGACAAAAACACTCTTCAGAGCAGCATTCTTTGAGAAATACTATTACTAAGTTTAGACAAAGAATAGCCAAAAAACTCAATGTCATAGGCGATTGCTGGTCACAGCTTGGTTATTGTGCCGAACCAAAGGTATGGGAGAAAAAGGATCGTTACGACAACACCTACTATCGAGTTTACGACCCCCAACGTGATCGCTATCTCAATTTCAACTCGGAAGATGAAGTTAGATGGTGGCTGGATAAACGTTACTATCTGTAAAATTTAAAATTTTGTTCGTCACAATTTTCTCAAGTTATTGGTCTATAGATTAAAGATGCAAATCACCGAATCAATAGATCGAGTAGCCGATCTTAGAGGGAGAAATGTATGTTAAGTAAAATTTTAGTGGCAATAGATATTAGAGAAGATAACAACAATACATTCGATGAAGCTTTGTATGTAGCAAAAACTACCAAAGCTAAGTTGGTGTTGTTGAACATCATTGCACCAGATAAAAATAACTATCCCAATCCATTTATCTATTCTGGCTATGAATACGATTTGATGGATGAATCTCTAGCCACTATTTATCAAGAACAATGGAAAAAATTAAAACAGCGAGGCATAGATATCTTGCGATCGCTTGCAGAATCAGCCGAAGCAGCAGGAGTTGAAGCAGAATTTATCCAAGACTTTGGTAATCCTGGACGTACTATTTGCGATCGCGCTAAATCATGTTCGGCAGATTTGATTGTCATAGGTAGTAGGGGTTTGACTGGTGTCAAAGAAATATTTCTTGGTAGCGTCAGTAATTATGTAACTCATCATGCACCCTGTTCGGTGCTCATTTTGCGCGAACCCAACGATCTGACCCAGACAACACAGCCAAAGCAAAAGTTAGCTTCTATAGAATAGTTCTGTCAGTTAATTATTTGATAAATGCGATCGCTTTATCTAAGTAGCTAAGTAGCTCCACCGAAATAAACCCAAAATGGATAATTAAAACGCGCCTGGAATATCTTTCCTAATCCCTGTTCCCCAACCGATGCGCGTTCAATAAATGTTAATTAACTCAAAGTCGCTCGGACGTATAATTAATATTATTGACATAAAAGGAGCGTCATGCTTATATCGGCAGACTTGCCTATCAATAGAAACAAATTTTCCCAGCAAGACCAAATTTTAACGCTCACTGGTGCGACATGGGCTGATTATCAGCAGTTTGAATCAGATGATCGAGGATATCGAGTTGCCTATTTTAATGGAGAAATAACAATCGTGTCTCCAGGTAGAAATCACGAACGAATTGCGGCGGTAATTAATCGCTTAATTGTTGCCTATTGTGAGAAATATAACATCTCAGATTTTCCCTTTGGACAGACAAGATTAAACGTTTGGGGACAGGCGGGAAGGGAGCCAGATTTAGCTTATGCCTTTGATTCAGACAAAGATTTACCCGATCTAGCTGTTGAAGTTGTTTTTACTAGTGGCGACGCAGAAATCTTGAAAACTAGTTATCAAAATATCGGCGTTCCCAAACTATGGATCTGGCAGGATAATCAAATTACATTTTATACTTTGGAAGCTTGCGGATATACTGCTGTAAAATCCAGTCAGCTATTTAACCGCCTTGAATCAGCATCTTTTGTTGAATATGTTAATCGTGGTATCACAGAAAGTCCTGCGGTAATTAAACAAGACTTTTTAAAGTTTATTTAGCTTATTGCATCTGTCCGACAATTTTTATTGTTTCAACACTAACGATACAAACATATTGTTTTACCTTTTTTGCTGCCTTTAGCGATCGCCTTTTCCAATTCTGCGCCTGCTTCAATTACGCCTTCATGCCCAAAAGCTTGGAAGAATTTATCTAAAAATATCTGTGCCTGACTGCGTTCTTTCCGTGAAATGTATTGTTGACAGAAACTAACAAATTCTTGGAGACATTGAAATCGGTTTTTAGTATCGATCCGAGAAGAGACTACCATATATCTAGCTGCGTAACAGATATATATAAAGTTCCTTCCTAGATCGCTTTTACGATCCTGGTTTATACCCGATTATTAGCCAACTTTATTAATTCACTACATAGGCTTGAGTATTTTTGCCAATGGCTATTTTTATGTTTTTGATTTACACCCAGATTGCAGCCTAAAACTTAAAAGTGTTTCAAAAAATTTCGGTTAAATCTACAGTTAACCCTGATAAGATGTCTTCGCCAGATAAACTACTAGGATTAGTCAAAACTTCCTTATCTTTCCCATTAAGATAAACTTCTACTTCTTTCGCATCGGGATTAATCAGCCAGCCTAGTTTTACCCCGCAGTCCATATATTCCAACATCTTTTGTTGCGTTTCAGTCAGATTATCAGTAGGCGACAGAAGTTCAACAACAAAATCGGGATCGATAGGTGCGAAGCCTCGCTTTTGTTTGTCGCTTAAACTATTCCAACGAGAATTTTCAATCCAACTTACATCGGGAGAACGAACAGCACCATTAAACATTTTAAAACCAGTAGAAGAATCAAATACCTCTCCTAACTTCAATCGATTATTCCAGTTCCAAACTTGGGCAAGTAAACTAGAATTTCTTTTTCCACTTTCACTTCCAGTAGGAGGCATAACAATCAATTTTCCTTGTCGATCGGTTTCAAATCTAAAATCGGGATTTTCACGGCATAACTGTTCTAAAGCGCGATCGCTAATAGAATCGGTAAAAGCTTTTAGATTGAGAGTATAAGTCATTTTTCTAGCCAGAAGCACTTAAGAGTTATTATAAGTTGGGTTCATGGGCAGATAAAAACTACATTGACAGGCGATCGCTGTTTGTAATTACTTTACAGTTGTCTGAAAATCTCGATATATGCGAATCAAGCCTACAAATACGGAGAAAAACTCTAATCTACCCAAAAACATTCCTATAATTTCCGTCCACAATATGCCTGGAGGTGCATCGGGGCTGGTTATGCCGATAGATAATCCTACGGTACTCAAGGCACTGGCATATTCAAATAAGCTCTCGGCTAGGGAATAACCATAGGCGCAAATAATTCCGCTACCAGCTAAATAAACTGCCAAATACAACCAAACAAACATACTTATTTGACGTAAGGCGCGATCGCTTAAAAACTGTTGGGTTTCTCCCTGCCAGATATCGGGTTCGGTTACGGCATCTCTGGGCAATAATTGTCGGCGCACTTCCCAAACTACCCCGCGATAGAGGGCATAGATGCGATATTGTTTGATTCCCCCTGCGGTTGCACCCGTACCGCCACCAATCAGCATCAGAATAATTAACACTAGCCAGCCGATACTGTTCCAGTTGGTATAGCTGACGGTAGAAAAACCTGATGTGGAAAGCGCGGTAACAGTTTCAAAAATAGCGACTCGAAGCGATTTAATGAATGTCAGGTCGAGTTTGTTAGTTACTCCAAAGATTAGAATAAGGACAAATAAAGGTACGACTATAGCTTGTAACTTTATTTCACTATTGCGAATAACGGCGGAAAACTTACCCGTCAGCAAGAGATAGCTGGTTAAAAAATTTAAAGTTCCCAGCAGCATCAAAACTATAGTCACCGTTTCGATTACAGGACTATCCCAATAGCCAATTGAAGCAACGCGAGTGGAAAAACCCCCTGTAGACAGAGCAGCAAAAGCATGGTTAACTGCATCAAACCAATTCATTCCCGCCAGCTTTAAAGCGACAATACCTATTGCTACATAAGCCGTGTAGATACTTAATACCAACTTTGCCGAGCGTTTGACATTGGGGACTAACTGTTCGCTACGTCCTTCAGCAGTAGCTAGACTAACGCCAGCAGGAGCAGCGATCGCACTTAGGGCTACAATCGCAAATCCCGCCCCACCTACCAACTGAATCGTGCTGCGGTAGAGCAAAATTAAAGGCGATGCTTGAGTTACGTCAATCACCGATAAACCAGTTGTCGTCCATCCGCTGGTAGATTCAAATACAGCTTGGGTAAAGTTTAAATCGCTAATGGTTAAAAATGGAATCGTGCCAAAAGCGATCACAATTATCCAGGACAAAACTACGATAACTGCTCCGTCTCTAATATTTAAACCGTTTTGGTCATCTTTGAACTTGCGCGCCCAAAATAAACCTCCTAACATCAATACCAAACCAGGAAACAAGAAGCCATAAGCCCGATCTATCTCCTGGGGATAAACGATTAATGCCACCAAAGGGCAGAGAATAGTAAATCCTGCGATCACGCAAATCAGACCCGTATAGCTGAAAATTACGCGATACTTTTGCCTCCTCCAACTTTGATTTTGCACTTAACCTCTTGATAAGTAGTTCCACTTTATTAAACATTAAATGGCTAGGGCGGGGACTGGGGATTGGGGATTGGGGAATAGGGACTGAAAAAGGTATTTAAGGAGTGTTTTATAGTTTTCTATTGTGCGTTTATTCAGGTGGAACTACTTATCATTTCAGTTTTTAAACAGACACATCATTTATCGGTTTTAGCTTTTAGCTCCGTTACGCCATTAAATAAATATCTTTATTAGAAAATGACTCCTGACTTCTGTACGGGCGAACTGCCGTTCGCCCCTACGACTTGGATATCTCTTACTCTCCCGTCAAAACTTTGAGAATCTGCTCGTAATGTTCTGGTTGACTAATCAAAATCAAGCGATCGCCTGCTCGTAAATTACGACCACCATGAGGGACAAAGGCTCGATCTTCTCGAATAATACAGCCAATTAAAGCCCCTGTCGGCAAATCTAAATTCTGGAGAGTTTTGTTGATGGCAGGACTATCTTGGTTGAGGACAATTTCGGTGACACCAATCTGACCGCGATCAACGGCGAAAAAGCTGGCAATATCCTCAAAATCTGCTCTTTTTTCAATTAAACTAGTCAAAATTTGAGTTGCTGAAAAAGCTACTGTAATGCCCATCTGCTCAAAAAATGCCTGATATGCAGGATCGTTTACCAAAGCTATGGTTCGAGACACGCCAAAATGATGCTGGGCAATCTGACAGGCGACTAAATTATCTTCATCACGGGGGGTTAACGCCAGAACGAGATCCACCTTTTCAACTTCAGCTTCTTGTAATATGTTAGGATGAGTACCGTCTCCTGTAATAACTGTTGCTTTTATTTGATGGGCAAACTCTTCCGCTTCAGCGCGATCGCGATTGACAATTGTTACCTGATGTTTTTCGGCAACAAATTCTTGACCGAGGAAATATGTTAGTTTGCCGTCGCCAACTAATACAATTTTCATGGATGATACTCCAAACAATGAGAAAACTATAACTATAAGGTGGGCAAGTTTTGCCATTAGCTAGTCATAGATTTCTCACAAGTCATTTTTGCCCACCCTACCCACTAACTCATATCGATTAACTGCTCATGTAACGTTTGCAAACAGGCAGTAGCCGAAACTTGAGTTGTATCGATAATAGTCAAACCCAACTGCCGATAGATTTCGGCTCTTGCAGATTCTTGAATACGGGTTAAGACAATAGGAATGTCAAACGTAGTCTTAGCCAATTGAGACATCATAATGTTGAGGTTATCATTACCCGTTACGGCGATCGCCACGCGGGCTTTATTTAGGCTGGCTTTTTGCAATGTTTTGATTTCCGCAGCATTTCCCGCGACTGTAAAACCGCTAAACTCACCACCCAAACGAGCGAATGCGGACTTGTCGCGATCGATAACTACCACCTCATGACCCTGTTGACTCAGATCTCCAGCTAAAATCGATCCCAAGCGACCGCAACCAATAACAACAATATAAAGTGACTTCATAATAGTAAATTGCTACATCTGGGTCGCAAACCTAACTTCCTCAAAACTTCTTCAATTTATCGCTTTATTCTGAAAACAAAACAAAAGGTTAGCGAAGCTACCAGAAGCACTTTATCCTGCCACTATACATTGATCAATTATCTTTTAGCTCTATTTTTTCTGAGTATCATTACCCATTATGATGTCCCATGCTGTTTGAGCTGCTTCCTGTAGGCGATCGCCAAAACTAGCCATTTCATCTAAGGTTTTTTGCCAATTTGCCTCTACATCTCGTTGAATCATAGTCACTGAATGTTCGATTCTTTTGGGATCGAGGAGTTCATTTTTCTCTACCGCTTCTCTGGCATTACGAATGGCATTTAGATAAGCATCTTTAGTGATGTTTTGCGCATTCTCAATTTCAGACTGTGCCCTTGTTTTGATTGCTTCTACTAGAGCTTTAGTTTCTGCTTTGATTTGATCGTTTTCTCCAGCCATTTCTTGTTCTACCAAGTCATTCGTTTCCGAACTGATGTGAACTAGTTTGCCTTCTTGCTGATCGGAATTATCTTTGTTGGTACTCATTTTTACTTTTCCGTGAATTGAATAATTTAAAGTTTTATCTTTTGAGTCAAATTTGGAGGAGAAATAGTCAACCGAGAATAAGGATCAAGCGATCGTTGATGACTTTTGCTCTTTATCTTAAAGACGTACGTTCTCCAAACTACTACGAGGACTAGAATTGTCCGCCTGACGCAGCTTCTCGTATAGTTCTCTCTCGTGGGGTGTCAAGTTTTTAGAGGTGACAATTTTTAGCTTGACGATTTGATCGCCGCGATCGCCTTTTGGTGTTTTCCAGCCCTTGTTTTTAAGCCGGAGAGACTGCCCCGAATTTACACCTGGCGGTATTTTCATGGTGACAGCACCATCGGGAGTGGGAACTTTAATTTCTGTTCCCAACACAGCTTCAGCTGGAGTAATAGGTACTTCACAAATAATATTGTCGCCTTCTAGCTTAAATACACTGTGAGGTTTTAGGTTTACATTTAAATACAGATCTCCCCTTTGCTGGTTGTAGGGATTGGGCTGTCCTTTTCCTCTCAGACGAATCCGACTACCTGGCTTTGCCCCAGGCGGAATCCTAACTTTAATTGTTTCTCCATTCAAGCTCAGATTCTGCCGACTGCCATGAAAAGCATCAGAGAAAGTTAAAGTAATATTTGCTTCCGTATCTGAGATCGGCATATTGGAAAATCCATCACCAAAAGCCGACCCAAAACCGCCAAAGCCGCCAGGGCTAGACGTACTATAGGAATAGGTTTTACCTCCTTTACCCCTACCGCCAGACATCCCACCATAACGTCCTAGTAGTTCGTTGATAAAATCTTCAAAACCAGCATACTGAGAAAAGTCTGCACCCATACCCGCACCAGGAGGATGTCCCGCAGCAGCCTGCTGCCAATATTGCCCGTATTGATCGTACTGGGCTTTCTTTTCTGGATCAGACAAAACTTCCTGCGCCTCGTTTACTTCTTTAAAACGCTGTTCTGCCTGTTTATCTCCTTGGTTGAGATCTGGATGATATTTTCTCGCTAATTTACGATAAGCTCGTTTAATTTCTTCAGGAGATGCGCTTTTGCTCACTCCCAGAATTTTGTAATAGTCTTTAAAATCCGTTGCTGGCACTCTAGCATTCACCTCCTGTTTAAGTAATAAGTCATTAAAGTAAAATGGTTTCTATTAATTAACCAAGAAAGGTCTGTTGCGATCGCAACAGATTCGGCAGTTACTTGAATGTCAGTAAAGACACAGTTAATACCTCCAAAACTTGGTAAATCAAATTAAAATTAACACTTAGAACTGTGAGTAGTACTCTACACTATATCTCACAGTACCAATTATAAAATTTATCTCGATTGGCAAGGTTCGGTTTTATATCCTCTACAAGTAGGGATTTTCCGATTCTCTATACTGACGTGAATAAATAATTTTGCATACCTGCAATTTTTGGGTAAATAGCTAGAAGTGTAAATAAAAACTAGTTCCTTTAATCGAGGTAAACGCAACTATAAAAAATATCAACAAAAAAGTTATGTATGCAGTTATTGGCTTAGCAGCGATCGCCAGCATGTCGAGTTGTGATTCTGATAGCGGTGAATATCAAGCTTATCCCGAATCTCCCACAACTCACCCCGCTTATCAGAACTATCCTAACTTTAATTACTCTAAGCCTCAATCTTATTCCACCTTTACCACTCCTTTCTCTACAGTAACCACTTACGACCGAACTCAAAGTTATCAGAATTATCAGCACAGAATGAATGCTAGCGAAAAAAGACATCAAGACGCGCTCGATCTAATTAGAGGTTATTAAGAATGATTAATCGATTAACGGCGATCGCAATTAAATGTAAAATTGACTTATGAGATTTATAATCTAATTTTTTTCTCGGTCTGAGATTACAATTTACGACTAATTGATTTAGCAAAGTTACTTTTTAAACCTATCAGATCGGTAAAAAAAATACCTACAATTTCCTTCTCAATGTTTAGATGTTTGCCCTACCTAATATATTGTGAGCGGGCAGACTATATTTTCCTAAATTCTGAATACAGGAGAAAAAATGTCCGATCGCAAAGGCTATGGTACTAAAGAGTTATTTCGTTATGTCAAGATCGAACAACTACGGATCGTCGATTTAAATCTTCGAGCTAGGCAAAACGCAACCTTAAATGAACTTTCCAAAAAGAAAAGCTCGGAGCAAAAAAAATGGGCGCGAGATTTTATCAAGTCTAATCGAAGAGTTACCCAAATCTCAGACTTGTCTTTTCCATACTTCGAGCATCTAAAGATTTCATCCCTAGATCCTATTTTGTCACCAAGTGCAAAGGATCTCAGGGATACAGAGGCATTTAAACAGCTTCTTGTTGTTAGAGATAAGAGCTATATTGCAGACCGTGAGAATACCTTGCAATCGATATTTGCATATCGATGGCTAGAGATGCCAGCGGAGCTCGAGCAGACAGGTAAAATTCTCAGCTTCCTTGATGAGTTTCCTAAACTTTCAAATATCAAGCAGCAGCGAAAATATGCAACACTAGTGTTTGATCGAATTCAGTTCAAGACTCCAAGTAACTCGACTTCTTCCAAGTTAGTTCTTTCCAATTCAAAAGAGTCTGAAGAAGCAAGTCGCCATAAAGACATGGCAACTCTTTCTGAAGATATTCATTTTCTATGGCGTGCGAAGAATCAAATGAAGAGTACGTTGAGTACTCAGTACGATACGGAAATTCGACACCTACAGCAGCAAAGCTTTGAAGAGAAAGTGTCTAAATCTGAAATAGGAGCATTGACAACCAAAAAGCAGAGACAATCTTATCCATCTAAAACTGTCGATAACGAGCAACAGGATCGGCACGTTGCTTTTCTTAAGGAACGGAACCAGAAACTAGCGAGTTTACGCGAGAAGCGCAAAATGCTTGAGATACAGAGTTCTATGCAATCAATCTTGCATATCGAAGCTTGGAAGCTCGCCGAATATCTACCTGGCAAATCGCCTAGCGAGATATATCAGGTACAAAGGCGAATTTTGAATGCGATGAGTCAGTACAAAATTCCTTTTGGCAAATTCTGCCACGTTTATGAGGAGGTAGTTGCTTATGTCGATCGTAAGGCTGGCAACAAAGAACTGCAGATCCCTGGCTGTTTTATAGAAAATCCCCGAATTACCTTCGAGAACACGATTCGTATTCTGGGCATTGGTAATCTCATCAAAGTTGAAGAAACCTTTGTCGGCTATAAACCTGCTGAAATTAGCTATATCGAAAATATATTACCCCGTGAGATGCGCAAGCGGAAGGTTAAGAGTACCCGTTACTTCGAGCAACTTCAGGAAACCGTGCGAGAAGAGACGACAACCAATGAGCAGGAAACAAGCACAAATACGACCCAGGAATTAAGCTCAGAAATTGAAAGTGAAATCAATACCCGATTTGACTCAGATGTGAATGCTTCTGCCAATGTTTCTGGGGGTGGCACAATCGGAGTAGTCGATTTATCTGGTGGGGCTGCAGTTAACGCTGGACTTGGTATTGGAGTTGATACGAGCCTAAGCACGTCTGATACGTCTAACTTTTCCCAGGAAATTGTTAATAAAGCTATAGAAAAGACTAAAAAGAGTACTATCGAACGCCGCCTGACCCGCTCCTACTCTCTCTTTGAAACAAAGAACCTACATAAAATTGACAACCGAAGTGCTGATACGGCTAAAAACGGTATATACGTTTTTTTGGATAAGGAAGTATGCATAACGGAAATTCCCTACGGAAAACGCTTGTTTCTTTTAGCCAACGTAATGCTTCCTGGCAAGAACTTGCTTTGCAAAAAACTCACTGAAATCCAACTGAATATGCTGGATCGAGGACAAGAGCCAGTCTTTGATATATCCCCCGAAGATATTCATCCTCATAACTATCGAGAGTTAGTAGGTCGATTTAGAGCATCAAATGTACAGCCTCCGCCACCTCCTATTCAGACTGTTGCCCGTACCTACAAGACCGATACCACAAATGCCAATGTAGAACAGCAAGAGTTTAACCCCAAAAAAGTAGCCGATCTATTAGTCCCCTTCTTTGAAAGCTATAAGCGTTTTATCGTTACAGATACTCTAACTATTCCAGAAGGTTATCAAGCTCAAGAAGTTACAGTAACTGTTAATCACGGAAGTAATGGTATCAGTATTCCTGCACACTTACCTCTTTCAATAATAGGAGCTTCTATTTACGCGACACCTAGCTTGATTTCTGCAGCACCTTTTGCGGGACTTACCCTTCCTTATATATTCTGGCAAATAGCCTATCTTGCCTCACCTCTGCTTCACTACAACACAGATTCGTCCAACGTTACGGTCACGGTGGGGAATGAGAGTTATGACTCTCCTTACTACTTTTTTCAGCCTGACTTCCTCATTCGAGAGATATTCGACTCACTTGGTAATTTTTCTGCTATTACAACCGATCTCATAGAGAGTATAAAGAATAAGGCTACAAGGCTAGTAGAGACATTGGGAAACAACGCGGTAGTAATGTCACAGGAATTAGCTGATATGTTAGAAGATACCGTTAAGAGACTAGTAACAAAGCTTAGAAAAATATTGAATGCCCTTAAAAAAGTTGTTAATCCCTTTGATAATACAAGCCTTCAGGACGACTTCGATGACTTTGTCGTCGCTGTCAATGAACTTAATAGCAGTATTTCAGAAGACTATACTGCTTTGATGGGACATGATTTTTTCGCACCACTTAAAAAGTTCGTTGATGAAATAGCGGAGTTAATATCAACCGAACTGAACAGTGCACTAAGCGAATTTTTCGAATTTATTACCACGATGTTCGAAAACACGCAGAATCTGTATTTCTATTCTGTTGCTGATATGAGAGGTGATATTCCTGTGGCATTAAATACTGTGTCAATCAAGCCTGGTGTTTCAGTGACGGTTACTTTATGTGCTGTAAGAACAGAAGAAGCGCTAGAACGGTGGCGTTTAGATACCTTCACTGGTCTATATCAATCGTATTTGCAGCAGATGGCAGAGTACGAGAATCACCTATTAACTGTAGGTAAACCTCAACCGATGAAGTCGCCAAGTAGCCTACGTCAGGAAGAGCGACTGGCAGTCAAGGAATTAGTTCTCCACACTCTTAATAACTATCACATTGA
Organism: Cyanobacteria bacterium P01_G01_bin.19; assembly: GCA_039181635.1. GTDB lineage: Bacteria > Cyanobacteriota > Cyanobacteriia > Cyanobacteriales > Xenococcaceae > Waterburya. Next base: position 8,397 of record JBCDCO010000052.1, on the reverse strand, counting down.
TAGGGGAAACTCTTACGATCTAAAAACCATTAATTTTTTCGAGAATACTATCGACTGGAACAACATGAGCTACAAGCTCTATAACTATGGTCCTAATTCTAGAGAGATTGGTTTAGAAAAGTTGGGTGCATATCAGCATGTTGATGAACGGAGGCAGGCTCTTCTTAAAGCACATTGGGCGCAGGTATTAATACCCGTGCAGGAAAATTCACACTTTGAAGCACAGATTGAGAAATACTTCGAAGAAGATACCTTTGACTTCGAAGGTGATTTTACCAACGAGGAGCTTGCCGCACTTTATCAAGACCTAATCCTAGGTCGTGAGCTGTTGGGTGACGTGGAAGAATCAACCAGCCATACAGCTACTCTCCCTACCGACTTAGTTATAGTTCAAGATGGAGTTATAGTTCAAGATGGACTTCCTCAGAACGATGACTATACCTGTTAAAGAATCCAAAAGTGTGCTTAGGTAAATAAATAATATTTAGCTATGACGCAAATTACGAATCCGAAAAATGTACATTATCTGGCTTTAGAGGGCGGTGGCGGTAAGGGTGTAACCTATCTTGGAGCAATTAAAGCGCTCGAAAAATTTGGGGTACTTCCAATCGATATCGACCGACCTGACAAGAATCAGATAAAAGGAATTAGTGGAGCCTCTGCTGGTGCAATAACGGGAATGTTCTTGGCTATGGGATATACTTCCGCTGAAATTCAAAATATGTTGAGTAACTCCAGCATATTTACAGGTTTTTTTGACGATCCTTTTGTAGGGACAGTGAGATCGGTAGATAAAAAAAATAGACCGACCTTAAAGACTGAAATTCCTTCAGGAAGCTCTTATCGTGACATTATGCGCCAACGCCGAAGTAGCATTCTGGGTTTCACACTACTGATAAATGCGGTTGGATATTTAGCAAGGGCTGGTACTTTTGGAAACATATCAAACCCCATCATAAAGCGTTTGGTATCTTCCCCTGAGAATTATCTCAATAATATTTTATTCGATAGAGGCATGTTCCCTGGTGTTGCAGTTAGGCAGTTTCTACAAAATTCTATTTATGATCAACTATGGGAAAAATTCGTTGAAAAAACAACTCCACCAGGAGAGCCAAAACCCATTCCTCGTATCGATGGTTCAGAGATTAATTTTCGTACATTCTTTGAACTTACTGGCGTAGATTTAGTGATTACTGGTGCCAACATTTCTAGACACAAACCTGCTGTCTTTTCTATGAGGCACACTCCCGATTTCCCTGTTGCTGAAGCTGTAGGCATATCAATGAACTTACCGTTTCTATTTAAACCCGTTCATGTAGAAGCAAGCGTACCCGTCGGTCAGTATAACCTGGGAGAAGATGACTATCATGGCATGTGGATTGACGGAGGTATTCTAAATAATTTTCCTTTACATGCCTTTGACTTTTTGTCGCCATCTATTTCTACAAAATATCCCAACTTAAAGCCGTTGAATCCTAATATGTTAGGTCTACGCCTTACAGAAGGACCAAGTGATCGAGTTTCCTCAAATAAATCAAGCTCTTTTGACGTGTTTTTTAAACACCTTAGTAATGTTATGGGTACTGTCCTTTATCCATCAGAAGAAGGTCAAATAAGAAACCAGGATGAGAGAGAGCAAACGATAGATTTATATACTTATGACCTGGAAACTACTGAATTCGCTCCTCCTCAAAGCAAAAGTAAAACTCCAATTGCTGAAGCAGAGAAGGCTGTACTTAAGTACTTTTCCTGAAAACCATACATTTGTGGAGTTCAAGTTATTTTCGTGTTTCTTAAGTAGGTAGGGACGATTAAAGTTAAATGTGATGGTAGGAAGTCAAAAGTCAAAAGTCAAAAGTCAAAAGTATTTAAGTGATTTATTTTGTTTGTACATAGTTAGGTTTAATCATGTCGGTCTACTTATGGTGGCACGTCCATTGCCAAGATTAAGCGATGCATTGATAAGTAGCAGTTATCCCAAAGATCGAGATTTAAAACCTGTAATCGATTGATAAGCTCTGTTTAAGTATACGATTAGAAAATTTTAAGCCCCAGATATTCACATTTCCGTTTATTGTTCTATCATGGATACATAGAGGAAAGTCAATTGTAAAAAATATACAATAGTTTTTTATCTATATTAAAGATTGTTTAAGTTAGGAACCTATGTAATTCAATGGCACACTGCTTCTTATTTCTCTTAGGACTAGTAACACTCTGGATTGGAATGAAAACTACTGACGATCAGGTTCATCGTTTAGCCTTAACTTCTGTTGTAGCTTTGCCTTTAGGCTGGGGCTTTTTTTACAGTCCACTCTGGTTTCAGTGCCTAAGTGGAATTTTGATTATGGGTGCATATCGAAATTAGATATCTGCAAACGAGCTATTTTTGGATATTCAAGCATAGCAAGACTGACTTAGATAATGTCGACCAATTTGATAGTTAGCAATTAATTTTTAGGTTACCTGTCCTTTACCAGTCAATAATAACGACAAACTACAGGCGATAAAAAAGTTTTAATACACGTGTAAAGAAGAGCCATGACACATTTAGCATCAATATTTCAGGGAGGGCTAGCGGTCGATCTTGTACCCCTATCTCCTTTACCTTTACTAGCAACTGAACCAAATGCCGAAGCCGCACCATTAGTTTTGGCAGGAGTTCTTTTAAGTCTTGTTTTTATCTATCTAGCTAGTAAGCTGGGCGGAGAACTTTCTCGGCTAGTCGATCTTCCTCCCGTGTTGGGGGAGTTGGTAGCTGGGGTTGTAGTAGGGGTCTCAGCTTTGCACCTCTTGGTATTTCCTGAAACGGGTGCTATGGCTGGCGATTCGGTGGTAGTAACTATTTTGCAGCAGATCGCTGGTTTGAGTCCTGAAAATGCTGAAAGTGTTTTTGCTTCTTCTAGTGAAGTCATCTCAGTTCTTGCCGAATTGGGGGTAATTATTCTCCTGTTTGAAATCGGTTTAGAATCGGATTTGAGGGAGCTGCAAAAAGTTGGCTCTAGAGCAGCTATCGTAGCTGTTGTCGGGGTTGTCGCTCCCTTTGTCGCTGGTACAGCAGGACTGATGCTGATATTTGGGATGCCCACTATTCCTGCAGTATTTGCGGGTGCGGCTTTAACTGCTACCAGTATTGGGATTACTTCCAAAGTACTTTCAGAATTGGGACAGCTCAAGTCTACCGAAGGTCAAATTATTGTTGGTGCGGCGGTTATCGATGACGTTCTTGGTATTATTGTTTTGGCTGTAGTGGCTTCTTTGGCAAAAACTGGCGATGTAGATATTGCTAATCTTGTTTATTTGATTATTAGTGCAACCGCTTTCTTGCTGGGCTCAATCTTTTTAGGTAAGTTCTTTAATAAAAGCTTTGTGGCGATCGCGGAAAAGCTACAGACTAGAGGTAAATTAGTTATCCCTGCGTTGATCTTCGCATTCTTAATGGCGTTCTTGGCTAATGCGATTCATTTGGAAGCAATCTTGGGTGCTTTTGCAGCTGGTTTGGTACTGGATGAAACCGACAAGCGCAAAGATTTAGACCAGCAAATTATCCCCATTGCCGACATTCTAGTCCCCATTTTCTTCGTCTCTGTTGGTGCCAAAGTAGACCTCAGCGTGCTTAATCCCAGCAGTGCCGATAACCGCCAAGGTTTAGTAATCGCCGCTTTCCTAATTGCAGTCGCTATTCTCGGTAAAATTATCACTGGTTGGGCAATCTTCGGTAAAGAGAAAGTTAACCGCCTGGCGATCGGCATTGGCATGATTCCTCGGGGTGAGGTTGGGTTAGTCTTTGCTGGTATTGGCGCTGCTAGCGGAGTTTTGGACAAGCCTTTACAAGCTGCGGTGATTATCATGGTAATTCTGACTACCTTTATTGCTCCTCCTCTGCTGCGCTTTGCCTTTAAGGAAGAAGCTTCGACAGTCGAACCAGCCGTGGAACAAACAGCAGTTAGCAGTTAGTAATCAATCTATTCTCCAAAGTAATTAGTCTTTTTAGTTTTTTACTCCATAAAGCAACGCTTTCTTATTTATTAAGAAGGCGTTTTTTCTGTCTGAACTCGATCACGGACTCTTATTTTCCCAGTTCCGACTTTACGGCGATCGCCGAGACGATTGTAGTTGACGGTCAGACAATTGTAAAAATAATTTACTTAAAGAAACAAATTGCAAAGATCGGTCGGAAGATAGATAACGATCGATAGATTCCCTCGGCAATATATTATATAAAGCCTTACATTTATTTTTTTTATACAAACATCAATAAGGGCAAAACATCGTGGTGACAGGCGGAGATGAACTTTCGGATAATGCTGCCGTACGAGTAATGAGTAAAAATTATTATGCTAGAAAGTAAGTTCCGAATCCCCGAAGTCAATCTCGGTTTAAAAACTAGGGATATTGTTGCTGCTTATGAATTACAACATTGTCTTGTTTATTCTGTTAGCAGCATTGAGTTTCAATCGCATTTCTATGGATGATTGGCTGAAAAAACGCGATCGCTCGCAGGGACGAATAGCTATTCGCCCATAACTAACAGTAAATAAAAAATATCAAAAAAAATATTTAGGAGTAAATTATCAAATGAAATATCTACCTTTAGCAGCCCGTATTTGTCTTTGCATTATCTTTATCAACTCAGGAATCGGCAAAATCTTTGGTTTTGCTGGTACTGCTGAAATGATGGCAGGACAGGGCTTGCCTATTCCCAATATCTTATTAATTTTTACCATCGCTTTTCAATTACTCGGTGGACTTTCTCTACTCTTTGGCTATAAAGTCAAAATCGGTTCTTTATTACTAATCTTATTTCTAATTCCCGCAACTTTAGTCTTCCACAATCCTATCGGCAATCCCGACGAATTAAATAGCTTTCTCAAGAACATCGGTCTAATTGGCGGATTATTAATGACTATGTACGCTGGTGCGGGTGCATTGGCTGTAGATTCTGCAACCGAGAAAGCGCAGCGTCGAGAAGAAGTAACAACGAATCAATAATTATTCATAGATTGTAGGGTTGGCAATACCCACTCTACCTATTTACTGGAGTTGTCTGAATCGTGACGACCAAAAATCACCGCTCGACGCAGATCGGGACGAAAAACATATCGCCCTCCAGTTGCTTCAAAGTATTTCTGTCGCAGTTCGTCGGGAACGGGTTTTAAATCTTTCTACTTGTTCCCCCTGAATTGGGGGACAGGGGGCAATATTACCATTTCTTGTAAGGTAAAAACTTACCACACATAGTAATCTTGACGCGATCGCCTTTAGGATCGGGTACTTTATCTACTTCAATCGAAAAATCGATCGCACTCATAATTCCATCGCCAAATTTTTCGTGAACTACTGCTTTAACAGGCATTCCGTAGACCTGCATTATTTCATAGAAGCGATAGATCAAAGGATCGGTGGGTATTTGTGGTTCTAGAGATCCTTTGAGGGGTGGAATAGTCAGTATTTCCGCCATTGATTCGGGTAAGCCGAGTGTAGTGACGATTTTGGTGGCTTCGTCCATATCTGCACTGGCTTGACGATAGATCACCGAGGCGATCCAAGTTTCATCTCGTCCGACTGCCTTTTCTAAATCTTCAAAGGTAACGCCTTTTTCTTTTTTAGCTGCTAATAATTTTTCGGTAATTTCTGCAATTGCCATAATTTTATTCCTCTTGCTGAATGTTAGTGGTTAGTCGCTAGTTGTTGGTTGTTAGTAGTGCTACGCTTTGAGCTGTTAGCTTTCCCTTAGTCCCCTAGTCTCCCAACCCTGACAGATAGATTTTGTGTATAAGTTATTTAATGCGAGCTTCTTCAACTGCCCTAGTTTCCCGATATAAATGATCTTCCATTTCTTTTTTCAACTCGTGATATGCAGGATGGTTTTCGACGGTAGTGCGATCGCGAGGACGGGGGAAGGGGACTTCTAATACTTCGTCGATTCTGGCTGCGGGACCTTTGGTCATCATCACGATGCGATCGGATAGCAATAATGCTTCTTCGATGCTGTGAGTAATCATAATGGCGGTTTTGCGCTGTTGTTCCCAAATACGCTCGATTTCGTCTTGTAGAAAGCTACGAGTTAAAGCATCTAACGCTCCAAAAGGTTCGTCCATCAACAGGATTTGGGGATTGATGGCTAATGCTCTAGCGATGCCTACCCTTTGGCGCATTCCTCCCGATAGTTCGTGGGGACGTTTTTTTTCTGCCCCAGTTAAGCCAACTAGCTGAATATTTTCTTTAATGACGCGGTTTTGTTGTTTTTCGGGCATTTTGGGAAAGACAGTTTCCACCGCGAACTTAATGTTGTCTTGTACAGTCATCCAGGGCATAAGGGCATAACTCTGGAAAACCATACCGCGATCGGGTCCTGGCTTGTCTACCATTTGTCCGTTGATTAACACTTCCCCACTGGTAGCAGAACTCAAACCCGCAATAATATTAAGTAGGGTAGACTTACCACAGCCAGAAGGACCAATAATCGAGACAAAGGTATTGTGTTCGATATCGAGGTTAATATCTTCGATCGCTACAAAATCGGAACTTGCTTGACCTGTAATCTTATTCAGCCAGCCTTTGCGCCCAGGAAACATTTTCGAGATATGACGCAAAGATATTTGAGCGTTGCTAGTATCGTCAGACACGGTGTGGTAGTTTTGGGAATAAGATGTGCTCATGATTTGCCAAAAGAAACTAATTTTTCTAAATAGGCAAAGATTTGGTCGAGAACGATACCTACGATGCCAATGATAAAGATTGCTACCAAAATGTTAGGGATATAGAGGTTATTCCATTCATTCCAGATAAAATACCCCAGTCCCGTACCAAGAAGCATTTCCGCAGCCACGATTACCAGCCAGGAAATACCCATGCTAATTCGCAAACCAGAAATAATGTTGGGTAATGCCGCTGGAATAATCACTTTAAAAATTGTCCGCCAACGGGATGCACCAAGAGTTTTGGAAACATCAAGATAGCTAGAATCGACATTAGCTACGCCAAAAGCAGTATTAGTAAGAGTAGGCCAAATACTGGCAATGGTAATAATAAAAATACCTGTAAGTTCTGAGTCGCGGAAAAGATAAAGACCTATGGGTAGCCAAGCTAAGGGAGATACAGGCTTAAGGAGTTGGAAGTAGGGGTTAAAAGCTTTAAATGCTACTTCAGAAATCCCTACTAGAATCCCCAGCGGAACGGCAATAATTGAAGCCAGAGTGTAGCCAATTGCCACCCTCCTCAAGCTAATCAGCAAATTCCAACCAATTCCCAAATCGTTTGGTCCATTGTCATAGAAAGGATGAGTTACCCAATACCACAACTCTTGGATGGTCAAAGATGCAGTGGGTACGCCCTTGGCAAACCATTTCATCTTTGCCCCAATTTCCCAAAACAACAGGAAGATACCTAGCGATAATAGAAATAATAAGAATGCTTTGACATTATTGTTCTCCAATAATTTGTTGTCTGGTTTGCTATTAATTACTTTCTCTCGGACTATGGTCATTTCATTTACCAGTTATCAGTTAACATTTAGCAATTGCAGCCGTTGCTGTTAGTTATTAGTTGTTAGTTGTTGGTTCAATGTTCAATGATTAATGTTCAATGTTTAATGATTAAACGCCGTATTTTTTGATTTGTTCGTCGATATATCCTTGGGGATTGGCGGGATCGAATTCGTCGAATGCTAGGGTTTCAGAGCGATAGATGTCGTCTGGAGGCGTTTGACCAACTTCTTGGGCTAATTCTCGAGCTAAATCGGTCATAAAGATTTCTTGACCCACTTCTTCGTATTTATCTTCGGCGATCGCAGTTTTAACTTTATCATCTCCCTGTAAATCCCAACGTACTAGTTGAGAGGAGATCCAGTTAGCAAAACTCTGCCAAGGATAGGGGTCGAAATCGATGCGATCGGGTATGGCTTTGGTGTTGCCCAAACCGTCTTCAAAGTTACCTGTCAATACTGCCTCTACGACTTCTACAGGTTGATTGAGAAAAGCCCTTTCGGATATCGCTTTAGCAATTTCAACGCGATTAGCAGGATCTCTGGCATAACCAGCAGCCTCGATGATAGATTTGTTTAATGCCCTGAAAGTATTGGGATTGGCATTGATCCATTGGTCGCTGGCTGCAAAGGCACAACAGGGATGTCCTTCCCATAGTTCTTTAGTTAGTTTGTGGATAAAACCTGCTTCTTCATATACTGCCCGTTGGTTGAAAGGATCGGGCATCAGGTAAGCATCAATGTCCCCTGCAACTAATTGGGCGATACTATCTGGTGGGGGGACGGGGCGAATTTTTACATCTTTATCGGGGTCAATACCGCCTGTGGCTAGGTAATAGCGCAACAGGAGATTGTGCATCGAATAGGGGAAAGGTACGCCGATAGTAAAGCCTTTGAAGTCCGCAGGACCA
>JBCDCO010000051.1:0-24259 GCA_039181635.1 Cyanobacteria bacterium P01_G01_bin.19 | reverse complement strand
TGAATCAACATTGGCAAGCTCTTGAAGCTCAAGCTCAAAAGCAGGGTTGGTCTTACGGAAAGTTTCTGATGACTCTTTGTGAATACGAACAACAACAACGGGATGAGCGTCGCATTCAAAGGTATCTTAAGGATTCAAAACCCAGAGGGGTTACTAAATCGAATGCCCTACATCCCTCCTATAATGAGGATTTCGTAGGAACGAATCACACCGCGTCTAGCGACGCTCTGAGCCATTCGGCTCTGCGTAGTACAGCTTTTTCCACTGTTCTACCTCTCATTTCAACCCTTTATTTCAACTCCTCTATCTTAGGTAATTTTATAGCGGGATGGGAGTAGGAATTAGATCGAATTTCAACCTCGCCATCTCGCCAACGCTTCACGGCTGCTTGAGAAACTTGTTTCAATTCCTGATAGGAATTAGATCGAATTTCAACTTGTTTGGACGGCGGGTAATGTCGTTGATTACGTTTCAATTCCTGATAGGAATTAGATCGAATTTCAACTTTTGGTCAAAAGTTTTTTCAACAAGTATTTAGTGTTTCAATTCCTGATAGGAATTAGATCGAATTTCAACTTGGTAATCCCATCCCTCGCGCCACTGGTAAAGGTAAGTTGTTTCAATTCCTGATAGGAATTAGATCGAATTTCAACTGCCACATCTTAAAAGCATTGCTATATTTGATTTTCGAGGTACAAATGCGCGGGACAGGATAGATACTAACATATTTTGATCGCAAAAGAGCTGAGTAATGCTTAAAACCTTTACCCTGACTGGTGCGCGGTACTATTACAATCAAATACAGATTCAAATCCTTATCTGGAAAGGGTTTAGGGCGATCGCAAAACATAGGCATTTTCTACACCCAACCTTTCGCGCAACCTATTCGACGAAGAAAATGGTTTCATCTCGAACAGTTTCGCCTCCAATACGCTCAATTTTATTTTGGCAACAGCTACAGAGAAAGTAAAAACGAATGCTGTCAGTATCGGAATTGACGATCTTGTGTAATCGCGATCGCAATTTAGCGTATTCGGTTTTAGTTAAGCTGCATTCAAACAGACTGTACTGCATCCACTGACCGTAAGAACAGAGAATATCATGAATTTTGGTACGTCTTTTGTCTTCAGATATGTCATAGCTAACAATAACGAACATGGATCATTTCAAGATTAACGGTGGATACTTGTCTGTTTCTAACATTAGGTATTTAGCCATCAATCGAGCTTGAATCTCAAATGCTTCTTGATAGCTGCACTGTCGTTTTAAAACTGGATGTTTGAACCGAGATTGCTTTTTCTGTTCGTAAAGTCGCAGAAATATCTCTAGCCCTTCCTTATTCAAGGAAACTGCATTGCTAATGGCCTCTGTGCTAAATTCATCTGGGGTTAGCTTCTTTTTGTTGATAGCACTCAGTACGATTGCATCAACAACTAGGGGGCGAAATTCTTCCATCAAGTCCAGGGCTAAGGAAGGTCTACCGTATCTTTGAGAGTGAAGATAGCCTAAATAGGGATCGAAACCTACAATGTTGACCGCACTTTGCACATCATGTCTGAGTAAAGAGTAACCCAAACTGAGTAAAGAATTGACAGGATCGGTTGGCGGACGGCGGACGCGAGATTTAAACTGAAACTGAGGGTTTTGAATTAAGCGATTGAAATAACCAAAATAGGCTGCACTTCCCGCCCCTTCCAATCCTCTCAAAGAATCAATACTATCGGTACTATCGATTGGCGCGATCGCCCGTTCTAAACTTGAGATTGTTTTGTCTAAATTTAGCTTAGAATCTTCCCGCTGACGGCGCATTAGAAACTGACGATAGTTTTTAAGCTTGCCTCGGACAAAACCGCGAACGAGATGAACTGCTGCGGTGGTACTGCCTTCGGCTTGCCATTGGGCTTTTCTAACCAAAATATTTTTAGTCAATTCTGGTTGTAGGCAACCTTTATATCTTCCTGTAGCAGTAACAAACGAGAGGGGGATCTTTCTGGCTAATAGTTCGCTAATGGCATCGGGAGAAATTGTCGCTTGCCCCATAACCACCAAACCATCTATTTTAATCAAAGGAACGTCTAATAATTTCTTTTTATTTGCCTTAACTGTAAGCCTTTCGTCAGTTTTACCAATAAAGGAATCGTATTCTTGAGTGAGATAAACTGTACCCATATTTACTCCTGATAGCGTTTGACTTTGTTTGCAGCCTTCGGCAGACAGCGATCGTAAAGACTACAACCTTTACAGCGGGGTTTGTAGGTTGGTGGGGGCATCGAACCCGTCTGCATCATTTCTTGGATTGTGGCGATAGTGGCGATCGCCTTAGCCCTTAAACTTTCATCGAGGGTAACTTGTTGGCGTTGATGGGTTTGGGTGTAGTAGACGTAACCAGTAGCAATAGGTTTACCTGTCATTTCTTCTAAGCATAAAGCCTGTCCGCAGACTTGCAGGGCATCGTTACTCCAGTCATCTTTTTTGCCCCGTTTGTATTCAACAGGGTAAAGTTCGCCGTCATTAGATTCGATTAAATCTGATTTGCCAACTAGACCGTAATTTTTGCTTTTAAGCCAGATTGCCCTAACTTGCCAAATATCATCTCGATGTTCTTGCCCAACTGTATGAACGCGCTCGTGCAGGCTGCTTCCTTCAATGGTGTAGTGATTGTCTGTAAAATCTCCCGCACAAAACATTCGCCAACAGCGATGGGGACAGTATTCATAGTGATTGAGGGCGGCAATTGGTATAGTTTCTTCCATAAAAATAGTTGTGTGTTCAGTTAATGCGCCTCACCATACCCATGCCCATCGTGGTTTTTTTACCCATGCCCGAATAGAGAGCAAAATTGGCTAGAGTATTGAGGTATTTAAGTTGTTGTGAATTTTCATCTCCGCGATAGTGATAGCTAATATCGCCGACACAACCAATTAATTTACTTTGGTTATAGTCGTTAGCGACTTCGGTACGAATGTTGAAATAGCTGGGATATAGACGATCTAAAGGTAGTTTCTCCAAGGGAATTTGAACTTTGCTGTAACTATTCCAACGTCTGCCAAGACTTCCAAAGATACTTTCGGGAATGGGTAGGGGATTATCGGATTTCTGTTTGCTAAAGGTAGTTGGAGTCGCTAAAGAAAAGGTAAACTTGCGCTTTTTCTCTGAAGCTTCTTCGTACAAGCGATCGTAAGGAATAGCATTAGCCCAAGGTTGTTCCGATTGGGGCGTACCCAAAATATTACCAATTTTGAGTTCGGCATTGCCCAAATGCCAGGGTTTATCGGGATTGATATTAAGCCAAAGTTGAGTTAGTTTGCCAAACAAACTTTCATCCAATAGAGAAATACGCCACCAGCAAGGGGTATGAGGGGCGATTGCTTTTTGATGTTCAAATTGCAGACGTGCTTTTTTATCTATTGGTTTGGCTTTTGACAGTTTGAGTCGAGTATCGAGTATTTGTAATGGAGAGATGGTGAAAGCTTTGTTAGTTTTTTGTTCGTGTAAAAAGTTGCCCAATTCTAGATCTACATAACTGACTAAGTTGAGAAACAAAGCGTGTAAGTGTCGCCCCCGCGCATAACCAGGGTAAATTGGGGCTTGAGGGGTTAAATTGAGAATCAGACTGTAGGGCATAGATCTAGTTTTAATTAAAGCGATACTCCAAATTTGCAGGAATTTTCAAATCTTTGGCTACCGCATAATATTGACCTTGTATTTGAGAGTTGCGAATCAAGCTTACAGGAGGCATGTTAATTACGTCATAGCTAAAGACTTGGTTGGTGAACATGACATCCAAAGGATTTAAAGGATGGGTGCAGGTGAATAGTCCTTGCTGTAGTTTCACTGGCGAAAGTTGCTCGAAGATTACCTGAGCTTTACTCATCCACTTACCCAAGCGAATCCATTTCCATTGGGGCAAATCTAGCGACTGTTTAGAGATAATGAAAAACTCAAACTGGCTTTCTGGTGCTATTTCCTTGGCGCGACCAAAACTAGGAATATTCTTCTGAGTCTTTTGAGTTTTGACATGGTAATTGTTATTGGCATATTTCCAAGTATTCAACACCGAGGTATGACTGAGCGATCGCCCTGGCGTAACGTAGATTTCCCGTTCGTTTAAAGGAGTTAAATGTTCTTTGTATTTGGGCATCTGTTCGCTACAAAAATAGCGATATTCATGTTCTTCGGCAACAGTAGTAGCGTATTGTTCGCTATCTACCAATCCCAAGGCATAACAAAGAGCGTAATTGTGTAAAATTGGTTCGGTTTCGTATAGCCTACCAATTTCACGGGTAGCGAAGTAGAGGCTATCGTGTAGTTCTAGACGACAGCGATAAATAACGGTCATGATAAAAATAAAACAAAAGATTATTTAGATTTGGCTGCTTTTTTAGGCTTCTCAATATATGCCTGAAAATAAGCCTTTGCCTCATTATTGGCTTTGGTTAAAAATGCTTTCACCTGTTTTTCATTCCCCGTTAAAGCTTTGACTTCTTCTAGTAAGGGAGTAAATTTATTGCCAATAAAATCTCGATGAACGATGTATTCTCGATCCATGAGTTCCTCAATTGATGTGGTAGCAGCTTCTTTTACATCATCCTCATTCAGAGGATCGAGAGTATCTATTTTATCGATCAGGCGATCGTAAATTGCCTGTGTCCACCGTAGATTGCTGACTATCTCGCCGTCGGCAAAAATAACGCCAATTAGTTCGTTACGAACCCTCCCCGTTCTGGTAGTTTGTGCGCCATAGTGACGAGTTCTAAGTATGTTGTTAAACACATAGAGAAAGCTTGCCTCTGTGGGATCTTTGAGGGTGACAATGCTGGGAAAAAATACTTGCGGGCGAATGTGGTCTTGCTGATTAATCCTGCTTGTCACCTCACCATTTTTACTCATCGTGCCATGTTCAAAAGGAGCATTGAGGGTAAAGGTTTCGTGAGACTTATCAAAAGCAGTAATCGAGTATGCCGAATCGACTACTACCTTAGATTTTTCCGAACCTCCATCGCCAATGGCAAAACCGTAAATAATACAGTCGGCATTGTTTTTCGCAAAATCGACATTGTATTCGCATTCTTCTGCCGTCACCAAATCATAGTTACGGAGTAATTCTCTGCCCACCAAGCGTTCTGGGGTAGATTGCTTGCGCTTGAACATAGTCAAACGACTAATCGGATCTCGATTTTCAATTCCTGCCCTAACCCTGGCTTTATTTAACTCCCCATCGGTCTGAAATAGGGGATAGGATTCGGTCACGCGCATGGTCAGAAAATGAGCGTATTTGCCCATTGGCTTGTAGGGAATCTCTTGGTGGAAATATTTAGTATCGATAGATTTAAGAAAAGTCATAATTTACTCCCGATTGTCTTAGTGAGATTATTTAGTGCTGGTGGCAAAGCATTGCTCTAGTTTTTACTTTTTTGCTTTTTTTCTCGCTCATAAATTTCAATATCTTTATCGTTTTCTAATCGATAGAGAAACTCGCAGGTATCACGAATCAAGTTGAGTTGCTTTCCCGCCAAACGCGCGCGATCGCCCCTAAAAGATTTCTCAAATACATCCACCACGAAATAGCGGGAAAACTCTAAAATTGCTGCTCTTTCTTGGTCTCTTTGTTGACTATTAAATTTCCAAGTTCCTTCGGCATTATTAGCGTGAACCCGATCCATAAGCTTACTGATTTCAGCAGCAACTGTATAAACCAGGGTTTCCCCTTCAAATACAGTAGATTCGGCTTTAAGCAAAGTATCTGCTGCGATATCGATTGGTTTCAACACTGCATTAGCTTTAGGATTGTATAGTTTCTTAGCCCGATAAAATTTTCGATAGAGTTCGGTAAGTCTTAAGGGATGATTGAGTGGCGATTGTTCGGTCATATTCCATTTTTGTTCGGTGAAATCGTAATCGGCATAGGGATCGAAGCAGGGATAAAAGTAATGGGTATAAAGCTCGATCTTGCTTATCGGTGCGGTATTAGTACTTTGCCTACGTGCCCATTGATTGAGATAGTTGAAAACATATAGAGGACTAGTAACAAAGTCTTTTGCCAGTTCGGTTAATTTGCCCCAGTTGGAGTTATAGCCTGACTTGCCCTGTTTGGCATTGACATCTAAATGGATGGCGTAGGCTGCTGTTAAGACATTTAGGGGGGCAGGATAATTTTTGTCTCCCGATTTCCAACCTTCTAAGATATAGTCCAAACGAAAGCGATCGCTCCCCGTCAATAGCTTAAAAGCTTGGGGCGCACTATCGAGAAAGACTGTCTCTTCAAATTCCGTTCCATCAGTAAAGGGTGGTATCGGCGATTCAGATACCACAGTTTTTACATCCAGAATCATTGGTAGGGCAAAAGCCAACCAGGAAGGCATCACCCAAGATTCGGTATCGGTACTATCTTTCCCTGGAGGTAGTGCCATAAAATAGAAAGTCAGGGGCAAATCTTTGGGATAGGAAAGTTTGAAGCTACGGTCTTTTTTATAGTTAGGATCGTCTTCGGGTAGGTTTTGCTTTACTTCTAAATCTTCATCAATCAAGAACGTATCCAAGCTTTGATAGCGTTGCTGGCTGAAGTCTGCCTGTAATTCATTACTGATAAAATGATTGCGAACGCCAGTACTAAAGCGAGTCTGAGCGATACCAGCATAGGCTTTTTGTAAAAACTTGTTGGTTTCTGGAGTGAAGTAATAAGTAGGGTAAAAGTAGATATAGCGATACTTGCCATCCTCAAAACGCTTACCCACTGCTTGAGTTTGATTCATCAAGATCTGCCGTAGCATCATCTCAATTCCTGCAATGCGGTCGATATTGCGTTTGGCATTCGATCCCCCTAGCATCTGCTTGTTGGTATACACCTGGGGGGTAAACAGCACCGCCGACTCCATCTGTTCGCTAACGCTGTAAGCCGAGTGAGAGACTGAGCAAATTAGCTGCCTGCCTCTACCTGGCTTTTTAGCAAGCTGATAGTTCTTTAACTCGTCAAGAAAGGTTTGCGGGCTGCTATTAAACTCTGAAGGTACTTCGGGTAACATAACAATCCTTTGTAGCCATAATCTTAGATCTGACCAACCATCGTCTAGTTGATATTGCTCGACAATTGGTTCGACTAAACCCGCTACAAACTCAATCAACCGTTCCCCCGTATCCCGCACATCTTCTATTCCAGGGTTGTGCTGGAGATATTTGGCTGCCAAAAAATACCAGCCGTAGGGTACACCACCCGTATTGCCTTTGAGCTTTTGCTCTTTGAGACTTTCATTAATTTTGGCGATCGCTTTGAGTTGGGGCAGATATTGTTCTAACTGCCAGAACTGCGCTACCTTGAGAATTAAATCTTCCGATTTTAAGGTTATCTCTGGCAAATCTTCGGTTTGTTTGTCTTTCTTACTGGCTTTAACCAAAGCCTCAATTTTATTTACCCTCTCACCCCAAATCTTACGGCTAATTACATCCCCAAACTCTGCCAGGCGATCGCAGCGAAGATCGTCGGCAAAAACAAAGTCAAAGTCGTCTAGTAAAACCTGCTGCTGCTGGAACTTAACTAAGTTATCACTACGCTTTTGTGCCACCGAATCTTTCTTGTCGTGGAGGATTCTTAAGGTAGCCCTCAATGCTACCTGCATCATTCCGCGCAGGTTAAAAAACTGCTGATAATAGTCCGCATACTTTATTCCCTTACCATCTCGACCAAAACCCATCTGATTCTGCATCAAGCGATTAGCACAGAGACTTTTAATACTGGCAATTACCTTGTCTGGAAGATCCGCGATCGCAATTTTGGGCGCATCTTTAATTGCGACATAAATGACCCCTATAGGTAGATATAAAAGAGGTTGATAGTAATGCTTATCTTTATTATTTAGGTCTGTGTGAGCCTGAATCAAAGCATTATTGACCACATTAGTTAGTATTCCTCGATTTTCCGCCAGACGATGATAGGTGAGCTTTAGTTGCCCATCACCGAGATTGTGCATCAGTCCCTTCAGCCTTTTATGTTCTGCATCCTGGGGGTGTTTGACAACCGAAGCCAAAGAATCCGCCAGACAACAAAGATCTGCCATGCAAACAAGAGTACGATCTTTTAGTCGAGGATTTAATCCGTGTTCGGATAAATTGAGATTGGTGTCGTAGCGAACCTGAGTGTTATAAACAATAAACAACAAGTCATCTTGATATTTTGACCACTGCTCGTCTTCGCTCAAATCACCTGCTAAAAAACGATCCAGACCAAGTTCAGTAACTAAATAGGCGATAATCTCTCTATGTTGTTTGAGGGACAATTTACGAACATCTAGCTGGCGATCGCGATACTCAACTGGCATCTGAGGAAACAAATCATAATTGAACTTCTCAAAGTCATGCAGGATAAAACTACTAACTAAGATTCTTGCCTTCAATTCTGTCGATTTGGCAAACTCTCGCTTAACCGTGGTATTCGTTTGCTTGAGTGTTCTATAAATTGAATAGGCAGGAAACAAACCATTTAATAAATGAGTGTTTAGAGACTGATCTCCTGCATTGTCCCGTCGAATAGGTTGCTTACCCTCAGCTACTCTTTGCGGATTTATTGCATCTAGGCGATCGAAAAACTTGCCCCCTTTCGCCGTAATTCCAACAGCAAGCCTAAGTAAGTTAGGCAATACATATTCTGCAAAGTCAGCCATTACGGGATCGCTTGAATGTTCTGAAGCAATAGCCTCTCGTAATAACTTCAGGGTTAATAATTCTGAATATGAATCAATAGTGCGATCGCTTTGTTCAAAATTTTCGTGGAAATCGCTACCAAACAGATCGTCTTCACCAACATTTACTTCTTCTTGGTCAAATAAAGATAGCTGTTGAGATGTGTTTTTTGGTCTTTTAGGATGTTTCACAGCATTACTTTCCAAATGGTAATCTTGCTATTTTGCAAACTTAGGTGATTTTTTTTGATAGCTAAGTTAATTTTAATATCATGACCATTTTATTTATAATCAATACAGGTAGGGGCTAATACTTCGTCAAGGATTGAAACCTGATTTTAAATTTAACCGATCGGAAACAATCTACCTCTGAATGTACTTCAGACTAATCTCTTCTAGAGATATTTATATCCAAAAGATATTGATGCTCAATTTAGATACTGGAACGGCGATTGCATTTATCGCAGAAGGATCGACTCAAAGACGCTTACTAAGAGAGTATATAGGAGATTGTAAGATGGTTATAACCGCTACTGCGGTCGAAGAATTTCGCAAGATAGTCAATACTATTGCTGGAGAGCGAGAACGAGCAAGAGCTTATCTGCTCTTGCAAAAAGTAGACATTATTGATGACGATCCTTCACCAAGAGCATTAAAATTAAAAGTCACCAGAAAACTGGGAGAAAACGATATTATCATCATGGGAACTGGAGACAAACTAGGAATTATTACTATTACTTGTGACTCTAAGGCAGTTAGAGCAGCTACTGCCCAGGGAGTAGAATTTAACACATACGTTCATCTGCCATATTCTTTGCAGAGTTTGTAGTTCGCCTGATTCAATAATAAAGACTCAAACAGCTAGAGTTGAGCGTCGTGTTAGACTTAAGACGTATGCAGTTCATTTTAGAATCAAGCTAAGAAATTTACTATTGACAAACTCAAAGAAGGTTTTGTTAGATAGCTATTTAAGTATGCAAAGTACAATTGCACCCCATTTAAGAAGCACTTACGAGCTTATTAGAAGCTCCTTTCCCGATGGAATAGATAGGGATAGCTATCTTCCCTTGCTAGCAATATTGGAGCAAGATATGTCCGATCGCAATCTAGCTGAAACCATTTCTTACTATACAAAACAGGATTACAGTAAAGTTCTCAACGATGTTTGGGCTGCACAATCTACATCCATTCCATCGCCTGAGTCATTAGAAAGAGTGAAAACTCGCTTACTAGCTTGTGGCTATGAAGAATGGCTAAATGAAGCATAATTGGTGGCGATCTTTCCTTGTCAAAACTATCGAAATAAGTAGCTACTAAATAATCCATGATTCACCTCCTTTATTCTTGAGCCAGTGTGCCAAAGTATCGATCAACAGTGCCGACTGACCGAAAGCAATAGAATAGGGTGGTGTTCCCTGTACGCTAGCGCGATCGCTAATCGGATAGATTTGAAAGTGCATTGGTAGGCGCAAACGATTGCGAATTTCTGCAACGGAAAACGGTAAGACATAGCTAACTAAAGCCTGTTTTTGCAATTGTTTATCGATCTGGCTAACCCAATAGTTATCGGGTTGCCAAACTCCTATTCTCGTCAATACCATCACTTTATAGGCACTGGCGATTGGTTCTAAATCTTCTCCGTAGGTAAAGTTCCAGTTCAGTCTTGACTCGCGATAATGTCTCAGCTTCATAAATCCCAGACAGTAACTAAATCTACTTTTGGCAATTGGTATTCGAGATTTCTGTCTGGCAGCAGCTAATAATCGCTCGAATTCAGCTTTGGTAATGGTTTCAATTTCTAAATTGCTGAGTATTCCAGATAGGCTGTAAGTTTTAAAGCGATCGCCTTCATGCTTTTCAGTAAGATCGTATAAGCCGCACTGTAAATTACTTACCCCACGAAAACTACTCGCATCTTCAGCAATAGGATTCCCTGATTTTCCTCCAGATAATTGCTGCCATTCACTTCGCCAACCGTTTATTCTGCCAACGATCTTTTTAAGGCTGGTATTAAATACTCGTTCGCAATCTTGCTTAAAAGCTAACTGACTCCCTTCATCGTAAGCTTGTCTGAGATTTTTGTGTCCCAGTTGCCAGAATAGTTTTGTCGATTGCACCGCACCCCAGCGAGAGTAATAGCCACGAAAGTCATTAATTTGGCGATACTGTTCCCTGATTACCCGATGAAAAAAAGGGCGATCGTACATCAGTCCATTTTTGAGCGGTGCTGTATCTCGGGAAAACAATCTTTCTACTAGGAAATTGGGGACTAAAGCATGTGCCGTGTAGCGATCGAATTCGATCCAGTTGCCATCTTTTTCGTAACCGTCATGTCTGCTCAATCTCCCCAATCTTTGAATGAAATTCCCCGCATCGGCAGACTCAAAGAAGAGAAAGTTAATTTTAAAATCAACCCCAACATCAATCGTACTCGTACCGATAATCAAGTCTGCTGCCAACGATTTAGCTTTGGTATCCAAACCCGATAATCCCGTATTCTCTCCTACCGTCAATCCCAGAGGCTCAAGCAATTCCCGATAAAAAGGTACGAGGCGTTTGACCGCAGCAATAGAGTTGAGGATGATTGCACCTTTACTACCTGGATGTTTGGCAAACAGATCGATAACGTGATCGCTATGTTCTTTGAGCCAAGTTTCCGAACTTACCGAACCCGATTCTAAACCAATAAAATTAAGCTCGATCTGCCGCGATACCTCCCGCCATTGGGTTTCTCTTAGTTTCTCTGCCTCATCTTTGTTAGTGGGAAATCGATACTTTCCTTCTGCTACTGGGTCAATTAATTTGATTTTAAAACCCGCTATGGTAAGTCGTTCGATTAATTCGCGGTCTGGAGTGGCAGAAAGAAATACAAATTTTTTACGTCGGTTAGTACGTCGAATCAATAGCATAGTATTAATGACGCTAGCTATTTGAGGCGCACTAAATACATGAAACTCGTCAAAAACAAACAGGTCAAATGTTTTATCGATTTTGTTCCATAACGAATCTGGATTATCGTAAGGAGTCAAATAAGCTCCTCGATGTAGATAGTGAAATATATCAGGATTGGTCAGAACAATTTCAGACTGGTCGGCGCGAGTTTTAAAAGCTACCTTTTTGGAGATCGCTTCTTGTTCGGCATATATTTCCAAATCCTGTCCGCTAAGTCGATTAACTCTTAACTTATTTTCTGGCTCAAACAGTCGATCGTATTCTTTTATCTGGGTTTCTTGATCTCTTGCCAACTCATTAGTCGGGTACATCTTGAGAGATAGGCAATTGCTAGATAATACTGCCAGATCGACCGCCAAACTTTTACCGTCTCCAGTCATTGCTGTATTGATTACAACATCAAAATCGGGATCTTCTATTGCTAGATAAGTCTCTTGTTGATGCCATGATAAAATCCAGCGATCGGGAAGCTTGATTTCCTGGGGGATATCTTCGGCAGGACAAGAATATACGGGTTTTAACCCAAGGGAATAATTCGACATCTTTATTGCTGTCGCTACTTTGAAATCTTGATATTTAGTATCTTGGCACTCATAATTTTAAAAGTCAACAAAGATAAGTACAAAGTGTACGTACACTTATGGGACGTAAAGGAGAATCGATTAGTCTATCCCTTAAAGACTTTGAAAAGAAAGCTCTTGAGGAGTTAGCAAAAGAATACGGCATGATGTGGGGAGATCGCCCAAACATTTCTAAACTACTAAAAGCGATCGCTCAAAGAAAATTACTAGTAGCAGCCAATCATGACTGGTCATCGGAAAGAATTGAGAATTTAAACAGAATTCGCAAGTTATTAGTAGATCTTGGCAAAATAGAAGAAGCTAAATTAATAGCTCAAATTCTCAGCGATCGCAGCGAAATTAACGAGCCATTAAGAGCGGAAATCGAACAGTTTTTGGCTCAACCTTTACCTGCATGGCGACAAAAAATCGATAGTTTGATAAATCAACAGCAACCATTTAAGTTAATTTATCAAGATGCCCGACAAGAATTATTTCAGTTCACAGTATTGCACGCTCAAGTAATACAAATTGAGAAAAGAGAATTTTTAGTTTGTCGTTGTGAAGAGTCAGAGGGAAATACTGATGTCGAAGAATTGAAGCATAACTGGACTCTGAGATTAGATCGAATTCAGGAAGCAAAAGCGAGTGCGATCGAGCGTCGTTGGGAACGAGATCTGCAAAAAGTTTTGGTCGAACTTCATTTGTATAGGGGTTTGATTTTTAACTATGAAAGCAAACCAGATGATGTAGACCCAGATAAATTAGATATGCAGCTAACACAAACAGAAAGCGATCTACCTTTCAAAAGGATAGTGCGTGAAGTTTACAGTACTTTCTGGTTTTTTCGTGAAATTGTCAGGTATGGTATGGAATGTGAGATTGTCTCACCAGAAAACATAAGAGCTAAGTTTGTCAATGATAAGGTATATGGATTGAGTAAAGTGTACAATATTGAATCAAATCTTTAGTAAGTTGCGCGGTAGGCTGGATGTAGAAAATACCTGTGTTTTGCGATTGCCCTAAACCCCTTCCAGATAAGGATTTGAATCTATATTTAATTCTAACAGTACCGCGCACCAGTCAAGGTGAGGGTTTTAGGCATTACTCAACTCTTTTGCGATCAAAATATGTTAGTATCTATCCTGTCCCGCGCATTTGTACCTCGAAAATTAAATATAGCAATGCTTTTAAGATATGGCAGTTGAAATTCGATCTAATTCCTATCAGGAATTGAAACTTAGTGTGTCTATATTCTAGAGTTTTCATAATATGTAAATGGAAAACTGGCAAACGAAAAAAGCGACCCAAATTGCGATCGCCTGCGAAATGTAAATATGTGTATTTTTCCTTAAAATCGAGGCTCTAACTTGATTTACGCTCAATATTGTAGCTTAGTTTCTCTCGTTGATACACCCTATGTCATTGGAACCCACAATCGTGAGGGAGGTATTTTGAAGCTTTGTATTTTATAAGGCTGTTGACACTCCTCTGCCTTTAGTTGAGGGGATTCTTGATTAATCCAAAGTTAACTAGATTCGTTACTTTTCGGGGAAATCTGATTTGATCGATACGTTGTTTCAACACGTTAGTGCGATCGCGTTGTTGCCGCATTGTGAGCAAAAGAAAATCTAGAGAATTGAATCTTGTGCTGCTGATTGCTTGCGTTGTTCGCATTCTTCTTGTGAGTATTTCTTCTGTTTCAAATTAAACTCAACCGCAGCTAATAACTTTATTTCATAAGTTTTGATGCGCTCAATGATTTTATTAATATTTTTGGTTTGGCTAGAATTATTCAAAGCTGATAAACAATCTAGAAAAATAGGTTTCAAAGTATGATTCTTAGTGAAATTAGTCATATTTTTGTAGTAATTTTAAAATACGTAAAACTAACAATATATGTTAATTATACAGTTACTGGTAATACATAATTCTTTAGTTTTTCTATCAGTCTTTGGCTTCAGAATTCGGCTCGATTTTGTTGAAGAAAAGAGATTTAATGAGTTCGAGATTATATGAGCGGTAAACAACTTTTTCAGTTTGAATTTTGGCGATCCAGAAAAACCTCCTTGGTTGTGGCTTAAATAATTGGAGCAAACGCTCAATTATGTTCTTGTCTTTTGGTTGCTCGCGAGGACAATAAATTAAAACTTTGCGCTGTCTAATATTGGTAATTTCTTCGTAAATAACGTGCATGGGTCTAATTTTTTATTCACCAATACTGAAATCTATTACTTCTACTACAAAGTAAGCGTGGACTTCTAAATTTATCTGAAATTACCTAAAATTTAGAAGTCAAGGAAAATGGGCAATTAAAAAGTTTAAGTAAAACAAATTCTAAATATTCTAAGCCCAAATTCCAAGCTTCATATTTAGCATCATCACTAATTCTCTTTTGTTTGTTTTTGGAAATAGGATGAGCGATTGTATTACGTATTTGTGTAATTGCCTTGACAGCATCTTCACAATTAAATTCTTTAGATAGCTGTTGAAGATTAAGCATTGAATCGGGGACTTTTTTGTCTAAATTAAAATATGATAGTAAACCTCCGATGCGATCGTGTGCTGGCAGTCTTTTCCAGCCATCAGGACTGAGGAAATTAGAAGATTCAACTAAAATTACCCATGACAGTCTTTCAAGAGTGGTCAGTTGCATGGCGATCGCCCAGTTGACTCCTCCTGAAAGTTTTCTACTTTCGATATACCCATGAATTGACTCTTTGATTAGCTCCTGATAATCATTATTGAGCCATTTATTCATAAACCCAGAAAAAGCATCAGGTAATTCTGTAGAGTCAATACAAAATATTAAGCCAGAATCGTTCCAAGAATCTGCCTGATAACTGTTAGACCATTGTTCAAAAACTCGATCGCCTAAACGATTGTAGCCAGTAAGCAAAAGAGGGGAAAGCCATACACCACGAGTGAAAGATAGGTAAGTAGCAAAGCCTTGAAGTTGTATGTTTGCTTCTTCTAAAGAAAAAGCACTATTGTCCAATTTTTCAATTTTGCCAGTGTGAGTGATACCATAGCCGCCTTTCTTATTCAAAGACTGTTCCAAATCATAGCTGTCACGCATAGTTCCCAGTACAATTCGCCATTCATTTGTCAGAAAAACAAATTGTCCCTCAAACATCAAATCTAACCAGCCTACAAGAGCGGGATTTTCAGCTTCATCTCCCATCCAGGTGTTGCAAATATTGAACCATTGAAAATTAGTAATAGAGAATATTAGTGAAGATAGATTAAGGTTATTTCCTTGATTTACAGGTTCGCAAAAACAGCCTGAGATAACTGTTTTCGAAGGTGTTTTTCCTCCACCATGATAGACAATATCTTCAGCAAAAGCCTCAGCTTTTGTTCCGAGTTCAGTAAGCTTTAAGGTAAAACTTCGAGATGACAAATTTTCCTTTGGAGCATTATGGGTAAAAGTAAACTGGGGATGGGGACGAGGAAACCATTCCATCAAAACAACAAGATGTCCTTCAATAACATTTTCTTCTCCTAAAATAATTTCTCCAAATCCGTTGTACAGCATTTGTGGTTGACTGGGGTATTCTGTACAAAATATTTTGGGTTGTGGCAAATATCTTGAAAAAGCTGAATTTGAAGAATTCATTGGTTGAATAGATAGAAAATTTGTACCAGTCTACTGTAAACAAATGAATATTGGTAGCAACTAAGCTTAATATTGCATTGATGATTCAGTGTACATTGAGCTAACTAGCGACTAAGCTTTGCTGTAGTCGCTAGTTAGCTCAGGACTATGTTTTGGTCTAGCAGGTTGAGGTCTTTCTTGCTGCTGAATATATTTAACAATAGTATCCATGTCTGCGCCACGAGACACGGTTTTAATCCCATAACTAAGCGACCAAAAATAAGGCTTCCAGAAGTATTTAGACAGATAAGAAGCAAACTCTTTCCTGATTAGCCGAGAGTTGACGGTCTTTAGATTAGCTATTAGCTGAGACAAGTTCATAGATGGATGAGCCTCAAACAAAATGTGAACATGGTCTTTCTCCCCTGAAAACTCAAGCATTGAACAACGCCACTTGCTTAAGGTGTCTCTGAATATAGATTCCATTCTGGTTAGTATGTCATCGTTAATTAATTCATGTCTATATTTAACCTGTAAAGTAAGATAATAATATAGCTCAAATACAGCGTGATTCATAGTTCTATACCACTGCTGTTTGCTCGATAGTAGATGAGTCTGGATTGGTTCATGCTCGAAAGTTTATTCCGATGGCAAGTCATTGGATAAACGAGATAAGCACCTTGCTCGTATTAGTAGAAAAGCTCGGTTAACCAAAAAACTACACAAGGGTTTTGCTAAAGCTCATTATCGTAAAGCAGCTAATATCAGCAAAAATATAGCCAACCAAACAGCCAAACAAATAATTAATTTTGCTATTGCAAACGACGCTACGACAGTTGTAATAGAAAATCTTCGTAACTGGAAACCAAAAGGAGGAAAAAGAAAATCTAGTCTTAAACAAAGATTTCATGGGTGGGTCAAATCTGCTATTGCCGATAGGTTGGAGCAGCTAGGACAAGAGCATGGAATCAAGATAGTAGCAGTCTACGCACGAGGCACATCAAGTACAGCCTACGACGGAACTGGCAAAGTCAAACGAGACAAAGACAACTATGCACTTGGGACATTTTCTACTGGAAAAAGATATTCAATCGATCTAAGTGCCTCGTATAATATACGGCGCGAATGCGCCATCGTCTGCTTTGCAGACTGGGAACGCAAAGCGTTCCGTGCTAGACACATAGCGCACAAACTTAAGCTTGCCAAGAAAGGGGGCAAGTTGCTTGTCAGTAAAAGCTCTGACAGTAAGCCTAGAAGTTGGGCTAGTTTATCAACGTTATGGAGTAAGACCTATGATAATGATAAACCAGATACCACGACTACAGCACCTCAAAGTGCTTAGTCGCTGGAGACTTCATGTTGTAAAAATTACTTTAAGGGTGGTCTAACTATTTCAGGCAAGGGTAAAATAGTTCCCGAATCAGGATTGCCGCTCAATTCCCTCAATTTTTATTCCAGATCGGAAGTAATTTCTACCTCGATTTGAAGTATTGATCGATATATACTGATTCAGCAAGGGAATTCTATGGTTTCGCATGACTCAAACTACACTTTGCCACTTTATAGTTGGACTACCCAGTAGTGGTAAATCAACTTTTGCCAAACAGTTGCACCAACAAATTCCCGATTCGGTTGTTATCTCTGCTAGTGCGATTGAGGCAGAATTGTCCGAGCGTGAAAAAACCAAGGTAAAGTGGAACAATGTTGAAAATGAGGTAATCGATCGAGTCAGATTGGGAGCGAAATACGAACAGGTTGTTATTTATGATGCAAATAATGTTCGGTTGGATCGAAGAAAATCTTTTCTGGATAAAACCAGCGATCTTAATTTTGAGTGGGTATGTTGGTGGATAAAAACTCCAGTTAACGTTTGCAAATACTGGAACAAAAGAAGACCGATTCAAATACCAAAAGCGATAATCGATGAATCTTATGACGATCTCGAACAGTCTCCACCAACAGTAGAAGAAGGATTTGTGGCGATAAAAGAAGTCAATCCTCAATCCAGCTTTTAACAGTAAAGAACTAAGAATCTAAAATCTCAGTAACCTTCTGATAATTAATTTCACTCTCTTGCTCGATAGGAGGGTAATGAACACCATCTTTATTTTTACGGCTTTTATTGTGATAAGCACTTAATTCATGTTTCTCATGGTGGCGATCAATCTCTTCTCTCCTATCTTTGAGAAGAGCAGCAATAGAATTATTAGCGCGACCGCAAAGATCGCTGAGAGGTTTAACACTAAGGCGAAACTTTTGCTTGTGGGGTCGTCCTGGTGTATCGTTAAACTCCATAACTGCATCAATAGCACCGTTAATATCTTCATCTACCACAGTGGAAGAATCTCTTTGTCGAGTCTCTGATAAAACTTTGGGGGGAGATTGTTTTGTATTTTTACTGTTGGTGTTATTGCTATTATGAGATCGATCGCGCTCGTTTGTATTTGGCGAATTTTGCGGAGTAGAGCTAGATGAGGGGATTCTTTTAGCAGTTTTCTGCTGAGTTACCTTAACTGAAGCTCCAGATGCGCGATCGCTTTCCTTGTCGATTAATGCCTTACTCAACAACTCAACCGAATTAAAAACCGTAAGTATCATTTGTTTCTGCTCTTGGGGAGAAAATGAACTCATTGGGGTATTAGAGACAGAATCGGGAGAGGTGGACTGCTCTAAAGAGGGTTGATCGGAATTACTTTGTCTTAACTCTTCTACAGAAGTAAATAAAGCTTCGGGAGTCTTCTCATCAATCTCTAAGTTATTAGTTAAAGATATACCCACTTCAGTCCAAGCAAACAAAGCTTGTATGGCTTCTCCCTGAGAAAGCCCTAATTGATTGGCGATAGCATCTAGACGAGAGAGAAGGAAAGAAGGGATAGCAATAGCAGTATTACTGGCAGAAATAGATTGTTCGTTCATGGTTGGTTTGGGTTGAGGGGGATTAGTTTCGTTATGGGGAGCGATCGAAGATTTATCAGTGGGGACGCTGGGATTTATAACTTCTTTTTGGTCGATTGCCGAGCCTGGAGTAGATAATGAAGATTGAGAAATATATGCGTGTTGAAACTGTTCGATAACTTCAACATCGGGCAAACTTAGCTTGATTCCCAACCTGCCATCAATATTTCCTTGTCCGTCGCCGATTTTATAATCAAAATAATTTCGACCAGCAGCAAGAGAACGTCTAAGTTGGGGATTCTTTTCATCTAAAATTTGATAGTGCCCTTGTATTGCCGCCCGAAATTCCATCTCAGGAATAGTAGGAGGACAATACCAGTAAGAGGCAATAGTAGCGTAGACAGCCCGAAAGAGGTGAGTATAGAGATTGTCCTTATCTTCTCTTGGAGGTACTAATTCATCGAAATAGCGATCGCATTTAGTGGCAACGCCCTTACTGTAACGAGAACTAACTTGTCGTTTGGATAAACTTTGAATCTCTTTTCCTAGTTGAGTCTTAAGATTCGCGATCGCGTCTATTACTAATTGAGCTTCGCAGAGAGTAGGAATTTCAAAGACACATTCTACGGGTTCGTTCTTTCTCTTCAATGCACCAGTGAAGATAACACTGTACTTAGTTTTATATTCAAACTGAGCCGTTTTAATAATCTCAGTACAACGTCTTCCTGTTACCACAGCCAAACCTGCTGCAATTTCCGACCATTGATAGCTACCTAATAAGACGGTAGCCCGTTTAACAATAGCATCGGGATTATCGATAAATTTAGTAGTTCGTTCGGCGATGCGATCGCTTTGTGTTCGATTGATTTGAGTCCATGTTTCTTTATCAAATTTAACTATATCTAAAGCGGGATGGTTGGGATCTAGAGTTTTAATGGCGTTACGTACATCCGTTAGATAGTTTCTTTGCTGGAATGGAGTAGATAAATCTCTATCCTCCAGAACTACAATAAAATCATCAAACCAATCTTGATAATCAGTAGAGGGGAGAGATAAAAGAGGTAGATTGGATTGTAGATATTTTTGTAGCCACTTAGTTGAAGCCTGGTTAATTGCTTCTTTTAATTGGTTGTTTACCACCTTTTGTGTTTTATGTATCCTTTATATTTATTACTTTAACTCAATATAGATATTGTTGCTGAAAGCTATTTATGACTTCATGGCACGTTGTCGTTTTTATCTTTTTTCATAAAAAATTAATTGAGCCAAAGAATATATCTCTTGCTGATAATGTATATTTTTTGCAGCTTTTGGGAAATATAAAATATGAGCTTTATTAGCAAAGACATTTGAAACAATTAACTATGAGTACTTATATTGCTACAGAGTTGGTCGATTTTTATACAGTTTTAAGTCTAGATCCTTCCTGGAAAGAAGATCGGCTTCGTAAAGCACTACTTGATGCTTTTAAAGGAACAAAGGCTCGTGTTAATGCTGCTACGGGGGAAAAACTCGATCAAATCAACCAACGTTTGGAATGGATTACTCAAGCACGAAAGATACTTTTAGATCCAGATGCTCGTGCTAAATATGACCAAGAGCTAGCCGAATGGAAAAGAAATGCTACTCCCGAACAACAAGCTGCTGCTTCAGCTATTCCTACTCTTGAAGAGCTTTGGGATTTGGTAGATAGAGGACGCTACATGGATGCTATCGAAGGTGGTAAAAAGTTAGTTGAACATATTCCAGATGACGATAAAGCTTGGGAAGTTTACAGCTATGCTAATTACTTGTGGAAAGATTATCGCATGGCAATTGAGGCTATTGATAGAGCAATTAGTTGTAACCCTAAAAGAGCAGAATTGTATGCTGATGCTAGTCAATATTTAGCAGCTGATGAACAATGGGACAAGGCGGTTCTTCAACTCAATCGGGCTATCCAGTTGAAGCCAGAAGAATCTGGTTATAAATTGTCTCTTGCCAACATCTACATGGATCATGAAGTTTGGGAAGATGCTGAAGCCATTATTGAGGGAGTTCTAAGCCAAAATTCTTCGGATCAAACAGCACGTCAGTTCATGGCAATTATCATTCAGGGGAAAGCCGAAGCTAGGTTTCCTGAAATTGATGCTCTTCTTGAAAAGAATAAAAAACGTGAAGCTCGCAAAATTCTCAAAGAAGTTCATCAGCAGTTTGAAGAAGCCCAAAAATTAGTAAAAGACGATCCTGATTTTCTTGAGTTATTAGATTCGGAGTCTATTCTTGTAAGGCGAGTCTTGGGAGTCAATTTTTACCGACGTATCTTAGGAGTAATAATTGATTTTGTCTTAATATTACCAGCCATATTATTAATGTGTATTGATGGCGGGAATAATTCATTAACTCTTACGCTTGGCATTATTTTAGCGATAGGTATTTGGGGCTACTCCTGGGTCTGGCTAGCTTTCAAAAATAGAGGACAGGATCTAACGAAACGTTTGTTGGGTATGCAAATTGTTAGCGATGCCGATTCACTACCAAGTTTAAATCAGCTTATTGGTAGAGCTATTCTTAAACCTCTAGCTGTTAGTTTGGGTGCATCATTTCCCGTTTTAATTTTTATGTTCTCTGCCATGATGTCATTTGCCGAACATGATAGTGCTGCTGGGGCTGTTGGAGTCATGATTGGACTATTTTTTGGAATGTTTATCATGTTCTTTAAGGTTGGATTTGATTTATTTTTTGTAACCAGCAAAGATTTATTACCAAACTTTTTCGGTGCTGTATTATTTGTCCACGAAAACCTAACAAAAAGTACAGTCGTTAACTCTACAAAGGATGATTCTATGAATTTTGGTGAATATCACTGGTTCTAGAATTCAAAGTTAAATAACTATTAGACAAGCTACACATTCTGAAAAAGATAGATATGATGTCTGCTTTAATTTACCAGGTTACGCACCTACCAGATCTGGAAAAAACTGAATATCATGCAAAATATGGAGATGACCCTGCATCTCAACTGTTTGAAATGCAGGATAATTTCTTGTATACACTTCATACTATTGCTCATCAATTTCCTTTAGAGTGTAGCTTGATTTATAAATACAATCCTGATGAGTTGAACGAAGATAAAAAACTACAAATATTTGTCAGGCTTCATTTCCAAAACGAGCTACTTTTAGATGATTTAGAAGAAATTAAAACCATTTTTGAAAATTCTTTTTGGAAGGACTTTTATAAAACAGAAGATATTACCAATAGTTTTAGATTAAATACAGAATGGGGAAAACATATTAGTTTTGGCATCAAGCAGGAAGAAGAAATAAAACCAATAATTAAACGAGATAAAAGTCCTTCTTATTACTATCTGATTCATCCTTTTGAACCTGTAGACGAAATAGACCGTGTTAGTCTGTGTTCTAAATTAGAAGCATATAAAAACAAAGCTTTAATCGAAATTGTTATTAAACCAACTTTTTTAAATAGAAAAGAGGAAGAGGCTTTAGAAAATTTCCTTCAGGTTTTGGGTACTCAGACTTCCTATGAGATTAAAACTTCAGAAATTTCGGGTAAAACTATCGAGCAACCAATAGATCCAATTGCAGAAAGGGTATTGCGTCAGTTTGAAGATTTACGTGAAGAGATTCAAAGTCAACCTCTATTTGAGTTTTCAATTAGAGTGCTAGGAGAAAACAAATTTAATGCAAATCTACTACTCAATGAATTTTGGGTAGAATCTAGTCAAAAACCTCTGTATCGAAAAATTGAAATAGATCGCGAAGATCCAAGCTTTTCTGAAGCAATTAAAGCAATCGAGGAAGGTACTTTATTCCCTCAAGCCGTTTGGAATGATTTCTGGAACGAAGATAGAGAAAAAAGCCCTCTCAAAAACCCCCTCAAGAACTTGATCAGGTTACATAGACTATTCACCATCGAAGAAGCTACGCCTTGTTTTAGGGTAGTCGTTCCAGATTCGGCAGTGGTTTTTAGTGGTATTCCCAAAGAAACCGATTTGAAAACTGATACATCTGGTAAACCGTATATCTTATTAGGATGGCAAGCAGGTAAGCTCAAAAATCAAGCACAAGTTCCCCTCAAAAACTTTAACAAGCACGTCTTTATTTGCGGTGTACCTGGCTCTGGTAAAACTACAGCAGTATTAAATTTACTTTTTCAACTCTGGACGGAACATAAAATTCCTTTTTTGGTAATTGAGCCAGCTAAGACAGAATATCGCTCGATGTTTAGGTGTAAGTATCAACAAGAAGACATAGAGCAAGACGAAAATCCGACGACAAAAGCTTATGCAGAAGCTCGTAATGTTCCAGAAGCGATCGCCAGAATGGAAGAAGATTTGCAAGTCTTTAGTTTAGGTAACGAGCAAGTTTGTCCTTTTCGTTTCAATCCCTTTGTTTTTTATGGTACTACCACCCTAGACGAACATATATCTACTCTCGAAGCTTGCTTTAAAGCTGCTATGCCCCTTTTTGGTCCTTTACCTGCACTGTTATCTGAAGCCATAGAACAAGTTTACGCTCAATTAGGCTGGCAACCTCAAGATACCGCAGATATTGGTTTAGAGGAAGGTTTTGAGTTTCCAAATATGCAAGAACTCTACGAAACTATCAACGCTGTTTTTGAAACTAAAGAATACTCTTCTGATGTAAAAGGAGATATCAAAACTGCTTTAGAAGTAAGAATAGGTGGATTATTACGTCGTAGCGTTGGTAGTATGCTCAATACTCGCGAATCATTTCCCGACATTGGTAGCCTTCTGGAAAAACCAGTAATTTTAGAAATGGACTCGCTTAATGAAGAACAAGCCAATCTAATGACAATGTTTGTCTTGGCAACTCTAAGGCAATACGCCAGAGTAACTAGAAAATCTGGTAGTTCTCTAAAGCACGTTGTAGTAATTGAGGAAGCACATAACATTGTTGGTACTGATGCCCCCGCAGGTGAAGAAGGCTCGACAAGTCCAAAAGCAGAAGCTACAAAATATGTCGTGCGAATGCTTGCAGAAATGAGAGCTTTAGGACAAGGAATTATTATTGCAGATCAACTACCAACTGCCATATCTCCAGAAGTAATTAAAAATACTAATGTCAAACTCGCACATCGTATAGTTTCAGGCGATGACAGAGAGATCCTACAGCAATCAATGCTTTTGACTAGCACTCAGTCAGAAGAACTAGCAAGAGCTATGCCAGGGGATGCTTATCTATTCATGGAAGGTACTTATAAGCCAGTCCGCATCAAAGAGCCAGATACCAAACTAATTTATGGAATTGAAGAACCACCTTCTAATGAAGAGTTAACAGAATGTATTAGTAACAAAGATTTTTATCAGCAAGTAAAAATTACTAAAAAATTCTATCATCAGCAAAAAACAAATAAATCTATAGAAAAAGCTATAAACTTATTGACAAATTATTTGCATAAAACACAAGATTTAGACTTAAAGTCTAAAAATTTAATCGAAGAAGCAAATAATAAAAAATATGAGGATTATTCTATATCACAAATTAATGAATTTTATGATATTTATAAAAAAGAAAGTGAATCAATATCTGACTTTTTAAATGAAATAGAGATCGAGA
>JBCDCO010000050.1:0-24376 GCA_039181635.1 Cyanobacteria bacterium P01_G01_bin.19 | reverse complement strand
TCGCACCTATTGGGAACATATTCCCCCCAAAGACGGACAGTATCTATATTTTGCGGGAGATGGAGCGCGTAAAGATGAGGATGGCTATTTCTGGGTAATGGGTCGTGTAGACGATGTGATGAATATTTCAGGACACCGTTTAGGCACGATGGAAGTAGAATCTGCGTTGGTATCTCACCCTGCTGTAGCCGAAGCAGCGGTCGTGTCTCGTCCAGATGAGATCAAAGGAGAAGATGTCTATGCCTTTGTCACTTTAGAGGGTTCTTACAGCGAAAGTGACGAACTCAAGCAAGAGTTAAAACAGCACGTAGTTAAAGAAATTGGCGCGATCGCTCGTCCTGGAGAAATTCGCTTTGCCGATGCTTTGCCCAAAACTCGTTCGGGTAAAATTATCCGTCGCTTCTTGCGCAATCTGGCAGCAGGAGAAGAACTGGTGGGTGATGTCTCGACTATGGAAGATCTGAGCGTTTTGGATAAACTCAGACAAAATTAGTCAGTTTTTTAGATAGAGAGAGGCTAAAAGCCTTTCTCTGAATGTAAATTAGCAGAAAAATTACCACGGGCGATCGGCATTGTTCGCAGCCGATATCTTATCTTAAATAGTAAGTAAAGCTATTTTAAGATTAAAAATATTCATGCTGACTACCACCCCAATCAAAGAAACAATCGAACTGCAAAGAAAATTTTTTGCCACAGGAAAAACTAAGGACGTAGATTTTCGCCGCGAACAGTTAAAGAAGCTCAAAGCAGCAATTAAGGAAAATTCACAGGCTATTCTCGATGCCCTTCATGCCGATCTTCACAAGCCAGAATTTGAAGGCTATTTTGAATTGGCGGTTACTCAAGAGATCGACTATGTTCTCAAACATCTAAAATCTTGGGTCAAACCCAAAAAGGTAAAAGCTCCCCTAACTCAGTTTCCCGCCTCGGCGCGTATTTATCCCGAACCTCTGGGTATAGCATTGATTATTGGTCCTTGGAACTATCCTTTTTCTTTGATGATTTCTCCTTTAATCGGGGCGATCGCCGCAGGAAATTGTGCTGTTTTAAAACCATCTGAAATAGCGTCCCATACTTCTAAGGTATTGACTCGAATTATCGAAGCCACCTTCGAATCGGAATACATTAGCGTCTTTGAAGGAGGAGTAGATGTTTCCACTCAGCTATTGGCAGAGAAGTTCGACCATATTTTCTTTACGGGGGGTACTAGAGTCGGCAAAATCATCATGGCAGCTGCGGCTAAAAACTTGACTCCTGTCACCTTAGAGTTGGGCGGAAAAAGCCCCTGTATTGTTGATCGCGATGTGGATCTCAAAACCGCAGCCAAGCGTATTACCTGGGGTAAGTTTATCAATGCGGGACAAATTTGTATCGCCCCTGATTATTTGCTGGTAGACAAAGCCATCAAGTCTGATTTGCTGACTGAGATTAAGAACTGCCTTCATGATTTTTACGGCGACGATCCAGCTAGTAGTCCTGACTTTGCCAGAATTATCAACGATAAACAATTTGATCGCCTGAGTGGCTTACTAGGAAAAGGAGACATTTTAGTTGGCGGAGAAACTAGAGCCAGCGATCGCTATATTGCTCCTACCGTGATTGATAATGTTACTTTTGACGACCCCGTAATGGAGGAAGAGATCTTTGGACCAATCTTACCCGTTCTAGGATATGAAGATTTAGATCGGGCGATCGCTTCGATTAACTCTCGACCAAAACCCCTCGCCCTTTATATTTTCTCCCGCAACAAAGATCTCCAAAACAAAGTATTGCACTCTACTTCTTCTGGTGGTGTTTGTATTAACGACACGGTAATGCAGGTTGGAGTCAATCAATTGCCCTTTGGTGGAGTAGGAGACAGCGGTATTGGTAGCTATCACGGAGTCGCTAGTTTTAATACCTTTTCTCATCACAAAAGCGTGTTGAAAAAATCATTTTTCTTAGAACTCGATTGGCGGTATGCGCCTTATGCCGAAAAGGTAGAACAGTTTAAAAAGATGTTTGTTAGCTAACGCCTTTAACAATCAAATTTTGGCGTTGCTGGATGCCTTCGGCTAGGCTTCGCCAATCGAGGGATGATTTTATAACTTTCACTACTAACTCAATCAACTGGAAGGCTAAAAGCTAAAAGCTAAAAGCTATGTACTTTTAGTTTTCACATCTTGAATCGACAACGCCAAAATTCTAGATGCCACGCAGAGTAGGGGTTGCCATCGCCAAGATTCGGTTTCCCCGAAAAAGCGATCGGTAAAACCGTACATCCATATATTGTGATTCATAACAATGTTTTGTTATATTTATTTACATAAAGAGAAACAAAACTTAACAAAGCGGAGGTCAGGTATGACAACCCTACTAATCGCAGTATTCCTTATTGGTTGGACAGCAGCAGCTTTAATCGGTACACAGGCATATTTTCGCGGCGAGCAGACTAAGCCAATTCACGAGCGCAATCTAAAATCTCAGTCTTTCGAGCAACTAGCAAAATCCTTTACAGGTAGAGATACAGACTACGGCGAGCGCGTTCCTGCATTTGCACTAGACACTTACACCAGCAGAAGTCTTTCTCGCAAGTAAAAGAATATCAGCTTCATCCCTCAATAATAATTAGCTAAACGCAAAGCGACCCCGAGAGTTAGACAGCGATAAAGACAGATTGAGTTAATCTGCTTAAACCGCAACCCAACTTTCAGGGTTGTTTTTTGCTTAATTAAAGTTAATTCGATTACTTACTTTTACGAGCAGTAAGAGTAAAACTACGGCAATAATATCCTTATTCTGCAGTTGCCAACTCAGTACTACCACGAGTGCGACGACGAGTTAGAGTATTGAATAGCATTACGCCGATCGCCTTAACCAAGTTACCTTCAAGTTCTTGGAACAGCTTCATGTTCATGCCGAAAGCGTCATTCGCTTCTTCAACAATTCTTTCTGCAGTAGCTTCATCAACAGGCAAATCGTTCATTGCTTGACGATATTTGTCTTTGAAAGCTTTCTCATCGGCAATATCTTCAAACTCATAGAAGGCAGTTCCTTCTCCATCCGAAAGATTCATCGCTCTTTGAGAAATTTTCTTAAGGATTTGACCGCCAGAAAGATCGCCTAAATAACGAGTATAGCAGTGGGCTACCAACAGTTCGGGGTTAGACTGAGCGATTTCTCTGATGCGTGCTACATACTCTTTACCAGCTTTGGTGTTTTTTGCTTCTTCGCGCCAGTTAGCACCGTAGTAAAAGTGTAAATCTTCTTCTAAACTTTGTTTGCGATTTAATTCAGGGAAATAAATAGGAGCGACCAAAGAATGATCTTTAAGTCTTTCCATTTCTTCTTCCATCGCCGAGTAAACGAAGTAAAGACTTGTAACTAATTTGCGATAGGATTTTTTCTCAACAACCCCTTTGAGGAAACATTTAACAAAACCAACGTTTTCTGCCATTGTGTGGGATTTTTTTGTCCCTTCACGCAACATAGTGGCTAAATCAACACTCATACTAAAATTTCCTATTTTTATGATTAAATTACTGATCTATATATTTATGACAAAGATCTAAAAATCTACCTAGTCTATTAACCTAAACTGAATTAATGCTTATTGTTATTAAGAATTTTTACATCCATCCCTAACAATTTGTAACGATCGCAATTGGCAAAAACGAGCTATTTAGTCTTAGCTAAATCTACTGTTTTTTATTTGCTCATTACTACTTATTGATTGCTGATATGCTTTAAATAAAGTCTTTCAAGGTATTTCGATAGTGGTATCTTCCAATTACAATCTAACTTATCCGCAAGCCAAACAGGTAGAGCATAGCGACGATTATCACGGTGTAATAGTTAAAGATCCTTATCGTTGGCTGGAAA
Organism: Cyanobacteria bacterium P01_G01_bin.19; assembly: GCA_039181635.1. GTDB lineage: Bacteria > Cyanobacteriota > Cyanobacteriia > Cyanobacteriales > Xenococcaceae > Waterburya. The sequence continues at coordinate 20,515 of JBCDCO010000050.1, read as the reverse complement.
ATCCCGATTCGCCAGAGACTAAAGCTTGGATCGAACAGCAAAATGAAGTTACAGGCGGCTATTTAGCCAGCCTTTCCCATCGAGAGAAAATTGGGCAGCGACTGACTCAGCTTTGGGATTACGAAAAGTACGGTAGCCCTTTTAAGCGAGAAAATAAATACTTTTACTTTAAAAATGATGGCTTACAAAATCAGAGTGTTTTATACACTTTAAATTCTTTAGACGACGAACCACGGGTATTACTCGATCCAAATACTCTCTCAGAAGATGGCACGGTGGCATTGTCGGGCTTGTCTATTAGTGATGATGGTAAATGGTTGGCGTATGGTTTATCTACTGCTGGTTCGGATTGGGTAGAGTATAGAGTGAGAAACATTGAGACGGGAAAAGATACTCCAGACCACTTGAAATGGATTAAGTTTAGTGGCGCATCTTGGACGAAAGATAATCAGGGTTTTTTCTACAGTCGTTATGACGAACCAAACGAAGAGACTAAGCTAGAAGACGTTAACTATTATCAAAAGCTCTACTATCATCGTCTGGGTACAGAACAGGCAGAAGATACTTTAATTTACCATCGCCCCGACCAAAAGGAATGGGGTTTTAGCGGTGGAGTTACCGAAGACGGGAAATACTTAATTATCAGCGTCTGGTTGGGTACGGATAGTAAGAACTTGGTTTTCTACAAAAACTTAGAACAGCCTGACAGCGAAGTTGTCGAATTGATTGATGAGTTTGAAGCTAGCTATGGGGTAATTGATAACGATGGAGACACCTTTTGGATACAGACAGATTTGGATGCACCCAGAGGGAAAGTAATTGCGATCGATTTAAATAATCCCGAACCAGATAACTGGCGCGAAATTATTCCTCAAACAGCCGAAACTTTAGAAAGCGTTGGCTTGTTAAATAATCAGTTTGTCGCCGACTATCTTAAAGATGCGCGATCGCAAGTTAAAATTTTTAATCTAGATGGTAGCTTTGTACGCGAAGTAAAATTGCCAGGCATCGGATCGGCAGGGGGTTTTGGCGGCAAGCGGGAAGATACCGAAACTTTCTACACCTTCACTGGCTTTACTACCCCTGCAACCATTTATCGTTACGACATGGTGACGGGAAAAAGCGAATTGTTTCGCCAGCCAGAAGTAGACTTCAATCCCGACGACTACGAAACTAAGCAGGTATTTTATCCCAGTAAAGACGGGACAAATATACCGATGTTCATTACCCATAAGAAAGGCATCAAACTAGACGGTAACAATCCAACTTATCTTTATGCCTATGGTGGTTTCAACATCTCTTTGACCCCTAGCTTTTCTGTCAGCAACTTGGTTTGGCTGGAAATGGGAGGAATATACGCCGTAGCCAACCTCAGAGGCGGAGGAGAATATGGCGAAGCTTGGCATCAGGCAGGGATGAAAGATAAAAAGCAAAATGTATTTGACGATTTTATTGCTGCGGCAGAGTGGCTGATCGACAATAAATACACCAGTACGGAGAAAATAGCGATCGCAGGAGGTAGTAATGGCGGCTTGCTAGTGGGTGCCTGTATGACTCAACGTCCAGATTTATTTGCTGCTGCCCTTCCTGCAGTGGGAGTATTAGATATGCTGCGTTTCCATAAATTTACTATTGGTTGGGCGTGGTGTTCGGAATATGGTAATCCCGAAACAGAAACAGACTTCAAAACTCTTTATGCTTATTCCCCGCTGCACAACCTTGAGGAAGGTACAGAATATCCTGCCACTATGATAACTACTGCCGACCACGACGATCGCGTTGTACCCGCCCATAGCTTTAAGTTTGCGGCTGCACTACAGGCAGCACATCAGGGAGACAAACCAGTTTTAATCCGAATTGAAACCAAAGCGGGACACGGTGCGGGTAAGCCGACTACTAAAGTTATTGAAGAGGCGGCTGACAAGTGGGCATTTTTGACAGCGAATTTACAAGGCTAGATTGAAGATTTATCAACATTATCTAACAAGTGATAAGCATTGATGTTTCTCTTGATTGGATGAGTCTACATTGAAAAATAATCCGATTTACCAGACCCCTTGCATGAATAAAAGACTAATCTATTTACCCTTTACCCTTTTACCTCTTGGTAAAACGGTTAATAGTGATTTGTGCATGAAGTCTAATGTATGTTCGGACTAACGACTAACTAATTGTCTTGACCTTTCAATATGACCTTTTTTAAAAGCCTGTGGAAATTTTCTCGTCCTCATACCATTATTGGCACTAGCTTGAGTGTCTTGGCACTCTATTTTATTTCCCTAGCTACTACCAACAATCCTATTACCCTAGTTAATTTAGAACAGATGTTGTCTGTATGGCTGGCTTGCTTGTGCGGCAACGTATACATTGTGGGTTTGAATCAGCTTTACGATGTGGCAATAGATCGGATTAACAAACCAAATCTGCCCCTGGCTTCGGGGGAGTTTACGATTCAACAGGGAAAATTAATCGTAGTAGTTACGGGAATTTTATCTTTGCTAATTGCTGGTTTATCTGGAGTGTGGTTACTGGCTACAGTTGGTGTGAGCTTATTACTTGGCACGGCTTATTCCCTGCCACCAATTCGTCTCAAGCAGTTTCCTTTTTTAGCGGCTTTTTGTATCCTTACCGTCAGGGGAATTATCGTCAATCTGGGTCTATTTTTGCACTATGGAGAGAAGTTTAACGCCCAAGAAGCTTTGAATCCCTATGTGTGGACGCTAACCTTATTTATTCTTCTCTTTACAGTAGCGATCGCCATTTTTAAAGATGTTCCCGATTCAGAAGGTGATAGAAAATACAACATCAACACTTTTACCTTGGTTATCGGCAAACCAGCAGTGTTTAACATTTCTCGTGGAGTGATTACCGTTTGTTATTTTGGAACGATCGCCGCAGGGTTATTTTGGTTGACTTCTCTCAATCTCGGTTTCTTTATTACCAGTCATATAGTTTTATTGGCTTTGCTTTGGTGGCGCAGTCGCGATGTCAACTTAGAAGATAAAAATGCGATCGCCGACTTTTATCAGTTTATCTGGAAGCTTTTCTTTTTAGAGTACTTACTGTTCCCCATTGCTTGTTTTATTTAAATCATAAATAATAATTAAAGAGAGACGAATAAAACCAAACAACTGCGATGGTATTCAGCAAGCTTTTTGACCGTACTAAAGATAAATGGCAGCCGATTGTCGAACAACTACAGACAATAGTTGGCAAAGATGGAGTAGTGCGCCGTAAAGAAGAGCTGTTAACCTATGAATGCGATGGCTTGGCTAGCTATCGTCAACGTCCTGCTTTGGTGGTTTTACCTCGCACCACAGAAGAGGTAGCGGGGGCGGTAAAGGTATGTCATGACAATGATATCCCTTGGGTAGCTAGAGGTGCGGGTACTGGCTTATCTGGCGGGGCATTACCCGCTGAAGACTGCGTACTCATTGTCACTGCTAGGATGAATCGCATTCTGCAGCAAGATTTGGATAATCATCGCATCACTGTTCAGCCAGGAGTAATCAATAACTGGGTAACTCAGGCAGTTAGTGGTGCTGGTTTCTACTATGCGCCAGACCCCTCCAGTCAGATTATCTGTTCTATTGGCGGTAACGTAGCGGAAAACTCAGGCGGCGTCCACTGTCTTAAATATGGTGTAACTACCAATCATGTTTTGGGTTTAAAAATTGTCACTACAGATGGTTCAATTATCGATGTTGGTGGGGTTGTCCCCGAAATGCCTGGATACGACCTTACAGGCTTATTTGTGGGTTCGGAAGGTACTTTGGGAATCGCAACAGAAGTTACCTTGAAGATCCTAAAACGACCCGAATCTGTATGTGTGGTGCTAGCCAATTTCCCCACGGTAGAAGACTCTGGTAAAGCCGTTGCCGACGTCATTAGTTCGGGCATCATTCCTGCGGGAATGGAGATCATGGACAATCTCAGCATTAACGCCGTAGAAGATATTACCGCTACAGGCTGTTACGATCGCAACGCTCAAGCAGTACTATTAATTGAGTTAGATGGGTTACAGGTAGAAGTGGATGCTTACAAAGCCATAGTCAAAGCAATTTGCCTCCAAAATAACGCTACTGGAATTACCACCGCCAACGACATCGATACCAGAGCAAAACTTTGGAAAGGCAGAAAAGCCGCATTTGCTGCAGCAGGACACATGAGTCCCGATTATTTTGTGCAGGATGGAGTAATTCCCCGCACCAAACTAGCCGAAGTATTGAGCGAAATAAACGCCTTAAGCGATCGCTATGGTTATAAAATTGCTAATGTATTCCATGCTGGGGATGGTAATTTGCACCCTTTGATTCTTTACGACAATGCCGTACCTGGATCGTTTGAAACCGTAGAAGAAATCGGGGGAGAGATTCTCAAACTCTGTGTCGATGCGGGAGGTAGCCTTTCGGGAGAACACGGTATTGGTGCAGATAAAAATTGCTATATGCCCTATATGTTTAACTCTACCGATTTGGAGACAATGCAATATATCCGCACTGCATTAAATGAAAAAGGACTGGCTAATCCTGGCAAGATTTTTCCCACTCCCCGAAGCTGTGGCGAAGCAGCTAACGCCAAAAAAACAAAGCAGTTTAACAAGGCAGAACTTTATTAACTAAAATTCGCCAAAATCGAGCGAATTGAAATTTAAATTAGTTAAACAAAGCTTGCAAAGCTATCAATGTTTTTCCATGTTCGAGCTTAAGATGTTAGTGGTAGTGATGGGAAGAACTTGGTAATTATTGTGAGCAAAGATATTGGTACGGCGCTACTAGCTAAATCTGAGGTAATTATTGAAAGCTGGGTTGCCAGTATTCGCCATGATTTAGATATTGAAAGTGCAAAAGGTTTGGCATATAAGTCAGTAAGAAATAGTATTCCTTCTGTTCTACAAGCACTTGCCACTTTACTGTCTTCATCTTTATCGGACAAGCCGCAAAAACTCGAAAATAATGGTTTAGAACACGGCATTATTAGAGCAGAGCAAGGTTATGATATTGCCGAAATTATGCAGGAATATGGTTCACTAAGGGATGTCGTGCTTGATGTCTTAGAACCAGATTTACTTACTGGCTCTACAAAAGAGGTTCTTGCTATGATTAAGTTAATTGATTCTACGATCGACCGCGCGATCGCATTATCTTTAGAGAGTTTTGTAGAGGTCAAACTGAGAGAATTAGAACAGGTACAGGCTGAGCTTATTCTCTCTAATCAAGAATTGACCCGTCTGATCGCCGCACAGAAAGAAGATTTAGCACACATGGCACACGAGCTAAAATCTCCCCTCAACTCAATTATGGGTTTTTCCGAGCTATTGTTGCAGCAGCAAAAAAAAATAACCCAGGCAAAAGATACATCTTTAAACCTCAAGCTTACCCAGACAGTAATCAACAACAGCAAACAATTGCTGAGATTGATTAACGATACTTTAGAAATTTCTCGTTATGAATCGGGTAAAATTCAGCTAAATTTAGAACCAGTAGACATTAGCTCTCTTATTGCAACAGTAACAGAGGCTTTTGAGCCTTCTGCCAGAGAAAAGGAGCTAGAGATAATATTAGACTGCAGTCGCGCTCCTCAATGCGTTAACACCGATACAATCAAAGTAAGACAAATCATTACCAATCTAGTCAGCAACGCTATTCGCTACACCGAATCAGGAACGATTACAGTGATTTGTCAAACTGACGGACAAGATAGATGGTCGATTGTAGTCGTCGATACGGGAATTGGAATCAGCGATGAAGCACAAGCGCAAATCTTTGAACCTTACTTTAGAGCTGGAGCGAGAGATAGTGAATCTTTAAACAGTACGGGTTTGGGACTGGCTATTGTTGATAAGTTAGTAAAATTGCTTCAAGGAGAGGTGAGGCTAGAATCAAGGCTAAATCAAGGTTCTCGCTTTACAGTAAATCTCCCAATTAATACATGATGCTAAGCTTGGAAAAGGTCTATTAAACTTAATAAAGCGAATGAGTTTTATCTAAGCAGCTAAGTGTTGTTCGACACAGGATACGAGTTTGTCCGTCCAATATTCAGCTAAGTCTCTATCTATTGCTTCGACCATAACGCGAATTAACGGTTCTGTACCAGAGGAACGAACCAAGATTCTGCCTCGCTCTCCCATTGCAGTTTCTGCTTTGGCGATCGCTTTTTGCAGAGGTTGGCAACTTTGCCAGTTTTGACGGTTTTCGGCATTTTCGACTCGAACGTTTTTGATAATTTGAGGATAAGCCACAAAGCTGTCTGCCACTAGTTCGGCTAGGGATTTACCAGAATTTTTGACCAAGACTGCTAAGTGTAAAGCGGTTGAGATTCCATCACCAGCAATACTATAGTCGGGAGCGAGAATATGCCCAGACTGCTCTCCACCGAGTTTTGCGCCAATTTCTGTCATTTTGGCATGGATATAGCGATCGCCTACTGCAGTACGAATAAATGTACCCCCCAGTTTCTTCCAAGCATTCTCAAAGCCCAGGTTAGCCATTACCGTAGTGACGATGGTTTTGTCGGGCAATAGATTGCTCTCGTGTAAAGCCTGTCCCCAAAGATAAAGAATACAGTCGCCATTGACAACTCCACCCCTAGAATCAACTGCCATGAGCCGATCCGCATCGCCATCGAAAGCAAACCCCATGTCTGCACCGTGTTCTACCACCGCTTGTTGCAAAGTAGCTAGGTGAGTCGAACCGCAATTAACGTTAATGCGATCGCCATCGGCAATATCGTGGAGAGCAATTACTTCTGCACCCATTGCTTTAAATACTTCAGGAGCAATGTTTACCGCCGCACCCCAAGCCAGATCCAAAACAATCTTCATTCCTGTTAGATGTTTTACCTTACCAAAAGGCTGCTGCGCTGCTGCCACATATTGTTCTAGCAAATCAGGACGATAGTATTGCTGTCCCCAGCCAGCCACAGTTCGTAATGCTATCTCGTGATTTTCTAACTGTCCGCGAATCCCTGCCTCAATTTGACTTTGAATCAGAGAAGATAATTTAGTACCGTCAGAGCCCAAAATTTTAATGCCGTTGTCTTCTGGTGGATTATGACTGGCAGAAATCATTACCCCTCCCATTGCTTTAGTGTTTTTAGTCAGGTGAGCCACTGCAGGAGTGGGACACAAGCCCAAATTCCAGACTTCAACTCCCGCAGCAGCTAAACCTTCAGAAATAGCCATTGCCAAAGCATTACTTGAATTTCTCGAATCTTGACCCAGGATTATGGGCGCAGATTTGCGATTTAATGTTGATAAAATCTGTCCCGTCCAAAAGCCAACTTTAGCAGCTAACATAGGATTAAATAGTTCTTTTTCTCCTACTTTGCCGCGAATCCCATCGCTACCAAATAGGCGGCTCGATGGCAAATTCAAACGAGAGGCAGTTTTATTCAGCATAGTAAATTGCCCCAGAAATTGAGAGTAAGAAACTTGATTTAATAAATTAGTTTTAAGCATTGATATCAGAAATTTAATATATTAAAAGAGATTGTTCGTATGCTCAAGTTAATTTGAGACAATGTGAAATTTGCCTACGAACTTATACTTAAGTATGTCTCCTAAATCTTTTTTATAGGTAAAGTATCGATGAATTTTTGATTAAAATTACAAGAAATATTGGGAATTACAAGTATGGATTAAAGTGAGTTCTTATTGATAAAAACAAGTCTGTATTCTGGATTTTTATCGTCAGTAAAATAACTTGAAGTCAAAAGCTTCTTAATAGAATAGTCTGACTCAGCTAGAGTGGGGCTAGACAAAAATAGGCTCTTATAGCTAACAGTAATAAATCAAACATATTCAAAATGACTATTGTTTAGATTTAGTTCGTAGAGATTAACATCTTGAATAAAGCCAATGATTTCCCTTGAGGAACTCATAATGCCAACCCCAGAACCAACTCGAATGCTGTTACCCAAAACCGTGCTAGAACCAAAACCTCTGAGGGTGTAGTCATCAGCACTACCTTTTAACTGAATCGTATCTTCACTCTTGTTAAAGTCCTCAATAACGGCTACATCTAGCAAGTTAGTAGCAACTCCATAACTATAGTACGCTGCATTTGTATCGCCCAAAATAAATTTGTCGCTACCCGCACCACCGTTGAGAAAATCTACTTCGCTCGCACCAGGAGTAGAACTATTTTCGTCTGCGCCGTTGAGAGTATCATTTCCAGCTCCACCAGCCAAGCGATCGCTTCCCATACCGCCCTGAAGAATATCGTGGCTGTGGCTGACAGATAGTTCCTGCATCAGAACGTTGTCTAGGAAGGCACCTCTATAATTTTGCTCTCCTCCAGCACGAAATTCTAAATTAGTCAGATAGTTGCGTTCTGTAGATAGTTCGTAGGTATAGGTTTTCCAGGTAGTATTGCGAGAACCATTGCGAGAAATGGTATCAATCAAATCACCATCCCAATAAACTTTGAGAATACTGTCGCTAGCAGCGGTATAAGGACGAGGACTATATTTAAAAGAAACTTGATAGGTAGCTCCTGATGTCGTGTTGATAGATTGAACGATACCACCAGAATCTAGTTCAGCCCAAGAATCACCCTCTGTAGAGCTGTAGCCTTTGTACTGCTTATGAAGCTCAATATCATCTCCCGTACGCAACCATCCTTCAATGTGACTGTAGCTCTGCCAACTATTGTAGCTATTAGTGTTCGTCTCAAATCCCCCATTGACAATTAAGTTGTCGCCGAGGGAAATCGAATCTGTTTGGCGATCTCCGTATAAAGTATCGTTACCCGCACCACCAACCAGCAAATCTTGTCCTGCTGCACCTTCAATAACGTCATCCCCTGCAGTAGCGGCTAAGATTTTTGCATTGTGTCGATTGAGGCGATCGAAGATCATGCCGACAGTGCTACCGTCAATATCCAAACTATCTGCACCGATGACACTTACCGAACCAGGGTTAGCAATTTCGACAATTACTTCCCCTTGACCCGTAAAACTATAGTCTAAATTCGTACCGTCTCCCGTAACAGACTCCAATTCTGCTCGCATGGGTAGTTCGGTAATACGAGTCACATTGTCTTGAGTATCGCCCAAATTAATCGTAAATGTATCGCCGTTTTTGGTAACAAATACGCTGTCCTTGTCGTAGGCGTACCAATTATCAACACTTTGAATCGTGTGATCGTCGCTTATATCCAGAGCAAAGTCACCCAGGTTAGAACCTACTACTTCAGCAGTAATTGTATTGCCATCATTTTCTATATATAGTTTGGCTGCTTCAAAAGCTTGGATACGTTGGCTAGCGTCGTCAAGAGTAACAAATTCGGCACCGTCCTTATAAGCTTCCTCGATTAAAGAAGTAAACATCGATTCGTTGTAGCCGTCGTTATTAAAGTTCGTAGGACCGTAATCGTGCCAAGGCATCAACACGATTGGCTTATTACTATGGCTGGTTACTTCGCGATATTGCCTAATCCATTCAGCCTCTGCTTCCGCTGCTGTCAAAGGTTGCGCCACAAAGCCGCCGTTATCATCAGCAACGGGAATACCAAAACCGACCATGGTAAAGTCAAACCAAAGATTTGGGGCAAAGTAAACCGAATCTTGTTCTGGAGTCAAAAAACCAAACGCGCTGGGATAACCTGCTCCCACAGTTGTCGCCCCGCCAGATATATAATTAAAGTATTGAATAATTTCTTCAGAAGTAGGCAGTTGTTCGGGTGCGCCAGGAACGGCTGCACCTGTGACATTAATACCTAATTGCTGTTCGATAACCTGCTGAGATTGATTAAATTCAAACTCGATTTGCTCTGGAGTGGCAACGTTGGTGTTGTTGGTAGGATTGTAGCCTGCATGCTCTTGTAGATGAGTATAGGAATGAGTGCCAATTTCGTTACCCTCAGCTAGAAGCGCATCGTAATATTTTCTAGATAGTTCCCAATCGGTATAGATTCCCTGTTCGGGACGATCGCCAACATTGATATAGTAAGAACCAACAAAATTAAAATCAGTTTTCCACCGATTAACAATGGGTATCATTTGGTCGTAAATCCCAGGCGTTCCCTCCTCAGGGCTAATGCTGAAGTAAAACTGGGATACATCCATGTCGTTACGAGATAAGAACAAGGATTCGTGACGAGTCATTGCTAGAGAGACGGTAGGCTGATTATCATATACAGACCACTGCACCGCTTCCCAAGCAAGGTTGTTGTCTCCCAAATAGCTAGGAGTAGCAAAGTGGACGTTGCGTCCACCTGTTTCCGTTGCGACTACTGCATTATAGGTTTCACCGCTGACTGTTTGATTAACTAAGACATCGGCAGTCTGACTATCGTAACTGTTATATTTATATTATATGCAGCATAGCCAATTGGGTTTTGATACTCTCGAATTACTTCTCCCGCAGCATATTCTTGGACGATAGGCTGGTCGGTATCTTCTATGGTTAAGGAAACATGTTCCGTACCAAAAGCTTCTGGCTGTAAACCTAGCAGGGATTTCATTCTAAAGTAAGGATCTCCTGCTAAAACATCTCCTGTTTCGCTATTAGTCATGAAATCGCCAGCCGTAACAATACCAATATTGTATTTATATACAGCGTCAGTCAAAGTATCTTGAATTTGCTGTAAGTCGCTTTGCTGAACGTTACGTATGCTAGGGAAAATCAGAGTATCGTAATCAACTAGATTATTGATGTCTTTAAGGTCTTCTTCAGTAAGAAGATCGAAAGGAACTCCCGACATCATCACCTCTTCTTGTACGGACATATATAGCTGGGAATATGCCGTTTGATTTGCCGCAACATCATCCAAGCCGAAGAATTGGTTGGCTGTAGTTTGGGAATAAACGATTCCTACTTTTTTACTGCTATCAGTTCTCATAGGTAAGTCTTGATTGGCAAAGACAGTGTAGTTTTGAGAATTAAAATCTCCAGGTAAAAATACTTGGTTATTGACATCAATGACAACGTCAATCGCTCGGGGATTGTTACCAAGTAAAGCTATAGGAACGGCAAACTCTACAACCTGCTGATTATTTCCATAGCGTAATCATTCACTCCCCCCTCTGAAAAATGGGCATAGAAATAACCCCACCGCAAAACAAGAGGTGTAACATCTACTATTTCACCATCTTTATCAAATTTTGGTTTGATACGCGCACCTCTCTCTATGGAGGATCAAACCAAAAATAAACTATTTATTAGAACTGTTGCCAATTAAAAAAAAATAGTTGAAACTCTCGTCAATCAAAGTATCAATCTACCTGGATTAAATAATTAGCCAAAGCTTCGTATGCTGGTAAAGATGTGGGATCGATGACCGCATTTTTTGCTTCAGGATGGGAAGCGAAACGAGCAATCACCATATCTGCCCCAGGATCGATATAGAGGGCTTGACCGTGTACGCCTCTAGCCATGAATGCACCGCGATCGTTATGGGTAATCCACCACATACTGCGATAGCTCCAATTCTCAAGTAAAGAATAACCTGCGTCTTTAAAAGCATTGCGATCGCCACCATCTCGAATACTCTTAATTGCTGATACAGGGACAACCCTCTCTTCACCTACAATCCCTTCATTAAGAATCATTTAACCAAAACGAGCTATATCCCGCAGACCAGTACTCAAACCGCCTCCAGCAAAGGGCGTACTGATAGAATCCACTGACATATGAGCATCCAGATCTGCTCCTATTTTGCTCCAGATTTTTTCCGAGAGTACCTCCGTTACAGGCTTACCCGTAACCCTACTAATCAACCAACCTAAAACATCAGTGTTAATGGTTTTGTAAGCAAAGCTGCCACCGTGCTCCCCTTGTTTTTGCACCGTTTGCAAGAATTCAAAATAGGTTCTAGGACCAGTGTATTCTGCAGGCTTTGGTAGAGGATTACCTGCTGCTGCGTGTTGCCAGACTCCTGCATTGGGATCGGAATAGTCCTCGCTATAATCCAAACTTGTGGTCATATCCAAAACCTGACGCACCGTAGCATCACCGAAGGCACTGGCTGTCAATTCGGGAATATAATCTCGAACAAGCTTGTTTTCATCGAGTTGACCTTCAGCTATTAATATCTCCCCTAACAAGCCGATAAATGATTTGGTCATAGACATTGCCCCATGACGCTCGGTTGGGTCTAGACAGCCAGCATAGGTTTCGTAAACGACCTTACCGTGATGCATGACCAAAATGCCATCGGTGAAATTGGCTGCTAAAGATTGCTTCCAGGTCATGGAATCCTTAGCACCTAAAGGAGAAAAGGTTATATCATCAATACCTGATACCTCCTTGTTTTCCAACCGTGCAACCGATGATAATTTACGACTAACAGGCTTTGTGGGCATTAACTGCTGAAAGTTGCATACAGTCCAACGCCACTGAGGAAACTGGGCAAAACTGTTATCGTCGAAGCGAATTATTTTATCGGGTGGTGGCGGCGAACCGATCATCCACTGCAGCGCATTAGGGTCTGAGTTTTCAGCAGTCCAGGTCATTTCTTCGTTCTGGACTTGAGGGTCACTAGCGATAACCTTGAATGATGAGTTTACAGCTATTAGCAGTAAGCAAACACCCATAAACAAGATAAGATACAAGCGTTTTAAAATCATTAAAAAAATGTTAAATCACCAAAAATGCCAAAATTTTTAAAAGCATTATACAAGTATATGGTTATTGCTATTTTCAGCTTAACTTTGACACTAACATTAACCCCACCAAGTTTCGGACAAATTCCTTGGACGAACAATTCAACTAATAGTCAATCAAATCAATCTCCTCCTTGGGCTCTGAATAAAGCCTATCCTTGTGGCAAATTTTGGTGTAGTGACATTTACATTTATGACTTTTATGACTTTGACTTAAAGATTAAAAATGCCTTACCTACTCCTGAATTAACGGTAACAGAATTTAAAAAGTCTAATCAATCAGAGGTTGAAGTTGCCGAAGAAGTCGAACAGCGAGCAGAATTGGTGCAACGAGTTTTTCAACAAATTTTTAGAAATATTATTAGTTGGAAAACCACTTCCGAAGCTTCTTACATTCCAGAATGGCGATTCTGGCTGCCCACAACAGTCAAGTCTTTACACCCTTGGACACCTAAAATAGCAGTAGGCACTAAAAACCAACAGACTGTTGTCTATGTGCCAGCCCAATCCGAATTAGGATTAGCCGCGCAAACAATTGTTACGGTTACGACTGTTGATGCTCAAGCCAATGGGACGACAGAGGCAGAATTAGCCGAAGTTTGGCAGACCAAAATCAGTCTATCTCTTTCTAATGCTCTTTGGGGACACGAATTGAATTTGCAACGTCCTAATTGGCGATGGACGATCTCAACTACAATTATGGGGATAACACTGGGATTGATCTGGTTGATTCATTTAATTCGCAGTAAATTCCGCAGGTGGAATCATCAATTGCGACGAAGACTGGAAAAATTTACTGATGCTCTGGTTATCGATCCTGAAGCGACCTCCTCTCAAAACAAAGATAAAGAAAAAAATGTCAGTGATGTTTTGGATAGCTCGGAGCCAAAAGAAAAGGAGATATCCAAACCAGATGATAGTTCTGTAGAACCATCCAAAACAACAGTATCGCCCCCTCCAATTCCCACCAAGTTCTTGAATTTGTTTCAGAAAAGGGTTCGGAAAAAGGATTTGTCAGCTACTAATTTCGACATTCCTTCGTCCAAGGGTTTTTTACAGCATCAAACTTTGATTAAACAGAAAAGAAATTTCTGTCAACTATTTCTCAAGCTGATGTTAATCTTGCAAATATTACTCCTGGGGGTTTGTTTAAGTGCCATTGTCTTTGTATTTCGTCAAACCCGCTTTCTCTCAATTTATTTTCTCCGAGAAACGGCAATTCTAATCTTACTTTGGATAGGGATAACCTTGGTGGATAAGCTTGGGTCTTTCGCTGTAGATCATTGGATCGATCGTTGGGCAACAGAAGCACAATTAACTAATGCAAATTTAAATCGTTATACCCTTAGAGCTAATACGTATTCCACAGTTATCAAACGAAACAAAACTTTTTTCACTACTATCTTAGGACTATACTTGAGTGTCTGGCTACTTGGGTTTAACCCCTCTGTCTTGGCTAGTGCAGGTTTTGCTGCCGTTGCGGTTGCTTTTCTATCCCGTAGTCTATTAGAAGATGCTCTGAATGGGATCGTAATTTTGTGTACTGACCGCTATGCTTTGGGAGATGTAGTTGACTTTGGTGGGGGAATGGCAGGAGCTGTAGAAGATATTACTCTGTTTATCACTTCCCTACGTAATCTCGACGGACAGTTAATTTCTATTCCCAATCGAAAGATTGAATCGGTAATTAACAACACCAAAAATTGGTCTAGGGTGAACTTTACTATCAGAATTGCTTGGCATGAGGATATCAATCAGGCGATAGAAGTTATGACTCAAGTAGCAGCCATAATGCAAAGCGAACCTTTATGGGAAGACAAATTTCTTGAACCTGCCGAAATCTTAGGAGTTGATGAGATATCTAATGAGGGTATTCTCATCCGTCTATTAATTAAAACTCAACCTAGCCAACAATGGAATGTAGGTCGGGAATTTCGTCTAAGAGTTAAACAAGCTTTAGATGAAGCGGGCATTGCTGTGGCACTTCCTCATCATAAGATTTCGATTGTTTCGTAAAATCATTGCAAAATAAGGATTGATAAAACACTGCTGAGAATAGCTTCATTTCGGCAATAGACATCTCCAATAACTTATAGTTACAGCAGAGTAGTAGTTTTAATCTATTTAAAAATTCCACTAATTTCAAAATTTGTATGGAATCAAGTTCGATCACGAAATTTTTAGCTACTTTCTCAATGGTTTTTGATGTTTCGTCGGCTCTATTTTTAGCGGGTATCCCCTCAATTACCGAACTAAAAGTAAACAATGTTTCCTCATCTAGCATGACGGGATAATTCTGCTCTTTGGGTTGTGGAGTTGTGGTTTCAGATGAAGAACTAGTCTGAGCTTGAATCGATACTTGCTTCGTTAAATAAGATTCCGTAGCGACTGCATTGACGAGCGATCGCGGTATGGTAATTACAATCAGCAATGTTGCCAAAAAGCATAAGTTCGAGGCTCGCAAGTATCTTTTCATCAATACGCCAGGATTTAGAGTTAGTTGTCTGTTGATGATTTTCTCACAACCTCCAAAATCTTAGATCGTTCTAATATTGAATTTTAGATCGTTCTAATATTGAATTAATGACTATTAGATTTATCCCTGCTAGTGCAATTCATTACAATCTAGTTTTGGCAACTGTAGATAGTCGTTTAGTGGGTTTGGATTGGTTGAAAACCATACAATAATAAAGCGATCGCTTTCACTTAAAAAATGTAAATATGCTATCAAGAAGGTAGTTCAAATATAGTGTATGCCAAAGAAAATTAGAGAGTTAAAGCAAATACTCAAAAAAGCGGGCTTTCAAAAAGTTCCAGGGAAAGGCAGTCATACTAACTGGACACATCCTCTATATTCTGGAAAGGTTACAATATCTGGTAAGGATGGTAGTGATGCCAAACCATACCAAGAGAAAGAAATTAGACAGGCGATTCAAGAAATAAACAGAAGAAAGGAAAATGGATAAAGCAAAATATCAAATGATTATTCAATGGAGTGATGAAGATAATTGCTTTTTGGTAGCATTTCCCGATTTTCCTGGGAGTTATTGGCGCACTCACGGCGATACTTACGATGAAGCTTTTGCCAATGGAAAAGAAGCTTTGGAATCTTTGATTGCAGCCTATGAAAGTACGGGAGAAGCTTTACCTGTTCCAAAAGTAGCTTATTCAGCGTAGTTTGAAAGATTTTGTTTTTGTGTCAGGCGATCGCATTTTTTCAAAATCTTACAGAGCTAACTATTCCAAATTTCAATATACTCATACAAAGTTTTGATTTCGCTTTTGAGATTGTGAGGAAAGTCTTCTAGTTTTTTACTTTCATCCCAACTTTCTGTGATTTTTTGAGCTTTAATTTTTTTAGACCAGCTTTTTTGCGCAAAATCAATAGATTTTTGATCTAAGTAATCCTCAATAGTTCTTATAGCAAGAAATCCTCTTTTATACCATAGACCCAAGTTATAATTCTCTTTTGACAAACTTTCTATTTGCTTCTTTATATACTTTTTAGCTGCTGAAAAATTTGATTGATCGACTATTTGATTATCTGCATTCTTAACACTATCACTGTCAATAACAATAAAAGCATTACGACTAAAGCTAAACATAGATACTAGCTTTTTATATTCTTCTTCCTCATCAGAATTATTTTTAATCAAACAAAGGCTATCTAAAAGAGTTCCACCATACATTTGAAATTCGTAATGTCTACCCTGTATTGGCTTTTCGCTAATATTATTTTCTTCAACATACATTTCTAGCCATTTTTTGATGTAGACTACATCCGATGCTCCTTCAACCCAAATTACACCATTCGCTTGCAATAAATCGCTGGCTTTAATTCCAAGATCGTCAAGTATATGAAAGTTTTCTATATGTCGATTGACTGTGTGACAGAATGATTCTCCATTTTTGTGAGTAACATGAACTATCTGAGCATCATCCTTTTTACTAAAATAGTCTATGAGAACACTGGAATGAGTTGTAATAAAAATTGAAAACTTATGCTTAAGACTGAGATCGTCAAGATATTTAATCAAACGTCTTAATAAAGATGGGTGCATATTATTTTCAAGTTCTTCAAAAGCATAAATATAATGAGCTAGAACTTTATTTTCTAATTTCGGAATTAGCAATGTAAATACTAAAGTCAAAATTATAGTTTTCAACCCACTTCCTGATTTAGATAACGGAATTTTGCCTTTGTTCTCTTCTTCTAAATAAATTTCCCAAGCTCCATTTTCATGTTCTTGAGATAAGATATCAATAAAATTTGCATCAGGAGTAAGGATATCATTTAATACTTTTAATAAATCTTTTTTGACTAAATCACTCGGAAGCTCTGAGCTATTAATAAATCTTTGAATAAGATTAGTTGCTCCTTGACCATTATTTGAAACATCTCTTTTTTGTCTACTACTAGGTTCAGGGATAATATCTCTTTCTGAAGAAAAATGCTTAAAAGTTTTTTTATGAATACTGGTTGGCATATTCTTTTTGAGAAATATCACTTCATAATCACGGGTAGATGTAGCTTTGTCTTTCCTAAATTTTTTCAAAATATTAAAGAACCCCGTATCACTGCAATAAATGGTTTTAAAACTCTTGTTATCAATTGTTTGCCACTCGATGACTGACTCTTCGAGCATACGATAATCATTCAATATGTATGTGGAACGTTCGGTGAAACAGGGCTGTATTAATTCTTGTGATATTTTTTTTTGGTAATAAATTTTAGATTGTGAATTGTTTCCAAAAGTACTTTTATCAAATGAAAAGTTTTCTTGACTTGCTTGAGAAATTAAATCTAATAGAGAAGATTTACCTGAATTATTTTTACCAATAAGAACATTGACTCGTTTAATTTCCTCAAAACCTTGTTTGGATTTAAAACATTTATAATTTTCAATTTTAAGAGAAATATTTTCCATCGAACCAATATAAGGCTGTATTAATGCAGCAACATTATAATTGCATTCTCTTTTAACGTCTTTCGTTTATTTACTCCTCTGAGAAAGATAATCGCTGACCAAAATTGAGATTAAAATCGCTGGATACAGTTGCCCTACTATTGCTTCTAAATTAGTGAGCATTTTTGCCCAGGGACTAACGGGAATAATATCGCCGTAACCAAGAGTGGTTAGGGTAGTAAAACTGAAGTAGATGCTTTTGCCGTAGGATTCGGCTTCGATGAGTGGTTGGGAAAAGGCTTGGGGATCTAGACTGACACCAATGCCATAGAGTAATGCCCAAACAAAGCCAATCAGCAAATAGACGGAGATACCACCACGAATAATATCTACTGTCACCTCGTTGGCAAATAGAATGTCTCGCAAGATAAGATAAATTGCTACGGCTAAGTAGAGGGCAAAAACTCCTTGAATCAGAAACAGATAGACTCCAAAAGATTTATATAATTCTAGACGACCGATTATTTCCAGAACAAAGGCTAAGATCGCAATGCTGCTGAAAAACCTAAACAGAATTGGTCTGATTGAGAAGGTTTTAACGATCAGAATTATGGTGTAGAGGAATATTCCAGAAAGAACCAACTCGCCAAGATTACCCCTTAAAAATGGAGCAAGAATGAAGTTGGCGATCAGTATTGTTAGAAGTTGAGTATATTTTTTCTTGGTTTTGTTTTTATTTTTAGGTTTCAAAGCAAAATTCATAACCCAATTACAGTATGATTATGCCTGGATTGTGACTAAATGCAGTATTTATTTTTCTTTTTAAAATGGCATCAGCCTTTATGAAATTATTTATTTTGGCTCTGTGGGGTAGTTGTTTGTATTCTGGTTACTTGGTCGCTCCTGTTATCGCTCAAGAAGCAACGGAAACAGAAGAGAATCAAATCGATCTCCCGCCGGAAGTAATTCAAGAAAGTCCCGTATTGCGAGAATGGCTGGAAGAAGTACCCAATGTATTAGAAGAAATACGTCACGATCCTGCTTTTGTAACTCGGTTTAAGCTAGGTTTTACAACCTTTCCCTCTACCGATGATGCTAGTGGTTTGAATGTTGGCATCGAGGATATTTTTATTAAGCGTACTGGCTTTACTCTTAGTGCGGACTATCAAACGGCATTTAATGGCGATCGCAATGCTGCTGGTGTGGACTTACATTATTTTGTCTTGCCCCTTGGTAGCTATGTTAACTTTGCACCTATGGTTGGCTATCGCTACGTCCAAAGTAATGATTTTAATACCGACGGGGTTCATGTTGGATTGAGAATGATGCTGTCTTTTTCTCGCACTGGTGGAGGCGATATTTCTGTATCCCAAAGCTTTATTAGTCCAGGGGGTAGCGAAGAGGTAGGTATTACTTCTTTTTCCGTCGGTTATGCTCTTACATCTCATTTGCGTCTATCTGGGGATATTGAAAGACAAAATTCGATTGAGGATGGTGATAGTCGGGTGGGAGTCAATTTAGAGTGGTTGTTCTATTGAAGACTTTAGATTAAGGGAATAGTGAGATGGAAATATTGGTGTATATCTTATCGGGAATCTTGGCGATCGCTGCTTCGGTTAATGCAGTAGGAGATCAAATACTTAAAAACACGATTGAATCTCAGGTAAAGTCTGTAGATACTCTTGCCGTCAGGATCGATAATGCTCCCAATTACAATGCTTTGAGCGGAAAAGTACAGCGTGTTCGGGTTGCTACTCGCGATTTAGAAATCAGTGATGCGATCGCTTTTAAAGCTTTAGAATTAGATATCGACGGAATCAATGTCAAATTAAGAGAATGGCTGAATGAAGACCTCGTAAGCGAGATTGATGGTGTTCCTACTTTAAGGCTTAGAGAGTTAGTCGAACAGCCAGTAAACATGGCAAGTAGGATAGTTTTAACCCAAGAGCAGTTAGATAGTATTTTGCAATCTGAAACTCTTAGTCTGGGGCTATCCCAAATACTGGAAGACATTCTAAACCGAGTTGATGAAGATGATAAAGATTTTACCGTTTCTAGTTTTCGACTCGACCTCATTGATACAAACCGTGTGGCAGTGAGAATGAAAATTCCCGATCCCCAAGGGGAGATCGGCAAAATTAACGAAGAATTGGATGTAGATTTAGAACTAGGCATCGAAGTTATAGACGGCAAAAGTTTTGAATTTAGCGACCAGAAAGTATTTGTCAATGGTGAAGAAATCGAACGCGAATATGAAATCTTAATTGCTAGACCAATAACGCTCGAAATCCTGGAACAATTAGGAATCCAGGCTAGGATTATCGACTGGAAATCCGATGATAATGAACTGGAGTTGGCTTTGGCTATTAGAGCAAATCAATTTGCAGCTACCGCTTTATTAGATGCTAGTGAACTAATCAAAGCAGCAGAACTACTGTTAGGTGAATAAAGGAGCTTCGCTCCAGCTGTAAGCTCTAGGCTGTAAGCTATAAGCTATGATTTTAAGACTATGCAAGATTTTACGAAGTTAGCAGTGTGGCAGAAAGCTCATAATTTGACGATTAATGTTTACAAACTTACGTCTGAAATGCCACCTGAAGAAAAATTTGGATTAATTAGTCAGATACGCCGAGCTTCAGTATCTATTGAAAGTAATCTAGCTGAAGGATGCGGAAGAGATGGTGATAAAGAGTTTGCCAGATTTGTCGATATTTCTATGGGTAGCTCTTTTGAACTAAGATGTCAGCTTTTGACAGCCAGAGACTTAGGCTATATCCAACCCAATAAATATCAATTATTTGAATCAAAAATCATAGAAATCAATAGAATGTTAGGAGGATTGCTTAAAAAGCTTAGAGCTTAAAGCTACCCCTGTTAAGGTGAGCGTTTGTACTGCTTTTGCTGGTGAAGAAGGCGAGCCGTAGAGCGATGAGGATGTCTGGGGTCATAAGTCGGTTTGGGTTTAGGCTTCTTTTTTTGCCTTGGAGAAGAACAAAACCGTT
>JBCDCO010000049.1:0-24647 GCA_039181635.1 Cyanobacteria bacterium P01_G01_bin.19 | reverse complement strand
ATTAAGTTCAACTCTGGACGCGATCGCTTATTTAAAAAGAGATTGACCTTGAAATATTTCTAAAGCTTATAGCTTAAAGCTTAGAGCTTAGAGCTACGAACAATTTGACAAACAACGTAGTCCCTTAACTTGTCACCGATGCACATTCCCCAATCCCCAATTCCCAATCCCGATCTAAAACTATCCCATTAAATTTGCACTACCACTTAACAGCTATTTAGTTTGTTCGCCTTGATTTACTTTATCTTTAGGGCTTCAAGTCGGAATAGTCACCGATTCCTTGCCACCCAAATCGAAAGCGGAGTGAACGGCTTGCAGTGCTCTGACTCCCTCAGCGCGATCAATGACACAGCTAATCTTTATTTCTGAGGTGGTAATCATTTGAATGTTAATTTTTTCCTGAGCTAAAGCGGCGAAAAACTTTGCCGCTACTCCAGGATGTCCGATCATTCCCGCTCCGACCACGCTTAGCTTAGCGATATTTTTATCTCTCGATGCCTTACCGCAGCCGATTTTTTGATTTAGTTCGCCGATTACCTCACAAGCCAAATCGGCATCCTCTTCTTCTACGGTAAAAGCAATATCGCGAGTGGGCATTCCGTCAATGATATGACAGCGTTGGGATTGAATAATCGCGTCAACGCTAATATTTTTCTGTGCCAACAAAGAGAATATCTGGGCTGCCATGCCTGGAGCATCTGGCACGTGACGAATAGCGATTCTCGCCTGATCGTTATCTAAAGCAACTCCCCTAACTGGAGGATGTTCTCCTTCATATTTATTGGCAGTTATTTCTTTTTGAGAGCTAAGATCCACATCAAAAGCCTGAGATAGCAGATGCAAAGCGCGATCGCATTCGGATTCGTCGATAACGCAGCTTACTTTGACTTCAGAAGTCGAAATCATTTGAATATTGATTTGAGCCTCAGCCAATACCCTAAACATCTTGGCAGCAATGCCAGGGCGACCGATCATTCCTGCCCCAGAAATAGCAACCTTAGCGATCTTGCGATCAACAATTACTTCTGCCTCCTCTAAAGATTCGGGATTATTACGTAGAGAAGGGGCGATCGCCGCAGCCACAGCTTCAGCCTGTTTTAAGACTTTACTAACTACGGTAAAGGCAATATCGTTGCTATTTCCTTCGTGAATTGATTGGATAATTAAATCTACGTCAATACTCTGTTGAGATATCTCGCCAAATAGTTTAGCTGCTACTCCTGGATAGTCGGGAACACGTAGCAAAGCCACTTTTGCCTGATCTCGATCTATTTCAACTCCATCTACCGCCTTAGCGATTTCCATGCCCTGTAAAGAACGGGGTTTGGGCAAACGAGATACTACTTTGGTTCCAGGGCGATCGCTCCAGCTCGATAATACAACTAAGGGCATGCCATAATTGCGAGCGATTTCTACCGCGCGGGGATGCAGCACCTTCGCACCCAAACTAGCTAGCTCTAGCATTTCATCGGCAGTAATTTCCGACATTAACTGAGCCGAAGGTACAATGCGAGGGTCTGTAGTTAAGATACCAGGAACGTCTGTATAAATTTCACAGCGATCGGCTTTTAAAGAAGCTGCCAGAGCCACAGCAGAAGTGTCCGAACCGCCTCTACCCAAAGTTGTAATCTCTAAATCTTCAGTACTGCTGACTCCCTGAAATCCAGCTACCACGACTACCTCACCGCGATCTAGATGTCTTTCTAGGCGATCGGTGCATACCTGTAAAATTCTCGCTCTACTATGTTCTGCTTCTGTGACAATTCCCACCTGTGCCCCCGTCAAGGAAATGGCTGGCTGACCTAACTCTTGCAGAGCCATACTTAATAGGGCAATAGTTACCTGCTCTCCTGTAGACAAAAGCATGTCCATCTCGCGACGACAGGGGCTACTAGATATTTCATTTGCTAGCTTGACCAACGTATCGGTTGTCTTGCCCATTGCCGAAACCACCACTACCAAGCTGTTTCCTTGTAGTACGGTCTTTCTGATTCTATTGGCAACAGCCTGAATTCGTTCTACCGAACCGACAGATGTCCCGCCATATTTCTGAACTACCAACGCCATAATAATTCTTCTCTCAATCCCACAGGAGGCATCGCTTATATTATCAGTTATCAGCTACAACCCGCCACCTATTTATCACTCTATTGGCGGGATATTTTAAAGATGATTGCTTCAATTGAGCAAGTATAAAATAGCTTAACTTTATTTAATTCGTCCTCGCTCAACTGGCAAAACCGATCGCTATACTTGTTGTAGTTGACCTTTAAAAGTATCTACTTCAGGCAAAGACGAACCTTCTTCTTTAGATGAATCTACCATTAGCTGTAAAACTTCTTTGGCATTTTTTAAAGCTTCTTCGTAGGTATCTCCATAAGTCTGACAAAGCTCTCCCCATTCGGGTAGAGTGACCACAAAGCAACGATCGTTTTTTGACCACTGAATCACCATACTATAGTTCAACATTGAGATTTTACTCCGTAGTATTAAAGGGTGAAGTTTGGCAGCATAGATCGGCATAATTTGTCCCATCTATCATCTAAAATTGCCTAACTCAAATAAACTTCAATTATGTTTTATATTGATTATGTTTTTCTATTCAATGTTAAATAAAGATCCTGAGAACGTCATCTTTAAAAATTAATGAAAGCTATCGAAGCAGTGATTTTCGATTTAGATGGTTTGCTGATAGATTCCGAACCTTTGTGGCAAGAAGCAGAAATGTTGTTGTTTCGAGAAGTAGGCATTGTCTTAACTCCCGAACTCTGTTTGCAAACCAAAGGGTTGAGAATAGATGAAGTGGTTAACTATTGGTATCAAAAATATCCTTGGACAAACCTCAGTCAAAAAGCGGTTGAAGAGGCAATTGTTGCCAAGGTTATCGAACTTATTTCCATCAAAGGCAAACCCTTGCCAGGTGTCGAAACTGCCATATCTTTTGTGCGACAAAAACAGGTCAAAATTGCCTTGGCTTCTTCTTCTTCCCTGGAGATAATTAGAGCCGCACTAGACAAGCTAGACATAACCCACTTATTTACCGAGATATATTCCGCCGAGTCAGAAATATGGGGCAAACCCCATCCTGGAGTTTATCTGACAACAGCAAATACCCTAAAGGTCGAGCCTCAAAAATGTTTGGCATTAGAAGATTCTCTCAACGGCGTGTTAGCCGCCAAAGCAGCACAGATGAACTGTATAGCAATACCAGAAGCAGCACAGCTGCACAATCCCAAATTTGCGATCGCAGATACTATTCTCTCTTCTTTAAACGAATTAAACGACAGAGTATGGAATAGTTTTAACTAACCCGATCTTTTAATTCCTCTAAGACCTTTTCGACATGAGCCTTCACCCGAACTTTATCCCATACTTGAGCAATTTTGCCTTCAGGAGAAATCAAAAAAGTCGATCTCACTACTCCCATGTATTCTTTTCCCATGAATTTCTTTAACCGCCAGACACCATAGGATTCGATAATTTCATGTTCTGGATCGGCTAACAATTGCACTGAAAGCTCGTGTTTATCAATAAATTTGCCGTGAGATTTAACCGAATCTGGGCTGATGCCAATAACTTCAGCACCTAGCTGAGCAAACTCTTCGGCATACGCCGTAAAGTCTTTTGCCTCGGTGGTACAGCCAGGAGTATTGTCTTTGGGATAGAAATAAAGCACCACCCAACTGCCTTGCTTATCTTGCAGACTAACATTATTTTCGTCCCGATCTGGGGCGGTAAACAAAGGTGCGGGCTGTCCGACTTCAGGAATATCACTCATTTACTTATTACTTATTACTTATTACTTATTACCTATTACTCAAAAGTATCCATCATCATAGAAAAATTACTAACTATGGTAGTCTCCACCCGATCCATATTTCCAAGCATCTAGCCAACGTTGATAATAGTATTGTGGGACTGGAGATAGACTTTTAGTCCAGGGTTGAATCAATGTTCCCAGACTATATAAAACACCATACAGTGCCAAATTAAAATAGTGAACGATCCAGCGAACCAGAGAAGCAATGCCAATTTGGGGCAACAGGGGGAAAACTAGCTTGGGATTGACTAAGGGTAATGTTTTTGCCAAAGGAACAAACTGAATTACATCTTGCAAAAAGGGTTTCAAGACGCGATCGCCCAAACGTTCCATCACCTTAAATACACCACCCATCAAGTTATTGATCTGTTGCGGATCGACTTCCTTGCCTACTTCTACGCTCATGGTTTGTTGAAACAGCCACGTAACTGAAATATTAGGTTGATATGGTTGCAATAGTGCTAGCTCTTTTTGATTCAGGGTATCGGCTTTTAAGGCTTCATCTATACCGTTGGTCAAACGTTGCAAATGTCGTACCATCGCTCCAAAACCACCAAAGCTGACGGGAGATTGTCCCCCAGCACTGTCTCCGATGGGTAGAATGCGATCGAAGGGTAGCTTGAGTGGGCTATCTTTATAGGCAGGAAAAAAGCCAAAGAGAAATCTTTGAAACTCTAGCTGTTCTAGTTCGACTTTTTGATATTCGGGTAACAGCCTCAAATATTCTGACATAAAGTATTCTAAGCTCGGTCTGGCAGAATTGGCATCGAGATAGCTAAACATGTAGGTAGTTCGTCCATCTCTAGCTGGAAAAGCCTCCCAAAAATACTGACAGTGATTGACAATGGGCGTAAACGAATAAATCAAATCCCCTGTATCATTTTGAGAATATCCTTTGGCGCAGCTACCCACTACGACACAGATTGCCTCGGGTTTTTTCCCTTGTCGGACTTGTTTGACGATGGGTGAAAAATGACCCATGGCATCGATCAGCAAGCGAGCTTTAACTGTTTTTTCGCCTGCGGCGATCGCAACTCCATCGGGATGAACTACAGCCGCCTCAAAAGCAGTGTTCTCCAATAAAGTTCCCCCTGCTTGCAAAAACTTTTGTTTTAGGGTTTCTAAGAGATAGATCGGATCGACGCCAATATTGAGCACATCTTGTACCCAAATATCTTTTTCCTCACCAAAGCCGACTCTGGCAGGATTGTATTCAGTGGCAATCGCTCGTTCCAATTCTTCTGAGGTCAATAAGTCTAATTCTCTAAAAGTCTTTAATTCATTACGAGAAATATTCCATTCTTGTTCTCTTCCTTTAAGTACTCCACGTTCGAGCAAGCTAACTCGCCAGCCTAACTTTTGTAGTGCCGCACCAAGCATGATGCCCAACGTCCCCCCACAGATGGCGATGTCTGTATCTAATTCCCCAACACAATTGGTACTAGTGGTTACTACTCGTTTGGGTGAGATATTGCCTTCTTTTAGAGCCGACCAAAAGCGATCTGCATTACGCAAATTTGACAAGGCATTATCTTCTCTGGCTCCCAATATTTTCTCAGTTAAATTCATCTTAAAAAAATTAAAGTAATCATGTTAAATACCTGACTTTGAGTGCTTTCAAAGTTTCTTAAGCTCTTGAATTCGTAAAGCTTTGTTGCATTGTTCTCAGAAAAAGAGACTATTGCTTGGCTTCTTACTTATTCTGTTAGCGAAGCATACTGTATATTGCAATAATTATATGTTCGCGCCCTTTAAAGAATATTTAGAAAAAGAACTTTTTAAACGCTTCGACCTTCGCAGCCGCTCTATTCCTCCTGGATTAGAATCTAATCTTAGTACTAGAGGCAGAAACCCCACTACTATCCAAAGCTGGTGCTATCAATCCGATCAGTTGAGAAAAATCCGTTATACCTATATTGACGCAGGAGAAACTGCTCAAGTATTTAACAGCGTCATTTATCCCGCACACCATTACGATATTCCTTTACTAGGAGTGGACTTTCTCTCTTTTGGCAAAAAGAAAATTTTGATCGTGATGGACTTTCAACCTTTATTTCGCGATCGCGCCTACTTAGATAAATATATCGAACCGATGAAAGAAATTCGGGATAAATATAACGAGTTGGCTCAAGACTTGGAAATGAAATTTTATGATGCCAATCAATATTTCTCCAAATATTTGCTGTTTGCCAAGCTAGACTCAGAAACAGTGGTCAACCGCTTGTTTCCCGCTTTTCAAGAGTATCTAGATTTGTACTGGAAAATGCTGGATGAAGCGGATGTTTTGACCGCTCCAGAGGATATTCAGCGTATTGTTGAAGCTCAGAAAGAATATGATCGATACAGCGCAGAACGAGATCCAGCTCATGGCTTATTCAGCAGCTATTTTGGTGCGGAATGGTCAGAGAGATTTTTATACGAATTCCTCTTTGAAGATGCTTCTCCTTTGGCGGTATCTTCGACTAAACATTGAACCTTGAATGTTTAATGTTCAATTGTTTAATGATAAATGAAATGACTTTATACAAACCCTTTTTAGAACACGCGATCTCAACTTTACAAGCAAAGTTAGACCTCGAACCCTATCCAATCCCAGAAGGCTTTGAAAGTAAAGCAGGAGTGATGGGTAAGGGCAAACGAGCTGAACCTGTTTTGACTACCAGCTATGGTTTTAAATCTTCCAAGCTAAGACAGATTAGAGCGGCTCATGTAGAAGGAGGAAACTCTCTACAGGTGCTAAATTTTGTAATTTTTCCCGATCTTAATTACGATTTGCCTTTTTTTGGTGCTGATTTAGTAACCTTGCCAGGAGGACATTTGATTGCGATCGATATGCAGCCTCTATTTAGCCAAGACAAAGCTTACCAGAATAAATACAGCGAGCCGATCATGGCAATATTCCACGAATATCAACAGGATTTACCCTGGGGTGGAAACTTTCCTAAGGAAGCACAGCAGTATTTTTCACCAGCTTTTTTGTGGACTCGTCCTACTGAGACTGAAGTAGTAAAAACGAAAGTCTTTGCCGCTTTTAGTGATTATCTCGATGCCTACATTGATTTTGTCCGTCAGGCAGAAAAAGTAAGCGACTCCCAGCAGTTGGCAAATATCTTGAAGGCGCAAAAAAGCTATGCTGATTACAGAGCCGAAAAAGATCCCGCCAGAGGAATGTTGACTCGCCTCTATGGGGAAGCATGGACGGAAGAATATATTCATGGCTTTTTATTCGATCTCGATCGCCAGTTATCCAGCGTCAGCTAGAGTACAGCGACTCGAGATGACTAATTGTTGATAAAAGTAACAGGAAATTGCTTTTGGTTACGGAAAAATAAGATAATTAGTTATGAGAAAAATTTTTCCTCATGCCTCGATTTTCAGTCTAGTTTGACTAGCAAAATTATCTGTCAAGCAGAATTGATAGAGCGAGGGAAAATTAACAAGATGTAACAAATAAAGGTTCGATGCCGTTGTATAAAAGTTACCTAAGGGATAAATTGTCGCTCTACGCAAGCCAACAGGCAATCGCACGAAAGACATGATTCCGAGGTTTTTTATTAAGAGTGTAAAGTTTTATTGGGCGGCTTAAAAAATTTTTACTAAGCTCGTAGAGAATAGTAACTTAGCACCTTCGGCGATTAACTAACTCGCGCATCTCTTTGCGTCGGCGAAAGACGTAGGGTAGCCCAACTGTAATGAACCTGAAGCTTGTGCCGATGATTCAAGACAGTTCAAATTAAGTTAAGATTCCTTTTTGAAGTTCAACTAAACCAAATTTAAATCGAGTAGGAGATTATTTATAATGTTCGACGCATTTACTAGAGTAGTGTCTCAAGCTGATGCTCGTGGTGAATTCTTATCCACTGGTCAACTAGACGCTCTAAGTGCAATGGTTGCTGCTAGCAACAAACGTATGGATTCTGTTAACCGCATCACTGGTAACGCTTCCGCTATTGTTACTAATGCTGCTCGCGCTTTATTCGCCGAGCAACCTCAACTAATCGCTCCTGGTGGTAATGCATACACTAGTCGTCGCAACGCTGCTTGTTTGCGCGACATGGAAATCATTTTGCGCTACATCACTTACGCAATTTTCACTGGTGATGCAAGTGTTCTTGAAGACCGTTGTTTGAACGGCTTGCGTGAAACTTATCTAGCTCTTGGTACTCCTGGTGCTTCTGTAGCTGTTGGTGTTCAAAAAATGAAAGAAGCTGCATTGGCAATCGTTAACGATACTAACGGAATCACTCCTGGTGACTGCAGTGCAATTTCTTCTGAGATTGCAGGCTACTTTGATCGCGCGGCTGCTTCCGTAGCATAGTCCAGACAGAGTAACTGCTCTTTGGAAACAGTCAACCAAGCAATTGGTTGCATAGAAAAATTAGTAAAACAAGAGAAACATCACAATTATGAAAACTCCTCTAACTGAAGCGGTATCCTCTGCTGATTCCCAGGGTCGTTTTTTGACAAACACCGAGATTCAAACAGCTTTCGGTCGTTTTCAGCGTGCTAGTGCAGCTTTAGAAGCAGCAAAAGCTCTAACTAGTAACTCCCAAGGTTTGATTGACGGTGCAGCAAATGCTGTATACGCAAAATTCCCTTACACCACCAGCACTTCTGGTCCTCAGTATGCTTCCACTCCTACTGGTAAAGCGAAGTGTTCTCGTGACATTGGCTACTATCTAAGAATGGTAACCTACTGCTTGGTTTCTGGTGGAACAGGTCCTATGGACGAGTATCTAGTGGCTGGTCTCGACGAAATCAACCGCGCTTATGAACTATCTCCTAGCTGGTACATCGAAGCTCTAAAATACATCAAATCCAATCATGGTTTGAGTGGTCAGCCTGCTACTGAAGCAAACAACTACTTAGACTATGCAATCAACGCACTCAGCTAAAATTGCTCGATCTGCGTTATAATCGGGATCGACTTGTATTGAGCTATCCAATAAGAGGTAGTCAATTTATAAAAATCAAGTATTTCAATCTTGATTAATCAAGCATTACTCAGAAGGGTATGCGGATGCCGCGCCGAAAGGCTAGTATTTGTTTACTTTTCTGAGTATTGTCGTTTTTATAAAAGCTTTAGGCTATAAGCTGCCGATGGAAAAAACAAATGAGTAACTCAAACAATTCTTCTGAAGCAGAACAACTCACAGAAGAACAAGCGATCGCCAATTTAAAGCAGAAAGAAGATTTAGGGGCGAGGTACTATGCTGCTTGGTGGTTGGGCAAATTTCGGATTGACAACTCAGAGGCAGTAGAAGCTTTATTAACTGCCCTAGAAGACGAAGAAGATCGGGCTCCTGATGGTGGCTATCCTTTAAGACGCAATGCAGCAAGAGCTTTAGGCAAAATAGGCGATAAATCTGCAGTAGAGCCACTCACTCGTTGTTTGAAGTTTCCCGACTATTATGTCAGAGAAGCAGCAGCACAAGCTTTGGAATCACTCAACGACAATAGGTGCATTCCTGAACTAATTCAGCTATTGGCAGGGGGAGTAGAGTCTGCCACAAGGGTATTAGGAAAGCCACACCTAGTTCAACCTTATGAAGCTGTAATCGAAGCCTTGGGTACGTTAAAGGCAACAGAAGCCATCGAGCATATCAAGCCGTTTACCCAACATCCTACAGAAAAAGTAAAATATGCTGCTGCCAGGGCAATGTATCAGCTTACTGGTGAAGATCGATATGGTGAAATTTTAATCGAGGCTCTAGAAGGAAGCGATTTACAACTACGTCGCTCTGCTTTGATGGATTTGGGTGCGGTGGGTTATGTCAAAGCCGATAAGGCGATCGCTGAGACTCTTGCTGAAAACAGCATGAAATTAATTGCTCTAAAGGGATTGTTAGAAACCAACTTAGCAAGTCAAAACGCAGAAATATCCCCAGAAAGCAGACAAATTATGGATTTAATGGACTCGCTTCTCTAGTATTGGTTAGTAAAGATTAAAAACCTAAGATTGAACCTAATTCGATTGACAAGGCATAATCAAACCAACTTAGTCAAAGCAGTCACAATTCTCCGATTTGCCTGATATTGAAGTCTTGTTTCATAACAGCAATCTTGGAAATCAGACTTAATTGTACTTTAGATTAAATTAAAAAAGCCACAGTGCATGCACTGTGACCTGTTTATAAATGTGTGTGTCGTATAGCAGAAGAGATATTTTTTTAGAAAGTAAAAGTAGTTCTTAGAACACCAATAACTGCATCTTCTTCCTCCTGTTCTCCACCGTTGGGATTAATGATATAAATTAGACCAGGAGTGATCGAAATATTGTCATTGAACTGATAT
Source organism: Cyanobacteria bacterium P01_G01_bin.19 (assembly GCA_039181635.1). GTDB lineage: Bacteria > Cyanobacteriota > Cyanobacteriia > Cyanobacteriales > Xenococcaceae > Waterburya. The sequence goes on along the minus strand of JBCDCO010000049.1, from coordinate 14,533 downwards.
TTGTACAAACCCTCAATATGAACGGGAACATCTTCACTGAGATTATCGCCAGATCTTGATCCTAAGTAGGGTTCTGCACCTACAAACACTGCCCCTAAGTTACCTTCTTTACCCAAGTCGGGAAAAGATAAACCAGCACCATAAGACCATATTTCTGCATCTCCAGTACCCAAAGATTCGATGGCATCAGTATACTTACCAAAAGCATTTAGAGCGACAAAATCACCTAGCTGGAATGCTGCACCAAGACCATAGGAGTGAGAAGTAACTCTTACACCTTCTCCAAAAGGTTGAGCTGCCGAAGCAGTACCGACACCCAGGTCAAAAATTTCGTTGCTTCCTGCGCCAAACTGACCGTGAACATAGGTAGCAGCAAGCTGTAGCCTATCATCGAGCAAGCTTAATGTGACTTGACCTAAAATAGAGTATTCTTCGTTGAACAAACCGCCATCTTCATCGCTGACAGGATTAAACGTATCGCCGCCAAAATATCCCGCGCTGACGGTAAGGGCATCGATAGGATTAAAATTGAAACCAACACCACCACCAGAAGCCAAGCCAATTTTATAAATAGGACTCGATTCGGCAAAGCTGGATAAAGAGCCAGTAGCACCCGTAAAAGAGTCTAGGTAGGGACTGAGGGTAGGAGCGAAATCTTGCCAAAGAGGAAAGGCTGCGGGTAAATAAACGTCGATCTTATCTCCAATGGGGAAATAATAAGCTAACCAGCCAATTTCTATGTTGTTACCGTTGTCAAAATTATAAGTTAGTGCGCCAGTTTCTAAAGGAACGCCAACTTCAGTATCGCCATCGTCAACGGAAGTTTGGAATCCAGCAGTCGCATTACCAGCATCAAGACGGGTATATAAAGCATCTTCTCCAAAGAAACTGGAGACAAAAGCCAAACGGACTCTATCTTGAAAAACTACTTCATTAAAATCAGTATTGTTTAATTCGGCACTAATACCAAATACAGCTTCACCCTCAAGTTTGGTAGTAGTTGAAAATTGGTTATCTTCTAAAATTGCCGTACGACTTTCTATCTCGTCGAGGCGACCGCCTACCGTTGCTAGTTCGGCTTCAAATTCTTGAGCCAAAACACTGAGAGTCTCGAGATCTTCTTCTCCTACAGAGCCTGAGGAGGCAATCAAACGTTCGATTTGATTTAGACAAGAATTCAAGCCCGCAGCAAATTCATAACGGGAAAGGGGCTGGTTCCCTCGATAGGTCTGGTTGGGAAATCCAGAAATACATCCATAGCGGTCGACCAAGCTACGCAAAGCTTCGTAAGCCCAGTCTGTAGGAGATACATCTCGTAACTGATTTACATTGGTAACTTGACTGCGAGAATTACCCTTTCCTTCTTGACTGTAAGTATTGATTTGGTCGAGTAGCTGACCGTTACTATCGACTTCCGAAACTGATTGAGCGAGAGTAGAAACCTGCATTCCAAAGGTTAAACTCGCAGCAAAGGGAGCTACAAAAAGTAGCTTGCTAAAAGATCTTGACATTTTCCTCACACCTTAAAAGTCCGTATCTTATTTCGAATCTATGGCTTTAGATACGAGCTCTAGAGCCATAACTAAAAATAGCAACGATACACCGCTTATTTTGTATAATCAAATACATTTTTTTGATACTCCACAAAAATTAAACTATAGCCAAATTAAGTAAAATATTTATTTTGCTCGATCTTTTGGCTAATCTCGCCAGGACATGCGGCTTGCTTGTCTTTGCAGATCTCGACATTCTATAAAACAGTTTGTTTTCAGCCGATTACCCAGTTCACCAAAGTTCTTACAGGAAATCCCGTTGCTCCTTTATTATTTACGCCACTAGGGGAATCAGCCCAGACAGGTCCTGCTACATCTAGATGCATCCAGGGAGTATCTTTAATAAACTGCTTGAGAAATAAAGCTGCCGTAATCGAACCACCCGCACGAGGTCCAGTATTTTTCATGTCAGCAATCTGAGATTTTAATCCCTCAAAGTATTTTTCTTCTACAGGTAACTGCCAGAATTTTTCGCCAGTAGCATCTGCGGCTTTTTTCATCTCTGTCGCCAAAGCTTCGTCAGTACTCCACAATCCAGCAATATCATTACCCAAAGCTACGATACAGGCACCAGTCAAAGTTGCCAAATCCACGATCGCATCTACCTCTAAAGTTTCGGCATAAACTAGGGCATCAGCTAGGGTTAATCTTCCCTCAGCATCGGTATTATTGACTTCAATAGTTTTACCATTGGAAGCTTTGAGAATATCCCCTGGGTGCATAGCTTTGCCGCTGATCATATTTTCAGTCGCAGCACATATAAAGTGAACTTCTACATCTGGTTTTAAGGAGGCGATCGCTTTTGCTGCCCCTAGAGTTGCTGCACCACCACCCATGTCCATCTTCATAGTTTCGATACCGCTACCGCTGGGCTTGAGATTTAAGCCGCCAGAATCAAAAGTAACGCTTTTGCCGACAATCGCTACCTTGCGCTTGGCAGTACCAGAAGGCATGTAGGTTAAGTGAATAAACTTAGGTGGAATATCAGAAGCCTGTCCTACTCCCAAGTATGCCCCCATGCCTTCTTGAAAATTTTCGCAGTCTGCTTGTTCCAGAATTTTTAACTCCAAGCCATATTCATCTGCTAGCTGTCGAGCAGTTTCTGCCATAGTTACGGGAGTCACCTTATTAGCGGGTGCATTGACTAATTCTCTGGCAAAAATCACCCCAACAGCAATGGTTTCTGCTTTGGCAATCGCTTTTTCCTGTCCCGACAAGCCAATTAAATCGACTGTCTCTAATTTTGACTCTTTTTCTTCTGGTTCGGATTTAAATCGATTATCTTGATGCAGTGCCAAGATAATGGCTTCAGTCATGGTTTGTGCTAAATCTTCAGCAGATTCCGAACCAACAGGCAAAGCAATACCCAAGCTTGTTTCTTTGCTTGCCAGGCGAGCGATCGTCGCTGCCGCATTACGCCAGCTATTTAAATTCAAATCCTCTGCCTTACCCAAACCGATAGTGGCAATTTTACGTACAGAGTTACCGCCTCCAACACGACTGACGGCAGTGGTTCCAGGTTTTCCTTTAAACTCTTCTTCCGCAATTAGTTCGGAAATTGTACCCGCTAATTGCTCGTCTAATTTAGCCAAATCGCCAGACAGCTCGGTCTCATTCTCTAAAATACCAACAGCGAGAAAACTGCCCGTCCAGTCCAATAATTTTGTAGCGGTTGCTGAAATTTTCATTCCGATCTAATTTTATCCTTTTCGTGAAGTAGTCATATTTCAGTTTATCTAAATGCGCGATCGAGTCTATCAGTCAATTTAGATTCTTATTTAGAGTTTTTGTCAGTCAACTAAAGTGTTTCTACTGTTGCCCATATATATTTACCGAGACTAAAATTTATTGAGCAGCAGTCTAATGTTCGAGCGAAAACTAAGATCTTTTAGAAGTTGGGCAATTTCCAAAAATTATGAACCATTCTTCATCCCACGCTCCTTTTCCATCTAAACCTGGTGATAAAAAGCCACTAGGACAACTATTAAGTGAAGCTGGTTTAATTTCGGCTCAACAAATCGAAATTGCTTTAAGAGATCAAATAATCCATTATCCAGATCGAAAAATCGGCGAAATTTTGGCAGATCGCGGCTGGATCGAGCAAGAAACTGCCGATTTTTTTGTCGAACAATGGCACAAGTTAGTAAATCAGCCACAAAAACATCCTTTAGTTTATTACTTGAAGGCAGCTGCCCTACTTACAGAAGAGCAAATCACCAGCATTTTAGAAGAACGAAATAATAGTGACAAAAAAGTCAGATTTCACCATTTGGCAATCCAAAAAGGTTTACTCAAGCCAGATACGGTCGATTTCTTTTTAATTAATTTATTGTCTCCCAGTAAAAAAAAGGCTGTTGTTTGCGCTCCATCCACAACTCCTTATGAATTGTTGAAAAACTACATTCGAGGAGAAACTAATTTTCAACGCTCAGAATTTCCGCAAATTAAGCTCAATCACGTAACTCTTAAAGGCGTAAATTTAAATAATTCTAATTTGACTGGCGCAGAGCTAAAGCAGGCAAACTTGAGTAATTCTTCTCTCAAAGAAGCAAATTTGAGATGTGCCAATTTAGAAAAAGCTATTCTTAAGTTTGTCAATTTTGAATCTGCTCGGATGAATAATGTCAATCTTACTGAAGCTCACCTAGAGGGTTCCAATTTCACCCAAGCTAATTTATCTGATGCAGACTTAAGAGATGGCTACTTTGTAAATGCTTGTTTCTCTGGAGCAGATTTACGCAGAGTTAAATTTGATGGAGCTAACTTTGAAGGTGCTGTCTATAATTCTGCAACCTCTTTCGATCCAAATTTTGACCCACATCTGGTGGGAATGAAATTAACTTAAGCTATCGATAGACGATCGCGATAATCAGCCATTAACGCTAAAAGAAGCATCCAAATCTGGTCTTAACAATCGAGCCTTGCGTAAATAGCAATGCGCGATTTCCGATTGAGATAGGGTCGTGTTGAGCTGGATGAGAATCCTCACACAGCGTTTGAGACTGCCTTTGACGTGCATTTGTTGCAGGTCGATCAAGGGTACGCGATCCCAATTGGGACGCTTTCTGGCGATCGCTGCAGGGAATACAGCATCTAAGTCGGCGGTGGTGGTGAAAAATACGCAAACTATATTGCTGGCATCAAACTGATTGCAGGTTTCAATTTCGGTTAACAGCTCGTTTACCGCGTCTGAAATTGCTGAAACAGAGTTTTCTTCAACAGTCGTCGCACCGCGAATACCTCGTACTTTCCACTCCACTTTTTTTATCTCCCTCAATTCTGTTTTTGATAATTCAACACCCCATCATTATCAATTAACCACTAATAATTAACAATCCGCAAACCGTTGGAAAATCGATTTAAGGTCGATACAGCCATAAGGGCAAACCGTTGGTTGCTAGGTCAAATTGAATCGAATCAATTGCCGCTCCAATTCCTGTCTTGGTTTGGCTCCTACCAGGAATAAAACGGTTGATAAAGGGTTTTGGCTCTTCGATGTTAAAACATTCAGTTTTATCGGGATCTAATCCAGCCAACTCTGCCGCCCAGCGCCTAGCATCCTCTTCTGTACCCAAGCGATCTACTAGCCCCAATTCCAAAGCCTGTTCGCCTGTAAAAACTCGACCATCGGCAAAAGAGCGAACTACTTCCTCTTCTAATCCCCTGCCTTTAGCGACAGTACCCACAAACTGACTATAGCTAACGTCAATTAACTGCTGCAGAATTTTTTCTTCGGCGTCCGTTGTCTCGCGATCAAAAGCCAAAATATCTTTATAGGGACCTGACTTGATTACCTTAAAAGATACTCCGACCTTATCTAGCAAGCGTTCTAGATTATTGCCCCGCAAAATCACCCCAATGCTACCCGTGATCGTACCTGGATTAGAAACAATATGTTTGGCTCCTACGCCAATATATACTCCCCCAGAAGCGGATATATTACCAAAGCTGGCGACCACCTTGACATCTTTGTCCGCTTGCAGTCTTTGTAAAGCCGTAAAGATTTCGTGAGAATCTGCTACCGTTCCTCCAGGAGAGTCGATGCGCAACAGCAAAGCGGGAAATTTTTTTTCTTCAATTATTTTAAAAGCCTTGAGAACTTGTTTGCGAGTTTCTGAAGCGATCGCACCAGTAATTTCAATTCGCGCAATTTGTTTTTTGTTTTTATTAAACGGCCAGATCATTAAAAAATGTTAAATATCTTAGGTATATAAAGGGCAGACCAGAGTAAAAATCAATTGTTTTGAGTTTCCAATTTACCCTATGTTGAATTTTAACCGATTTAAATCCGATCGTATTATCTCGAAAGTCTGCAAATAAGGCTGATATAATAAGAAGTTCTGAGGTCGTAGACTCGCCTCCTTTCCAGGCAAATACTCGACCAAAACCGTTGGATTTAAATCAATATAGGAGTACTTACAACCCATGGCAAAGCGCATATCAGTTGTCTTAAATCAAAGTGTCAGCAAACTAGGTAATAATGGCGATTTAGTAGACGTCGCTCCTGGTTATGCCCGCAACTATCTCATTCCTCAAGGTTTAGCTAGTCTAGCAACTAGAGGGATTATCAAGCAGGTTGAGTTAAGAAGAGAAAAAGAAAGACAGCAAAAATTGGCTGAAAAACAAGCAGCCGAAAACAAAAAAGTTGCGTTTAAAACTATCGGTAAGTTGAGCATTCGCAAGCAGGTAGGAGAAGAGAACGCCATCTTTGGTACTGTTACGACTCAAGAAATTGCCGATGTTATCAAAGAACAGGCGAGTATCGAAGTAGACCGTCGTGGAATTGAAGTACCCGACATTAGCACCACTGGCGACTATCAAGCAACAGTCAAACTACATCCAGAAGTTGTGGCTACAGTTGATTTTCAGGTCATACCTCTTTAAACCAAGAGACCTCCAAGATGAAAGATGCAAAATAAGGGGTGGGGTCGTTCGTGATGCAGACCTCACGCGCGAAGTGTGTGTGAATTTTGTGCGCCAAGTCTAATGGATAAATCCCTACCCTTATTTTTGATTAACCGTCCACCAAGCCAGACCATATGCTTGCTGCGGCTCATTTATTTGATGGCGAAAATAGACGCGAATTTTATAGCGTCCCGTGGCAGGAATAGGGCAAAAAATATGTTCGATGCTGTCTTCAGGAGTAGAAGAAGAACAAGTATTCCTCATATTACTTTCCTCATCGATAGGAATTAAGTATACGTCTAGATTATTCAATCCGCGATCGCGAAAACTTTCCCCCTCATCAAACTTCTGATTGCGATTGAAATCATTGAGCAGAACCAGGCGATTCCAAACTAAAGTTATCGCTGCATGACTGCCTTCTATCAATGGCTGCTGCAAAATATATTCTTGATAGTCGTTTGCCGCTACTTGATTATAGTCCCAGCCTACTGGTGCTATTTGCTTATTATCTCCTGCCTGTCCCGCACTAAATTGCTGATAAGCACGCCAGGCATTGAGATGTCCCGTACCCATCTGGATATCGAGAGAAATACGGGGATTTTGATAGGCATCAGACTCAAACCAGTTATGGTTTTTCTCACCCACAACAGTCCGTTCCATATTCAGCATCAAGCCGTCTCCCGCATCGGCTATTTTATCGCTAGAATTGAGCAGTACTGCTTTCATCACTTCGTGACGACGAGAATCTAAACTCCAGTTTTTATCCTGTTTAGAATCTGATTTACTTCTACTTTGATTGAGGAGGCGATCGCCATATTCCTGCAATAGTGCCACCGTTCCCGTAATATGGGGAGCCGCAAAACTAGTTCCGCTAACCTTTTCTATATCTCCTTTTTGGTTGTAAACAGCAATTTGTCCGCCAGGAGCCAGCAGACTGACGGCTCTTCTGATCCCAAAGTTAATCTCTTTTTTGATAAAGCTGCTGCCAATACCTACAGGTAAATCGCTCAAATTAGCAAAGTCAACTTTATCGAATACTTTATCTCTTTTTTTAGTATAGGCAGTAACTATCCCGTTGAAATTATCGGTAGGAATAGGAATTCCTCCCTTCCCCTGATTTCCTGCAACTACATACAAAACATTATGTTTTTTTGCCGACCAATCAACACAAGAGGTCAATAAAGCCTTTCCATCTAAACGAGCATCTTCCCTTTCATCTCGCTCTAAAGATTCGCCAAAACTAAAGTTGATCGCTCTAACATCTCCGCTGTTCTGCGATGCGATGTGTTGGGTTGCCAAGCATTCTTGAGTTTGACCGCCTTCGGTTAATGAACCAACTGCCGATGCATACAATTTTGCTTGGGGTGCCACACCTTGAAGATATTTATCCCTAGCAATCATAACTTCTGCAACCATGCTGGCATGATCGTCCACGTTCTTATCAGAAATTGCTGAACCATCGCGGTAAAAGACTGCACTGGGACTGAGGACTGGTAACTTATTGGCGGCTTTATCTATGCCTAACTTTACAGGACGACCCACTTCAACCTGACCGATACCAATTTTGCGACCCAGCAAATTATATGGTTCTAATTGCAATCGACGAGCATTTACCCCAGATTCCCCCACAGAATCATGTAGTGCCACTGCAGGAAAAGACAAACCGAGAAAAAATCCCATATAAGCCAGTAATTTTGCATTTATATTCATAGGGTTGCTTCCGTTGAAATCGAGTTCTAAAAGTAGGTTTTAAAAGCAAATCAAACTAAGAATTTGTATCGGTATTCCTCATCTTTTATCGTAATTGCCGTACTTTTTGCGATCTAGACTTGCCGAAATAGTTTATTGTAAGTTAAAAGTATGTCAGGTTAATCTGAAAACTTCAGACTGAAGCTAACAAAAGCCAAGTCAAACAGAAAGCCAGACCCTAATAAGCTATACAAACAACACATCATAACAGAAAAATTCGAGCGTATGACAAAGCAAGTTGCTCATCCAATGATGAAATTGCAGCGCAAGGTATCTTCCTTGGTAAAATCTAAGATAGTCGCTCCAAGCGATCGCATTGGCAAAATAGCCCTATTATTGGGCAATGATTGGTCTTACTGGAAAAGAGAATTGATCGATTTTGATTTTACTTCTCAAGATCGAATTCAAGAGCTTTTAGCAGTAGAGGATTGGGACGAAGATTAGTAAAACTACAATTTTGGGCTACGAGCTAATTATTCGTAGCCATGCAATCATGTAGAATGCATGGATAAATTAACTATCGATCGTTAACTCTTAAAGACATTTAGCTAGAGCCTCAGACATTTCTTTCGCTGTTTGATAGCGATCTCTAGGTTCTGGCTTGCAGGCTCTGCGCAGTACTTCGCCCAAATTAGTAGGTAGATTGGGAATACTTTCAATATTAAACTCAAACTTATTGCTCTGATAGCGATAGTACTGCATCGGAGCTTCCCCCGTAAGCAGAAAAATAATTGTTGTACCGATTCCATATATATCCGATTGAGGACAGGGTTTGCCGCGATATTGTTCTGGCGCGCTGTAGCCTTCAACTCCGATACGAGTTTCCAGGGCAGTTCCTAATTCTTTAACCGCACCGAAATCGAGCAGCATCAGACGGCTATCCAAGTTGCGTAACATTAAATTAGCTGGCTTGATATCTCGATGAATTAAGGGTGGTTCCAAGTTATGTAAATACTCCATTACATCGCAAATCTGGATCATCCAGCGAATAGTACGTTCTGGTTCTGTCGCCCCCCGTTGATTGACAAACTGCTCTAAATTGTGACCGTGAATTAACTCCATCACAATATATTTATGATTGTTGTCGACAAAAAAATCATAATATTCGGGAATACTGGGATGCTTGAGAGATTTTAAAACCCTCGCCTCCCGCTCGAAAAGTTCTCTTGCTTTGGGTATGCGTGCCATATCTGCGTTCATTTCTTTGAGAACTAGCAACATAGGTGCGTTTTTAACCGTGCGATTGCGATCCCAAGCTAAATATGTAGTTCCCATACCACCTCTACCAAGAGTTCGCAGAATTTGATAAGAACCAACAAAGTTTTCTTCTTCAACTATGGGCTGACCGCAGTGGCGACAAAAAATACTCCCTTCTGGATTATCGCTATGGTCGCAAGCAGCAGGAGTGCCGAGAATATCAGTTTTTTCTAGCTCTACCTGATTCTTAGCCAGAAAAGATTCCAATTCAAACTTGAATACTGGACCATTTTCCGCCAGCCTAATCAAATCGTCATGATTTACGATAGTCTCGGTGACAAATTCATTATTGATTAGCGTACCGTTCGTCCCAAGGCTAATTAGCTGCCACTTTTCTGCTTGAGGATCTATTAGATTTAATTCCAGATGTTGACGAGAAACTTGAAAATAACCATGTAAAACGATGTCATTATTTTGAGCGCGACCAATACGAATTACCGTTCGATCTTCAAACTCCCACTGTTGCAAAGGCTGGTTTGTCTGGGGTTCTAAAAGAGTAAATATGACCATACTGGACAATTAGCAAGTAAATAAGCACAAAAATTATGGTCTTTAGAAATCAGGCTTCAACTTGACTCTAACTAGCACCGCGGTAATATTATCATGACCGTTGTATTCATTGGCAAAATCGACTAAGTCGAACAAACCTTTCTGGAGATTGCTGCTAGAGCTAATTAGAGGTTCTAAACGTTCTTGCCAATTCTTTTCTAATAGGTCATTATCGCAAAGACCATCAGAACAGAGAAGAAGCAAACAGTCTTCAGTTATTTCCATAAACTGAATGTCGGGTCGAACGTAGTTATTTTCGCGCGGACCCAGTGCTTGAGTTAATTGATAGGCGTCGGGTCTACCATAGGCAATATCTGGCTCGACACCTCGATTTATTTCTCGTTGACCGACTTCGTGGTCTAAAGTTAGCTGTTCCAAACCCTGCCTACGAGAAATGCGATAGATGCGACTATCTCCAACATGAGCGATCGCCAGCTGAGTATCCTGTAGCAGTGCCATTACTAAAGTTGTCCCCATTCTACCGCTGCCAGAGCGAGAGTTGTCTATATTTGTCTGGTACAAAGCTTCGTTTGCCTGTAAAATCCCTTGTTCGATGGTCTTGTGCTCTGGTAAATCTTGCTGCCAAGAAGAACTAAAGTATTTCTGGAGATTTTCTACTGCCATAGCACTAGCTACTTCACCTGCAGCATGTCCGCCCATACCGTCACAGACTATATACAGACCTCGAACGCTCAAATTACTGTCAGCATTATTTTCTTGTTTTTCGATTTTTGTTCTAATGCCAAAAAAGTCTTCGTTGTGGTCTCTCTGGGAGCCAATATTGGTACAGCTAGCATCGATAACACTCCGTAACTGCATGGGAATCATGGCGGTTGCCTGTTCTTCAAATTCGCTGCTGTACATCATGTCATCTTCGCTCTCGTCAAAGAACGGCTGTTGCTCGATATTTTCTGCTTCTCGAACGGGTTCGATATTGTTGTTAGGTTGAGATTGGGGAATATTCACTTCAGAGTAATTTGAATGGATGTCAAAGGATTCAATTTCGTCTTCACCAAGACCAAGATTGTGCAGCTCTAGGCGTAAATCTTCAATTAGAGTAATTTCTCCCGATATTACTCGATCAAGTAACTGGTTGAGATTATCAATATGATCTAAATTAGACTCGGCAAAGCATAATTGCCAAGTAACAGCCAAATCTTTTAAGGTTGGCGGATCGTCGATTCGATCTATATACAGTTGCTGAAAACAAAATGCTTGGTCTTCATCAATCCGCAGGTTGCGATCAATCAATAGGCTTTGAGCGCAGCCGATCTGATGTAATGGTTCCCATAACTTTGCCATCTCGTCGAGAAACCAAATAATTTGCAACAGCGGTAATTGTTGCTGCGACCATAATTCGGTCATTAGCTTCCATTCAGAGCGATCGGGCAATAATATCACGCCTCGATCGCTTTGCTGCCAAGCGTCATATAGTTTCGGAATTGTAGGCGTATACTTTTCGAGGATTAAATATGGTAGAGCATGGGTGGGAATTCCGACTAGATTCCAATACTGAGTGACTGATAAATAGGAATTATCTGGGTCTTGACTCAATTCGGCAAATAAATCCATCTGCTGCTTTTGTAAAGTTGCCAGATAGGATTTTTGTAGAGGGTACTTGTCGATTACCTTCCCTTGCATGAAAGAATTTTCCGCATTTTGCCAGTCTGCTGGCAAATCCGAACCCTTTTGCTCTTCAATAACATAGCGATTAGAGCTATTTTGGCTACCTGCCTGAATTTTTAAAGCTGGAACTGCTTTATTTTTATTCTCAGTAAATAGATCTGATAAATTTTTGATTTCTTTTTCTGGAAAATCGTCGCTTTCTGACTCTACCTGTTGTGCTACTTCTAGTGCAGTGTGAGTTTGAGAAATTACTGCCCATAAAATTGTGTGATTTACCGCACCACAAAAACTGCAAGTTTTAGCTTCGATAGGAATATTTGCCTTACATTCACAGCAAACTTTTTGTGTTAAAGAGATTCCACAGCTTTGGCAATATTTATGATCTTGAGGATTTTCAAATTCACACTGAGGACAAATAAGCATACTGCATTTTCCTTAAAATATATAATTTCTGCCTACATTAATTTAAAAATGGGCTAATTTTTAACGAGTAATTATATTGGAATTTCATAAATGACAATTGAGTCATTGTCATATCTGCAATCTTAGCTCATCGTCTTATTTTGGCAATCCCTTTTTAAGCGTAGTTAACTTAAGTCATGGAGTAATCAACAGCATGTCTTAGGAGTAATTTATATTTTGCTAATTAATCAGTTGAATATCGATTATTTATTCTACTTATAACTCCAAAAAATAGTTGTTTCTACTGATGGCAAATTCTTAATATATTTAACTATTTTTATCTTTGAAGTTTATTTTTTTACCAAGCAAAAAATAATTTTGTCTACTTTTGATCTATTTTGCTCCCAGCTTGTCGTTAATTTTATTAATCGCCCAAGTGGCAAATGCCCCCAGAAAAAGAATGCCGATCGCGGGATTGAATACAGGTATCCACAGTCGATACCAAAGGTCAAAACCCAGGGGAATATTTAGATAGCGACCGACTACGGCGATCGCAAACCAAGCAAAACCAAAAAACACGAGAAATACATCTGCAATCAAAATGCGATTGAGCCAGGTGATTATTTGTTCTTTCATTGAATGACCTCATTAATTAACTGGTGTTACGCGCCAGCTAGTTAGTTTAAACTGGGATCGGGTACTGGCTACTGGGGACTGGGAAGAAAATAGCTCCGTCCCTAAAGGGATATCCCCCTTCGAGGACGTAGCCGCAAGCATATAGCCAGTTAATTCCCAATCCCTATTCCCTAATCCCTATTCCCTATTCTTACAGATGAATTGATGCGTAACATCAGTTAATTAACTACTGCTGGAGTTGAAACTAAAGACTGTCGCCAGCCATTCAAATCTGCTAGAGAGCGATCGCGGTATTTACCGTATCTTTCGCGTTTATTTTTAACTCTGGTAGGCAGTTGAGGAATAATGCCAAAATTAGGCGGCATTGGTTGGAAATGCTTGGGAGAAGCCGAGCTAATAAACCCAAACAATGCCCCCATCATCGTTGTTTCGGGCATACTTACAGGCTCTCTATCTAAAGCTATGCGAGCTGCATTAGTTCCTGCTAGCCATCCTCCTGCTGCTGCTGCCGTGTAACCTTCTGTAACAATCAATTGCCCTGCAGCTAAAATATGGCGATCGCTTTTAAACTGCAGAGTTGATTTGAGTAGCTGAGGAGAATTAATAAACGTATTGCGATGCATGACTCCCATGCGGACAAACTCGGCATTTTCTAGACCTGGAATCATCTTAAACACCCGTTTTTGTTCGCCCCAACGCAGATTAGTTTGGAATCCTACCATATTCCAAAGCTGCCCTGCTTTATCTTCCTGACGCAGCTGCACGATCGCATAGGGACGTTTATCTTTATTTTCAGGCGCGCGGAAATCTCCCAGGCGGGAGTCAAATAGACCGACAGGCTTTAAAGGTCCATAACGCATCGTATCTTCCCCTCGCTGCGCCTGTTCTTCAATGGGCAAACAGCCTTCAAAAAACTTGGCGGTTTCTCGTTCAAAGTCTTTTAGTTCTGCCTGTTCTGCTTGGCACAGTGCCTCATAAAAGCGCAAATACTGCTCCTTATTCATCGGACAGTTCAAATAAGCTGCCTCTCCTTTATCATAACGAGATGCCAAAAAAGCTATATCGCGATTGATCGACTCGCCCACCACAATGGGACTAGCCGCATCAAAAAAGCTCATATATTCCATCCCCGTAAACCTTTGTAAGTCAGCGGTGAGCTGGGGACTAGTTAGAGGTCCTGTAGTCAGTACCACAATCTCATCTTCAGGAATATGAGTAACCTCTTCCCGTTTAAATTCTACTAAAGGATGGCTGGCTAAAAGAGCAGTTAACTCTTGACTAAATACAGCCCGATCTACCGCTAAGGCACCACCTGCGGGAACGGCGTGTTTATCTGCCGTGGAGATAACCCGAGAACCCAGGCGACGCAACTCTTCATGGAGTAATCCTGTGGCGCGATCGCTATTTTTAGCACCAAAGGAATTACTACAGACTAATTCTGATAGTTCCTGTGAATGATGAGCTGGAGATTTTCTCACAGGGCGCATCTCATACAAAGTAACAGGGACTCCTGCTTCGGCAATCTGCCATGCTGCTTCTGTTCCTGCCAATCCACCACCGATTACGGTTACTTTCTTGTTAGTCATTTATTAGCCGCTGCTTGTTAACGATCCAGATATTAATTTTACAAGTAAGTTCGGACAACAGTTAGGGCAGTTAGGGCAGTTAGGGCAGTCCTAAAGGATACCGCTTCGCATATTAGAACAGTTTTAGATGGTCGATAATTAATTTTTTTGGGGTCTTGCACAGTTTTGATACTGCTGGCGAATTCATTTCTCGACAGAGGCGCGATCGCTTGATTGAAAAAGTTTAATTTTAAACCTCGCAAATCGACTGCGCATTTTAGGCAATAACAT
>JBCDCO010000048.1:0-24679 GCA_039181635.1 Cyanobacteria bacterium P01_G01_bin.19 | reverse complement strand
ATGATTCTCTGACAAAATGCAATCGTGCAATTCTTCAATTAATGCCAAAGATTTAATATCTGAAGCTTCCAAGGGATTGGAACTGTAGACTTCGTAACAATCTTTTTGACTTGTTTGAGCCTCTGCTACTAACTGCTGCGCTCGATTTAGCAAGGTTTTAATATCTCCTTCACAGTCTGGATCGAAAGAAATACCCACGTGAGATTTTAGATTAATTATTGTTGAACCTGAGATTGAGGGTTCTAATAAGTCGTCTTGTCCGATCCTAACGATTTCTATAGCTTGGTGGAGATTTTTGATATAGGGGAGAAAGATCGCTAGATCGCCATTGGGCAAGCACAAAATATTAGCTCGACTGCCTATACTGCCCAGCAATTTTTGGGCGGCGACTATCTGAAGCTCGGCGATATGCTGTGGAGAATTGGCGATAATCGACTCGGTAAAATCTAGTCGAAGACAGCATACAGCAATTTGAGATTTATTGGCACTATTTTCAGAATAGGATTCTATTCTTTCGGTTACGTATTGACTAACTATTTGATTAAAGCTATCTATTAGGGAAGGGCGATCGGGTCGAACTGTATTATCTGCAAAACTTGTTTCTCTGAGAATTGGCGTTTCTGCTTGATAGCATTTTTCTAAAAACTGTTTTTTTTCTAGCTGAGTATTAATAGATTTGATTAACTCACGATTGGAACATGGCTTGGTTAAATAGTCATCTACTCCCATTTCCCACCCAAAATTAATATCTTGGATTCTGCTTTTGCCTGTTAAGACAATAAAAGGAATATCTTCGGTATTTTTTTGATTGCGTAGATACGAAAAGAATTCGTAGCCACTAACATGAGGCAAAATCAGTTCGCAGACTATCAAATCGAATTTTTCCTGAGTAACAATCTCCTTAGCACTAGCACCATCGGTTACACCAGTTACTTGAAAATTTTCTGCTTCTAGTAAGTCGATTGAGCAATCTAACGCCAAAGAATCGTTTTCCACTACTAAGATATGAGGCATAATTCTACTAAAATTCTCTATTCACAAAAGATTTATACATAGCAGTTCTTGAACTCGTGAAGTATACCTAGCTAGCAACTAATCAATTAACGACTAACGACTAACGACTAACAAAAACCATGGTTTAACTCGTACCTTATAGTTATGAGAAACGCTATAGTTGCTTTATAAGGGTAAGCTGACGGTAAAAACCGTTTCAGATTGAGCTTGACTCGACAAAGATATATCTCCCCCACAGGATCGAACATAAGCTTTGACAATTGCTAAACCCAATCCTGCCCCTTTGATTAGACTGGCATTACTAGCGCGGTAAAATGGCTCAAATATCTGTTTTTGTTCGTTACTCGGAATACCCATTCCGCGATCGCTAATTGCTATTGTTACTAAATCCGCTCTAAATTCTAAAGCTAGATTGACTGGAGTTCCTGGAGGAGAATATCTCAAGCCATTGAGTAGTAGGTTAACAATAATGCGGCGCAGAATGTTCTTATCCAACCGCACCATTTTGCTTTTTCCCTGAGTGGATAAAGTCAATTGATGTCCCTCTCGATCAACTAACTTGAGTTCCTCAATAATGTCCTGACACAAAGTTGAAAGGTCAACCCAATCTGGATTGAGGCTAATCTCATCTTGTTCGATTTCAGTCCAAATAGCGACATTATCTAATAACTCTCTAATTTGCCCAATTGCCTGTTGAATTCGACGTAAGTTTTGGTTTTGTTTTTCAATTGTCCATTGCTGACGATAGCTTTCTAGAGATTGGGCAGTGGAGAGAATTACGGTTAGAGGAGTGCGCAATTCATCCTGAATCAGATCGACTAGATAGCCACTTAAATCTTTTAATAGGCGATCGCCATTCAAACTGGAGTTATCGTTTGTTCTAGAACGGGTAAGCAGCAGCACAGATGATGATTCTGTCGCTTTTAAATCTCTCTCAGCGGTCAAATCTTTTGAGGGATTAACTTGAGTTGCCTTGCCAGTTTTTTTGAGTAAAATTGCCGAGTTTTCGAGATAAACAACTTCGCCTTGTTCTAATACCTCTTGGATGGGTTCCGAAATTTTTTGCGTCTGTTCGTCGATTATGGAGATATTTTTTGCCTTATAGTTATCTTTTGTAGGAGAAGAAGAGGATTTTATGGGATTTATATAGACTGCGCTATTGTCTTCGTTGATGGCGATCGCAACGTCTTTGGGCAGTTCCAAAAATGTCGTTAAAACTTTCTCCCGTTTAATCGTTAGCAAATCTTGTTGGTGTTTGTGTAGTGCCAACTCAATACTAATTTGCAGATTTTTGCTACCGTAGGGCTTTAGTATGTAGCCAAAAGGCGTGGTTATTTTAGCCCTTGCCAAAGTTTTACGATCTGAATGTGCTGTTAAATAAATAATAGGTATTTCAAGACGGGACTGGATTCTATCGGCAACTGTAATACCATCAAGGTCGCTATTTTTTAAATGAATATCTATTAATATTAAATCTGGTCTTGTTTGGAGAATCTTCGGTACTGCTTCCGAACCAGAAGTAGCAATTCCCGCTAGCTGATAACCGAATTTTTGAATATTTTTGGCAATACTTTTAGCAGTAATAATTTCATCTTCGACAATAAAAATTGATGTTGAACTCATCTAAATCGTTCTATTCCTAATATTTATTGGGTTATATTTGGAGTGTTGTATTAAACTCTAAAATATCCCACTTACTAATTACAGAATGATCGAGAATATTAGCACTGATCATTTTTTCTCGCTCCCCAACCAAGATTATCGATACTTGACAATCAGAAAAAAAGTGTAATAGCTTGTCCAGGGTATCTTGAGGACATAAATAGCAATTATCAATTACGATCGTTTTTAGACCTGCATCTTGAATAACTTCCGCTAAAGGTCTTTTGCTATCAGTTGAGAAATTGCCGAGTTTGGATTCTAGCTCCTTGGCAAGAGTGCTACAAAACTCTAGTGCATTTTCTTGAGGGAACGCCTCATAGTAAGTGACAAGAGTTTTAAATGGCTGCTCGTGACTTTCAATAAAATTCTGAATAGCATCAAAACTTCTCTGAGAGGGAGATTCACAAATAATGCCACATTGGCGATTTATTAACTTAGTTTCTAGCCAATTAAAAATCTTAGTAGTTTGAATAAATTTAGTCATTAATTTTCTTGGTATTTATTCAGCCCCGATGAAATCGGAAAGCCACGATCGCACGCCCTAGATATTCTCAAACCAACTAACAAAAATATTGTTATATATAACTATAGCGATTCTCAAAGTCATGAGGTACACCCAATGAACACCCTCGGCAGTCGCTTCAAGTCGGTGAAACCGACAGGGCGTATAAATCCTGCGGGAAACCCACAGGAACAGCCCTTTCCCAACGCGCTGTCTCGCAATGAACTATCAGCTATCAATATGCGAAGCGGTATCCTTTAGGACAATTAATCGAGATTTATCTATACCTCACCAGAATGAGAAACGCTATAAAAATTTCGACAATCAACATAACTCACAATATAACTCAAATTCCATTAAACTTTTATGTCAGATAGTCTTGGCGATCGCATATCTAGTAAAAACAGGAAATATAAACTTCTAGAAAAGCTTTATGGAGGGACTTTTACTGAGGTTTATCGAGCCTTAAAGCTGCCAGAAAGCAATTCAATATCATCCTCAAAGACTGTCAGCATTGAGATATTGCGATCGCCTGACCCCTCTGCCAAGGATTTAGTATACTTGTACAATCAATACAATATACTTAAAAATTTAACCATTCCCCATGTTATTGGGGTTTTGGCGTTAGAACCTTGGGGAGATAGCTATGCTCTAGTTCGAGAAGACATTAGGGCAATTACTTGGCGAGAGTTCTCCCAAAAGTCTGCCAATCGAACCGTAAAACAGAGTTTAGAAATTGCGATTCAACTGACAGATATTCTGCACGATTTACACCAGCATGGGGTAATCCACAAAAACATCAATCCAGAAAGTATTCTAATCGATCCAGCAAATAATCAAATTTGGCTGACCAATTTTGGTTTAGCTTCCCTGCTGACCAAAGAAACTAAATCGATCCAAACTTCCAATTCTCTAGAAGGTACTTTAGCTTACATAGCTCCAGAACAAACAGGGCGTATGAATCGCAGTATTGACTTCCGCACTGATTTTTATAGCCTGGGAGTAACTTTGTATGAATTATTGAGCGATCGCTTGCCTTTTCCCACAGATGACCCCATCGAACTGATCTACAACCATCTGGCTACCATCCCCACCCCACCTTACAGAGTAAATGCGGAAATTCCAGTTCAACTTTCAGCCATTGTACTGAAGTTAATGGCAAAAAATGCCGAAGATCGCTATCAAAGTGCTTTAGGTATCAAACACGATTTAAAAAAATGCCTGCAGCAGTGGCAGGAAAATAAATATATCCCAGAATTTGCATTGGGAAAAAAAGATAATAGCGACCGCTTTACTGTTACCGATAAGCTATATGGTAGAGAAGCCGAAGTAAAAGTAATACTCGATAGCTTCACCAGAGTAGCTAAAGGAAATTCGGAATTGATGCTGGTGACTGGATTTTCTGGCATTGGTAAAACCGCTGTGGTTAATGAAGTTCACAAACCTATAACCCAACAACAAGGTTATTTCATTAAAGGCAAATTCGACCAATTCAATCGCAGTATTCCTTTTAGTGCTTTTGTAGGGGCATTTGATAGTTTAGTCAAACAATTACTAGCAGAATCGGACGAGGAATTAACGCAATGGAAACAAGCAATTTTAGATGCGTTAGGAGATAACGCCCAAGTAATTATTGAGGTCATACCCCATCTAGAAATTATTCTGGGCGAACAACCGCCAGTTACCGAATTATCGGGTAGTGCGGCACAGAATCGGTTTAATTTAGTCTTCGATCGCTTTATTCGAGTATTTGCCAAACAAAAGCATCCCTTAGTAGTTTTTTTAGACGATTTGCAATGGGCAGATGCCGCTTCTTTAGATCTACTCCAACTTTTGATGAGTGAATCGGAGCACCAAGATCGCTCGTTACTAGTCTTGGGTGCTTATCGAGACAATGAGGTATTTCCCGCCCATCCTTTGATGTTGTGTTTGTCAGAAATTGCCAGAAACAAAGCTGCGCTCGACAAAATTACCTTAAATCCTCTCAAAGAGTCAGATATTAATTGTTTGGTTGCCGATACCTTACTTTGCTCTCAAGCGATCACTGCTTCTTTATCGGGGTTAATTTACCAGAAGACTCAAGGTAATCCTTTCTTCACAAGTCAGTTTCTTCAGGGGCTTTATGACGATGGATATATCAATTTCAGCCGAGAAGATAATGGTTGGCAATGCAACCTCAACCAGATAGGAGACGTAGTTTTCACAGATGACGTAGTAAAGTTCGTGTCAGATCGCATGCAAAAACTACCCCAAGCTACTCAAGATGTTTTGAAGTTAGCTAGCTGCATCGGCAATCGATTCGATTTAGAAACTTTAACGATTATCTGCGATCGCTCCGAAGTAGAAATTACTAGCGATTTATGGTCGGCTTTGCAGGTAGGACTAATTATTGCCGAGAGTCAAATTTATCGTTTGTATAGTGAGGATGAGATTGAAAATATTCTGGCAGATAGTTTAATTGAATATCGATTTTTTCACGATCGCGTCCAACAAGCGGCATATTGTTTATTTTCGCAATCGCAACCAGAAAGACACCATCTGATTATTGCTCGTCGCCTTTTACAACAATATTCGCCAACTGTATTACAAGATAAAATTTTCCTTGTCGTTGAGCAAATTAATCTTGGAAGAAATTTAATTCAAGATTCCGAGCAAAAATTAGCAGCAGTTCGACTCAACCTGCAGGCGGGAAATAAAGCACTTTTGTCTACAGCTTATGACGCAGCCTTAAATTACTTTAGCCAAGGAAGCAGTTTTTTAGATCCTTTAGATTGGCAAAGCAGTCGCAATCTCTGTTTGGAGTTACATCTTAAGTTAATAGAGGCTCAATATCTGAATGGTAATTATCAGCAAGTTCACGAACTATCCGAGCTGATTTTCCAACATACCAATTCGTTTTTTGAGCAAGTAAGAGTTTATGAATTAATGGCTTTAACTAAACTCGGTCAAAAAAAGCTAACCGAAGCTATTCAAGTAGGATTAGAAGCTTTAAGTTCGATCGATATCAAAATCTCTTTAAACCCAAAAGTCGAAGTAACGCAGCAAATTATCAATGAGCTAGATGATTTATTGCAAGGTAGAAGTTTGTCTGACTTGGCACATCATTCGGACATGAGCAATCCCGAAGCAATAGCTGCAATGAGAATTTTAAATACGATCTCTGTCCCAGCATACTTAACATCGGCTCAATTATTTTTATTAGTAGTTTTAATTCAAGTCAAAATATTATTCTCCAAAGGTAACTGTGCCACCTCAGCAAGTGTGTATGCGCGATACGGGATTATTTTATGTGGTGCTTTAGATCGAATCGATCTGGGTTATCAATCGGGTAAATTCGCCCTTCAGCTATTAGAAAAACTCGATAATCCAGAAGCCAAAACTAGAACTCTAATGATGGTAGGCAATCTAGTCTTACCCTGGAAGCAACATTTAAGAAAAAGCATACCCCTCTTAAACCAAGCCTACGACATAGGCTTTAGATCGGGAAACTTTGCACCAGCATCCCTAGTCAGAATTTACGAATCACAACTGCTTTATTTATCTGGAGAACCTTTAGATCGACTGGAAAAGCAATTAAATCTATATAGCGACTGTATCAATCGTCTCAAACAGTCAATACCGCTTAGTTTTAATGAATTAATCGAGCAAGTAGTTAGTAATTTACGATCTACTAATCTCGATCCTACGCTTCTCGCCCCAACATTAGAAGCGGAACAGCAATTAATCAAGAACTATCAAAATACTAACTATAATTTTGGACTATTTGGCTTTTATTTCTATAAAGCTACTCTTAATTATCTTTTCAATCGAGTCCGAGTTGCGCAAGAACTAATTACTAAAGCTAGAGATTATATTTCTGGAGTTACGGGGCAACCTGTAGTTCCTCTGCTTGCCTGGTATGATTCTTTGATTTACCTCCAATCATTAGACTCAGCAGATAGGTCTTCTCAGGCAGAAATATCATTTTCCCCGATTGAAGACAACGTTAGAGATTTATCTAAATGGGCAGACTATGCCCCAATGAATTTTCAACACAAGTGGGATTTAATTGAAGCTGAAAAATACCGACTTTTAGATCATAAATTAGCAGCTTTAGAAGCATACGATCGCGCTATAGCAGGAGCAAAAGAAAATCAATACATCCAAGAAGAAGCACTTGCCAACGAACTAGCAGCCAAGTTTTATCTCGATTGGGGCAAAGAAAAAATAGCAGCAGTCTATCTGCAATCAGCCCATGAGTGTTATGCTCGTTGGGGTGCAACGGCTAAAACCAAACATTTAGAAGAGAATTATCCAGGATTACTGAGTTCTATTTTACAGGCGAAAAATTGCGATTTCAATCATCTGGAGACTCTATCATCACTTTCTAAGTTAGATAATGACAATAGTCAAAAGAAGCGAGTAAATTCCAGTGCACATAATAGTTTCAATTTAACAGCCATACTTCAATCTGCTCGAATCCTAACAGAAACCCTAGACCTCGAAGAATTATTAAAACAACTTAGTGAAACTATCCTGCACAATTCGGGATGCGATCGCATTATTATTGCTTTGCAAGACAATCGTGGTGGTTGGCAAATTAATGTTAGTGGAAGTGCTGAAAATCTAGTAATTAATCTCAATCCTACACAAACCAGTCTGGACAATCCTTACAAGCTAATTAATTATGTAGAAAAAACCCAAGAAATAGTTGTAGTTAATAATCTGGCAAACGATTTACCGATTATTGATAACTATTTATTCGAACAACAGCCTAAAAGTATTTTTGCTACTCCCCTCAAGTATCAAGCAAAAGTAATAGGAGTTTTATATTTACATTCTTCTCATATTGAAAGTTTATTTGATGCAAACAAAATCACTGTTGTAGAATTTCTTTGCTCTCAAGCAGCGATCGCCCTTAATAATGCTCGATTATTTGCTGATGGCAATCTTAAGTCGAAAGCGATCGCATCTTCCGTAGATGGGATGGCAATTTTAGAAGACGATCTTTTTACCTATCTAAATGAACGTCATCTTGAATTTTTTGGTTATGAATTAGAGGAATTAATTGGAAAATCTTGGCGAAAATTATATTCCCTCGCAGAAGCAGCTCGTATTCAACAGGAAGCCTTTCCCATACTAAAAACAAATGGGAAATGGAATGGAGAAGTAACTGCACTGGGTAAAGACGGCACAACATTTCCTCAAGAAATCAGTCTATTTTTACTAGGGGATAGGAAACTAATTTGTATTTGTCGAGATATTAGCCAGCGCAAAATTGCCGAACAAGCTTTAATTAAAAGCGAAATTAAATTTCGTACCCTCGTAGACAATGTTGAAGGAGCTGTCTACCGTTGTCAGCTAGACCGAGATTGGACAATACATTATGTAAGTCCTTTTGTCGAGCAATTAACTGGCTATTCAGTCGATGAGTTGGTTAAGAATCCCTCCATTACTTTTCAAACTATTATTCACCCAGAAGATCGAGAAAGATGTTGGCAAACAGTACAAAAAGCCATCGAAATTCATCAAGTATTTACCCTTGAATATCGTATTTTTCACAAAGATGGTGATATTCGCTGGATTTATGAGCGGGGGAAGGCTTTTTATAACGATGCAGAACGGGTGGAATATTTAGAGGGAGTAATGATTGATATCAGCGATCGCAAAGCCAGCGAAAAAGCTCTTGAAGTAAGCGCGGTCAGAGATAAAACTATCTTTGACTGCGCGTCAGTTGGATTTATCGAAATAGATATTGCTACGCACAAGTTTACTCGCGCCAATGATTTATTCTGTCAGATGACAGGATATTCCGCGGGGGAATTAAGTCAGATGAAATTTCAGGAACTGACTAGTCCAGAAGATCTTCAACATTGCCTGAAATTACTAAACCAACTTCTCTCAGGTGAAACAGATAAGTTCTTTACCGAAAAACGATTCCTGCATAAAAATGGTCATTATTTGTGGTGCGAAACTACTGCTTATCCTATTGAATTTGAAGGGGAATCCATCAAAACAATATTTGCCATTGTTAAAGATGTTAGCGCTCGCAAGGTAATGGAGCGCAAATTAGAATTTACTCAATATGGTCTTGACCATGCTGCAGATTGTTTTTATTGTCTCGACGAAGATGCCAGAATTATACAGGTAAACCAAGCTTCTTGCGATCATATGGGCTATAGCAAGGAAGAACTTTTAAGCATGAAGATTCACGATCTTGCCCCCACCTGTTCTAAAGAGTCAACTTGGCAAACCCACTGGGAGAAATTAAAACGTCTTAAGAGTTATTCCTTTGAGACAGTTCATCAAACTGCGTCGGGGGAGATTTTTCCTGTTGAGGTAGTATGCAATTACTTTGAATTTGATGGTCAGTCTTATAGCTTTGATTTAGTTCGAGATATCACCGAACGTCGACAAGCAGAAGAAGCCTTAACTGCTATTGTTGAGGGAACGGCAGCTAAAACTGGTGCTGATTTTTATCAAGCGTGCGTTTGTTTTCTATCTGAGATCTTTAAAGTAAAATATGGCTTTTTAGCCAAGTTCGATCCAAAGTCTCCCCTCACATCGAAAATGTTGGTTTTGTGGGATGGCAAAGAATTTGTTGAACCCTATGAAATGGATATGAAGGGAACACCTTGTCTAAAAACTTATGAGAAAAACATCTATATAGCTCATGATTCTCTATCCGAATTATTTCCTGAAGCCGATAAATTAGCTTTGCTGAATATGGAAAGCTACGCCAGCATCACGATAACAAATAGTCAAGGTCAAGCGATTGGCAATCTGGGAATCATGGATAATAAGGCTTTGCCTACAAACTCTTCAACTGTCGAATTTGTTCTTCAGTTATTTGCTACTAGAGTTGGTGCAGAAATGGAACGTCAGATTACCGAAGATGCCTTAAGAAAAAGTCGAGCACAATTAGAAGCTTTTGTTAATAACGCTCCCTCAGTAATCTATCAAAAAGATTTACAGGGA
This sequence comes from Cyanobacteria bacterium P01_G01_bin.19, assembly GCA_039181635.1. Lineage (GTDB taxonomy): Bacteria > Cyanobacteriota > Cyanobacteriia > Cyanobacteriales > Xenococcaceae > Waterburya. Next base: position 14,544 of record JBCDCO010000048.1, on the reverse strand, counting down.
CGCTATCAAATTTTCAATCAGAACCTAGTTGATTTATTCAATCTAGATCGCGATACTCGTGATACTTTTATCGGTTGCACAGACTCCGAAATATTTCCAGATGATATTGCCCAACAGCTTATAAAAAACGATCAACAAATTATCGTTTCCAAAACTGCATCTACATTCGAAGAAGAAATACTCCATGCAGACGGTTCAATACATATTTACATTAGTAATAAATTCCCTCTATTAGATAAGCAGGGACAAGTCTATGCCATTGGAGGAATATCAACCGATATTACGGCTCTTAAACAAGCAGAACTGGCACTACAAGAAAGCAAAGCGCAATTCCAACGCATGACGGAAAACGTTCCAGGCATGATTTATCGTTATGTCGTTCATCCTGATGGTAGTGATGAATTTACTTATGTGAGTTCCCAGGTAGAACAAACATTTGAAATTGAACCTAAAATTGCTCTACAAAATACCGACTCAATGTGGGCAAGAGTTCATCCAGATGATGTTTCCATTCTCGATCTAGACATCAGAACTTCCGCTGAAATTTTACAACCAACTACTATTTCCTTCCGCATCATCACACCTAAAAAAGGCATAAGATGGATACAAGATATATCTTGTCCAGAACGACTGGACAATGGCGATATTGTATGGGATGGAATTGTCTTAGATATTACTGAGCGCAAGTTGATCGAAGCCGAACAGCAAAGGCAATTAGAAATTCTCGAAACTACATCAGATTTCGTTGGTACGGCAGATACCCAGGGAGAAGTTCTCTACTTAAATGAAGCTTGGCGAAACTTATTGCTGCAAGATAAGGCAAAACCCTATCAACGTAAAACCATTGCCGAGCACCATCCCGCCTGGGCTTTGGAAATCATTAGAAATGAAGCTTTGCCAACTGCCGCACGACAAGGAATGTGGTCTGGAGAAACAGCCATACTAGATGGTAATGGGGGAGAAATTCCCGTTTCCCAAGTAGTAATCGCCCACAAATCTAAAGATGGTGAAGTAGAGTGTTTTTCCACCATTATTCGCGATATTAGCGATCGCAAGCAGATAGAAGCAAAACTCCTGAGTACCAATGAAAAACTGGCTCGCGCCACCCGTTTAAAAGACGAATTTTTAGCCAATATGAGTCACGAACTACGTACTCCTCTAAATGCCATTTTGGGCATGACTGAGGGACTAGAAGAGGGAATTTTTGGTAAACTCGACCGAAATCAGACTAAAGCCATCCAAACCATCGAACAAAGCGGCTCTCACCTGCTCGAACTAATCGATGATATTCTTGACTTGACTAAGATTGAGTCGGGGAAAGTCGATCTTGAATATAGCTCTGTGGAAGTAGATCGACTTTGTCAGTCTAGTCTGGATTTCGTCACGCAACAGGCTCAGAAAAAACTCATTCAACTTCACCTCAATACGCCCTTTAACCTACCAAATATCGAAGTTGACGAACGACGAATTCGCCAAGTTTTAATTAACTTACTAAATAATGCTGTCAAATTCACTCCAGAGAACGGCAGAGTTACTCTTGAAGTAACGATTTTACCTCCAGAAAGAACAGAAGACCCTAGTTATCTCCGATTCTCTGTCAAGGATACAGGCATCGGTATTGCAGAAAAAGATCTGCCAAAATTGTTTCAACCCTTCGTTCAAATTGACAGTTCCCTCAATCGCCAATATGAAGGAACTGGTCTTGGTCTATTTCTAGTGAAAAGAATTATCGAGCTTCACCAAGGAAAGGTAAAAGTTGATAGTGAGGTAGGATCGGGTTGCTGCTTTGCGATCGAATTACCTTACCAGAACTTAGCCGAGGATAATTTGGCACCTCAACCAAAACCTAAGCCTGCTCCAATCTTATCTAGTCCAGCATCGATCGCGTCGCCCTTAATTTTACTGGCAGAAGACAATAATGCTAACAGCAGCATCATCTCAACGTATCTCAAAGCTAAAGGTTATCGCGTGCAAATAGCTCATAATGGTCGAAAAGCCATTGAGTTGGCTCAAGCCGAACCACCAGAACTCATTTTAATGGATATTCAAATGCCCGATATGGATGGATTGACTGCGATCGAACATATCCGCGTAGATAGTAGTCTGACTCAGACACCTATTATTGCCCTAACAGCATTTGCGATGCAAGAGGATCGGCAAAAGTGTCTAACTGCTGGAGCCAATCTATATCTTGCTAAGCCAGTCAGACTTAAAAAACTGGTTCGTTCAATTCAAAAGCTGATATCAATGGATGATTGATGATTGATGATTGATAATTGGCTAATGTGGAAACTATGCGCCTTTGTTACTTTTACTTAAGCGAAGCCCTAGCTAGTCTTAATACGACGATAGCGCGCCTGTAGAAGTAGATAGACCGCGTAAGAAATTAATCCCAATGCCATCAAAGCCAAGAGAGCTTTGCCAAATGGCTGCTGAACTAGGGTAAGCAACGCTCCATCTAAACCTTTGACCTTCTCTGGATCGTATTGGTGAGCCGCTTGAAGAACAAAAAAGCCGATCATCACGAACACAACGCCTCTGGCACCTATGCCAAAACGACTAACATTAACCAACCAGTCTTTCTGCTGGATGCTCAATTCATTGAGATTTAATTTCTTGCGAAACTTAACTTTATACGCTTGGTAAAGTCGCCAAAAACCGATACCGATAGTCACCGCACCTGTTACGCCTACCAGCCATCTACCAAAAGGCTGCTGCATTACCATTGCCGTCCAGTCTTGCTTTGAGCTACCCCCACTGCCACTGTTACCAGAACCCATGGCGAGTAAAGCTGCATTGAGAGCTACCCCTGCATAGCTAATACCGCTAAAGACATAGCCCAAACGAGTGAATATGCCTTGAGCATCAGTACCTTTATCTCTGGGGTCGTTAATTGCTTGAATAAATCGCCAAAGAACGTATCCTACCAAGCCCAAAGCAATAAGAGCCAGTAATATTTGCCCAAAGGGTTGAGCCGCGATCGCCTGTAAAGCTCCCGTCGTGTCGGTAGTTTCGCCACCAAGACTAAAAGCGGTCAATAATGCTAGGATGCCGATCGCGCCGTAAACAAATCCTTTTGCCACATAGCCAAATCTTGCTAGTGTTTCCATAGTTGTTTGATTTAATAGTAAATATCTTATTTACAAGTAGCTTACGGAATTTTTACAGTCGGGCAATCTATCTAAATGTATAAACAAGAATTGGTCTGACAATTGCTATTTTTTAATCTTATTTTTACTATGTTTGCCACCGTTTAAATAGTCTAAATTACCCTCAATTTTCCAGCGGTCTAATATATCTTTAACTAATATTTCATTGAGCCAAACTTGCGCAACCACGGTAATCGGCAAAGCCAAAAACAGACCTAAAATGCCAAAGAAAACGGCAAAGGCAACCTGAGAAAGCAGGGTAATAGCAGGTAGCAAAGATACTTGTTTGCGCATAACCACAGGAGTTAAAATATTGCTTTCTGCCTGTTGAATAACTACGTAAAGAATAATTACTGCTAATGCTTTCCAGGGAGCATCGAGCAATGCCATGGCAGTGGGGGGAACAACGCTTAGTATAGGTCCCAAATTAGGAATAAAAGTTAAGATCCCTGCTACTAAAGCATTAGCAAGAGGTAGCCTGACACCTAATGCCCACAAGCCAATTCCGCTAAGAATGGCAATAACAGCCATGTTAAACAAGATGCCGATCGCCCAACCACCAAGATTTTTTTCGCACTTCTGGAGAATGACTTGGATTCTAGGACGATAAAAAACAGGAAACATCAGCAAGAAAATTTGCCGATAGGGAGTAGGATTGGCTAGCAACATAATTGTTACAATTATCACCAGCAGGGAGTTTAAAAATATGCCTAAAGTACTAGAAAAAAGATCGAAAAAGTTACCGATCAATCCATCGAGCCAAGATCTTACATTTTGACCCAAAGATTCTAGTCCTCTAACATCTTCAATTAGCTCATTAGGTAATAAATTTTGTAGCCAATCATTCCAGCTACTAAGTTGTTCTAAACCAACAGGAACTAGTGTGACTAACTCTTGAAACTGCTCTACAAAAGGAGGAATTACTAGAGAAATAAAGCCAATAATTATAGTTAGTATGACCGTAACCGAAATAGCGATCGCCACTTGGCGACTGAGATTTAATTTTTGTTGTAGCTGTTTGACGATCTGATTGATAGCCGTGGCAAATACAACTGCAGCAAAAGCTAGTAATAATACCTGCTTGATACGCCACAAAATATATAAAGCGATAATAATAGCCAAAAAACCGATCAGCGTTCCCAGACGCACGTTTAAACCTCCAATTCTTGATTAGTATTAGCAGAAGTAGGCTGACTGCTGCGATCGCTTTGAGAAAATAGCCCCAGCATTGGACTCAAAATAGCCCCAAATATAAAACCTCCAGCGTGCGCCCAATAAGCTACTCCGCCGCTTTCCATACCGACGTTTGCCTGTACTTCAAAAGAAGCCACCCCGTTAAAAGCCTGTTCTAAAAACCAAAAACCTAGAAAATAGACGGCAGGAATTCTAAACAGGGGAAAGAAAAATCCCAACGGTACGAGGGTAACAATTTTGGCTTGGGGAAACTTTAAGATATATGCACCCATAACTCCTGCGATCGCTCCACTAGCACCCAAGGAAGGAACATCTGACATTGCGGAGAAAAACCATTGGGCTAGCCCTGCCAATACCCCACAGGCTAGATAAAATACTAAATATTTAACCCTGCCTAGCTGTTCTTCGATATTGTTACCAAAGATGTAGAGAAACAGCATGTTGAATCCGACATGAGCAAAACCAGCATGAAGAAACTGAGAAGTGATTAGGGTAAGCAATTCTGGTACGCCCTGATTAATGGCAACGCCATTTAGACTGGCGGTTAATTCCCGTGGAACGATAGCGAATAGATGAAAAAACTCATTTAATTGACTGGAGTTTAAATTCAGTTCGTAAGCAAAAGCGAGAATATTTGCTGCAATTAGAAGATAAGTAATATAGGGAGTTATTTTAATTGGGTTTTCGTCTTTTAACGGAACCATGTTGCCTCTATTTCAATATTTTAATTTAGCGATCGACAACTCACCTTAAGTTAAATTCGAGCTGTTGCCATCTATCTAGGAGTGGAATTTTAGCTTTGGCTTTCGCGCATTATCAGTTAGGACAGTTAGGGCAGTTAGGACAGTTAGGGCAGTTAGGGGTTTGTCAAATAGTTAGGGCAGTTTTAAGTGATCGATAATTGATTTTTTTGAGTCTATAAGTCCTATTATTTCGTTAACAATTAAATTTTGTCCGAACTATTGGCTCATCAAGACACGCAAAAAAGGGGACAAAATTTTTGCCCCCCGCAAGTAAGTTCGCTCGCAAACTACTTATTTGCTTTGAATCGTATTGGTACGTCCCAAGGAATCATATTCTTGCTCTTTAATGACGACCTCTTTTTTGCTTTTGCCTGCCAAACCAAATAAGCCTAGCAAGCCAATCAGTCCCAGCCAGCCCCAGTTAGACTTTTGCTCGATCTCTTTAGCAGCTTCTGCAATCTCTGTTTCTGCAGTTTGGGCGGCTCGATTAAGATCTTCTTGAGCTTCAACTGCAGTCTGCTCTAGCTGCTCTTCTGCCTGGTTATAGTTGCGTTGAATGGCTTCGCCAGCATCATTCAAACCTTCTTGTGCTGCTGTCCCTGCATTCTCTAAACCCTGCTGCGCTGCTTCTCCAGTGTTTTTAATACTGTTGCCTAGAGCTTTTCCTGCATCCTTTAAATTTTCACCTGCACTATCGACATTCTCTTCTGCTTGGTTTAAATTTCTCTCTACGGTTTCTTCTCTCTCCTGAGAGTAAGCCACGTCGGTAGGTAAAGTCATACCGAAGGCGATAATAGTAGCTGCTGTTAATTGAATTAGCTTCATGATGTTTTATAACTCTATCTAATTTTGAAAAGTAAAATAGCCAGTAACTTACAAACTGATAGAAAAACAGATAACTTTTTGATGTTTTACTTTTATATTTTCTTGTAATCTATCTGAATAGAACAAGAATACCAAACAATATTTATTGCATACATCTTCCAGCAGACTTAAACCCTCAGTAGGAGATCTATATAGGATGCTTTCTTATCGTCAGGAAGATGCTGCAACATTACAGAAGCTATAGACTTACATACTGCAAACTAAATGCCCATTACCATTTGCGATCGCCAGACTCATCAACTCGTGCTTGACGAATGACGTCGGAAATCTCTTCTGCATCTCTGACGTGATGTAATGCTTCTTCTTCTCCGTCCTCGTCTTTTACAGGAAAGTAAGTAGGAACTTTAACATGACCAGCTACATCCCAACTATCAACTGCAACTTGCTCTTTCTTATCTTCCAAAGACTTAGAGTCATCAACTACATCTCCCTTGTTGGCAGTACGAAAAGCTTTATCACTATTATTAGTTTTATAAACTTCGTTGTGTGTTTGTTTATCCATGCTTATTTTAGTTAATTCTTGACTCAATTAAATAAGTATTTTCTTCTTATTCCATCCTGCTATCGATATAAATGGTTTGGGATCGGGCTTTATGTCCAAAGAACGATCGCACTAAACTTGGGTTTTATATCTTTAGTTAGATATAAAAGTAATCTGTTTTTAGATATAAGTTAGTCATTAAAAGAAAAATTTGAGGCACAATTTTTATGTTATTCAACAGAATAAACAGCTGGCTAAAGTCTTCCATCCGCGCGATCGCCATTGTGTTAATGTGCGGATTAATGTTCGTATCTGTTGTTAATCCCGTTTCGGCAGCAACCAGCAGTCCAACCGATGGCGAAGTAAGTTTGGATGAAGTTCAGGCTAAAACAGATGACGTTGCTAGTTCTAATCCTCGCGGCATCAAAGAAGTAACCAAAGAAGCTCGAAAAGGCTTAAATGGAGTGCAGGGTGCTGCGGATGCAGATAAAATGATCATGCCAGAAGATACTGATGCTACTACAGTGAAGGAGAAAGCAGAAAACTTCTTTGACAAGCTAACTAAATAAGTTAGAGACAATACTCAAAGATTAAGAGATTGAGTTTTCCATAGGCGAAAAAATATTTCCTGGCTATGTCACGGTTATTCGGTTTAATAGCCAGGAAATTTGTATTAAAACTTGCATAATTTATTTTCATAACATAAATAATATGAAACTCGTGCTGGGTAAAGGCAGATAGGCTAACTTCAAATATATTTAACGATAATAATGAATGTATCAAATAACTTTTTGGCAGAGGTTACAGAAACGGTAGGAAATTTTACTCGGGTTTTGACCATTGAAACTCAGAAGATTCTAGAAAAGACGACTGTTTCTACAGGGCAAACTCTAGACTGGATTTCTTCCAATCCCATACTCAAAGCAGCAGATAATGTTATTGGTTTAGACTGGCTGATGACTTTTCTCGGTCAGGTAGATACGGCTAAAATACGAGAAACCGTAGCGGAAGTGCGATCGCAATATCCCGACGCAACTCCAGACCAAATTGCCAATCATTTAATCGTCCAGAAAACTTGGCAGGGTGGAAGATTAGGGCTACTGACTAATATTATTCCTCCTATCGCCGCCTTATTTTTGGGATTAGAATTAGTTGCCACTACCAAACTGCAAACAGAAATGGTGTATGAAATTGCTGCAGCCTATAATTTAGATTTAGAAGATCCTGCCAGGAGAGGAGAAGTCTTAGCTATCTTTGGTTTGTCTTTAGGGGCAGATGTGCTTAAAACAGGCTTGACCTTAGTAGAAATCATTCCTGGTGTGGGTGCAGTGGTGGGCGCATCTACTAACGCGGCGATGCTTTATGTGTTGGGGCAAACGGCTTGTCGTTTTTATCAGGGAAAGGTTTCCGATACGCAGATTGTATCCATACAGCAAGCAACAGATACCGACTGGCAAATAGCGGTAACTCAGTCTAAGGTTATGGATCGAATCCTGGCTCACATGGTAAAAGTTAGTTATCCAGGAGAAGACTGGGCGCAGATTTTGCCAAAAGTAAGAGAAATATCTCCCTCTTCGACAGCAGTCATTGCCGAGAATTTGACCCAGACTCATAACTTATCCGAACTGCTAGAGGAGTTGATTCCCCAGTTTGCCCCCCTGACTCTCAACAGATGCTACAACATTGCTATGTCAACGGGTAGTATTACCTTAGAAGAACAGGAAGTTTTGAGCCAAATCGCTCTTAAATTTAATTTAGATCTTTCAGCAGTAGAAAATCAGTAGTCATACATCGCAGTAGATATATCAGTTTAGTTATCAATGAATTTCCGTCAGTATAAAATACTATTAGTCGATGATTCTGCTGAAGATCGTGAAGTTTATCGCCGCTATTTGAGCAAAGAATTGATTGCCAGCTATCAAATTTTGGAAGCAGAATCGGGAGAGGATGCCTTAGAACAATTAACTGAGGTTAAACCAGACCTAATTTTGCTCGACTACTTGTTACCAGACTTAGATGGTTTGGAGTTTATTGAAGAGTTAACGGCTCAAATCAATCATGCTCCACCAATTGTGATGTTAACAGGGCAGGGGAATGAAACGATCGCCGTCGAAGCGATGAAGCTAGGAGTTAAGGATTATCTAGTCAAAGGGCAATTAACCCCCCAATCTTTGATGAGTGTGGTTAAAAACGTTCTCCAGCAAAGCGAGCTGCAGAATAAATTGAAAAGTAGTTTTCTCCAGCAGCAGCTCATTGCCGAGACAGCGCTGCGTATTCGTCAGTCCTTAGATATATCAGAAATTCTCCATACCGCTGTAGAAGAGGTCAGACTGCTATTAAACTGCGATCGCGTTGTCATTTACCAGTTTAAGCCAGATTTGTCTGGCGATATTGTCGCAGAATCGGTCAAGCCTCAGTGGCGCAAATCTTTGGGAGAAAACATAGTAGATACTTGTTTCCAAAATAAAGGTGCTGTTAGATATCAACGGGGAGAATCTCTAGCGATTGATAATATCCATCAGTCCCATCTTTCTGAATGTCATATCAAGCTGCTCGAAAAATTTCAGGTTAAAGCCAATGCAGTCGTACCCATCTTACTTTTGTCCAATTCGCTGAAAAAAAGTTCGAATCTTTGGGGTTTGTTGATCGCTCATCAATGTAGTGATGTTCGTCACTGGCAGACAAGCGAGATCGAACTGCTAGACAAGCTGGGGGTACAAATGGCGATCGCTATCAGACAAGCCGAACTGTTGATTGGCTTGCAAAGCGAATTGAATACCAGACACAGGGCAGAAAAGTCCCTCAAACAAAAGGCGTCAGAGTTAAAGTGGGTCAACCAAGAATTGCTGAAAACTACTACTCTGTTAAAAAAACGCAATCAAGAACTAGACCGTTTTGCCTACGTCACTTCCCACGATCTCAAAGCACCTCTGAGAGCGATCGCCAATCTCGCTGCTTGGTTGAGTGAAGATTTAGAAGGTCAGATACCAGAAGAAAATAAGCAACAGCTAGAGCTGATGCAGTCGCGAGTTAAGCGAATGGATGGCTTGATTCAAGGACTATTGGAATATTCCCGTGTGGGCAAGATGAACGCGCCAGCAACCACCGTAGATGTCAAAAAAGAGATCGCCGAAATAGTTTCACTACTACCATCACAAGACTTTGAGCTAGATATTTCCCCAGACTTACCCACTTTTAAAACCAATTCCATATCCCTACAGCAGGTTTTCTCTAATCTGATCGGCAATGCGATCAAATACCATCCCGACAACAAGGGGAGGATTGCTATATCGGTCGAAGAGCAGGAAAATTTTTACCAGTTTGGCGTAGCCGATGATGGAATGGGCATAGATCCCAAATACCACGATCGCATTTTTACTATTTTTCAAACTCTGCAGGCAAGAGACACGATTGAAAGTACGGGAATTGGCTTATCAATTGTCAAAAAAATTGTTGAGGGTCAAGGCGGCAAAATATGGGTCGAATCTCAGCTAGGAGAAGGAGCGACTTTTTATTTTACCTGGCGCAAGTAGAGAATGTAGTCGTAAAAGGTTGGTGAATCGATGCTTGTAAGTAATGAGTAATAAGTAATGAGTAGTGTTTTATTGCAGTCAATATTTAAATTCTCCTGTTTCTTGGTAAATCGAAATAGCTCTCTACACCGCCGAAAGAAAGTTATTCGACCTGTTTTGGTTATGGCGATCGCCTTTTTTTTGGTTGCTGCTCCCGTTGCTTTGTCTCAAGATGAAGAAACCGTGGCGATTCCTGAACAGTCTTCTTCAGTAGTTGTCCCTAGTGATGGGCTTTATTTTGCCGATGTGGTGGTTAGAAATCGACCCATCTTTCAAATTGGCAGTCTGCCTCAGCTCGATGCTAGTGCTAGGGCAGAAATTATCAACCGCCGTATTGCTAGCTTGCTGGCTCAGAATGAAACCCCAGACAAAGTTAACATTGCCCCCGACGATCCGCGTCAGATAGCTACCCTGAGGGTTAAAAATCGCATTTTGATGACCGTTACCGCGCAAGATGCGGAAGATTTTGGCTTGAGTACGGAAGCATTAGCCGAGAGATGGAAACAGCAGTTAGATGCGGCATTTGAGAAACCTCCCCTAGCGATCGATGTTACTCAGCGTTTGTCTACCACCACCAGAGAATTGTTAAGAGACATCATTGGTAATTTACCATCTCTAGTTGGGGCGATTATTACGATTGGCATCACCTGGGGCGCGGCACAAGGAGTCCGCTATGTTGCCTATAGCTGGGCAAAACAGACTGAGGGAGATTCTAACACCGAGTTGCTGATTGGCAGACTTAGCTATGGCGGAGTTTGGGTAATTGGCTTTGTTATTGCTCTGGGGGTGATGGGACTAGACTTTGGCGCGCTTTTGGGGGCGTTGGGATTAACCAGCGTGGCGATCGGTTTTAGCCTCAAAGATGTTTTGAGTAACTATATTTCTGGAGTAATTCTCTTGGCTGCTCGTCCTTTCAGAATCGACGATCAGGTGGTAATTGGCGACTACGAAGGCACCATATCCCAGATTCAATTGAGAGGAACGACGATGAGAACCTATGATGGTCGAGTAGTATATATCCCCAATCAAGAGGTTTTCCAGGCTAGCGTCATCAACAATACTGCTTCGCCACGCCGCAGAAGTTCTGTAATGGTGGGTATCGACTATGGCGAAGATATTAGTCAGGCGATCGCCGTCATCAATCGGGTGTTAAAGCAGACAGAGGAAGTAGAAGATTCTCCCCCTCCAGATGTGCTGGTCAACGAGCTTGCAGCCAGCACGGTTAACTTGGAAGTTCGTTTTTGGGTAGACTCCCGCAGATCGGGTTTTTTAGCTACTACATCCAAAGTCGCTCAAGGAGTCAAAGAAGCTTTGGAAGCAGAAAATATTGACATGCCTACAGATATCTATACGCTTATTTTGCGTCAGCTACCAGATCGAATTTCCCTAAAAGAACAATAGATCGATCTTTATTGGTAAGTACCTAAGTAAAATTAATTGCACATTTTATCTTCCCCAATCCCTAATCCCTAATCCCGATCTCAACTATCCAATTAAATTTGCATGACTACTTATGTAGCCTTTGAGCATTTGTTCTTATTTCGAGCGAAATACATCTATGTCCAGACGTTTACTTTCAAACATAGGGTTAATATCAATCTATTGAAGCAAGATCGTGTTCCAAAGCGTATGCCAAATCCTATTCTAGTAGTTGAAGATAATAAAGATCTTTCCTTGCTGTTCAGGTTGAGTTTAGAGTCAGCAGGATATCAGGTCAAAACCGTCGATAATGGTAATGATGCTTTAAAGCATATCGACGCAATTCAGCCCCAACTCGTGTTGCTAGACATTATGATGCCAGAGATTAGCGGCTTGGAAGTTGCCCGCAAAATCAAGCAAAGAGAAAACTACGAATGTCTACCTATCCTGCTTACTTCCGCCTTAGATCGACTCCAGGATGATCGGCTACATGAGAGCCAAGCAGATGGTATACTCTACAAACCTTTCGACATAGACGAATTAATTCAGCGAGTGGATAGCTTAATCGCCTAAAGGTCAATGTTTTCAGCTATCTTGAAATCACTAAACCAACTGTGTGGTTTCCAGTACATACATGTTTTTATATTTAATTAAGCTTTTGTTACAATAATTAACGTAGAGCCTGAGTTGAATTGATAAGATATCGGCAAAACTCAAGCTGCATTCAGCTTTACTCACCTACCCCGTAGCTGAGGATCAAATACTGCTAACTTGCACTCTGTTTGAAAGGCTTAATTAAAATTTGCGCTTTTACGTTAAATTTAGTTAACTTTTGATTATTCATGAGTACAGAAATAAATATCAATTCCTACCCTACCGCAGGGCAACTGGAACGAGATACGTCTCAAAAAGTTAGGGCTTTGTACCGTAGTCAGTTTGGTCATCAGCCTGGTAGAGTTGACTGTCATCTTTTGGGAAATAAAATAGTTATTTCTTTAGAGGATGTGACGACTCCCATCGAAAAATTGCTGGTTGAAAACCAATCCTCCAATTTAGTGGTACAGCTGCGAAATTTTATAAATGAAGCTATCAAGCCCAAGTTACAGGAGTTAGTTGAAGAGATTTTTCAGGTCGATGTCACCAACTGTCTTTACGACACAGCGATCGACACGGGCTATGCGGGGGCAATTGTTGTTTTAGCTAGCGCGCCTCAAATCAGAAAGTCTAGAATTTCTCTAAAAAGAGGTAAGTAATCAGCTACAAAAATCTTTGGCAATATTAGAAACTACAATTTGCTCAAAGTCTTCTAAATAGAATGGCTTAATTAAATAAGCTTTAAATCCCACGTTCAAAATAAGCTTTTTATCCCTATCTTTAGTTAAGGCTGTCACGGCAACTACAGGAATGTTCCGTGTCAGCCAGTTGGCTCGTAGCATTTTCACGAGGTCAATACCGCTTAGATAGGGCATTTTTATATCCAGAATAATTAAATCGGGACGGTGCTTCAAAACCAAGTCTAGGCAGTTTCGGGAATCTTGACTGGTAATACTGCGATATCCAAGCAGGGCTATAGCCTGAGATATATAAATCAGATTATCCTCATCATTCTCCACCACCAGTATCGTTGGTTTATCTGCAGTAGGTTTACGATCAATCTGCATTAACGCGTGCATTTAAGAAAAATCCTCATTTGGCTGCGACAACGCATCCTCAAAGTGGAAAACAAACTGGCTGATATCTGCACCTGAGAAGGGGTTTTATTAAATTTTGACTTCGGTACATTCTTTTGCTGCTAAGCCTTTCACTCAAGAACAAACGAAAATACCGCTTGAATTAATGCTCTGTTTGGTTAATTAATCTGTTCGACTTTATTGAGTTTATCTTTCAACTTCGATACTTCTAAAGTTTACTTTTTTTTAATTATTCAAATTGCCAACTACTTAAATATTTATACTTTGTAAGAATGCGTATAGAATGCGTGCAAAATTTTATTGAAATACGTGAGTTCAGAGTTCGGAGTTCAGAGTTCGGAGTTCGGAGTTCGGAGTTCGGAGTTCGGAGTTCGGAACTATGTTATTCATAACGAAAGAATAGAGGATTTTAACCTTTAAAAATTAAAGAGTTATACAATTTTTAAGTTTTTATCGCTTAGTCGAATTCGCGTTGAAATCAAAAAGCAATCTTACTTTAGATAGATTCACATATATATCTACAGACTCTGTAAGCTTTCTTAATATTTTTTTAAGATAGACGTGGAATAAAAATACACCAAATTATGGATGACTCAGAGAACCTGTTGGTTGCATCTGGCTTATTAGGGGAGGTCTATGGATATAAGAAACAAAAGCGAACTGCTGGTGGAAGAGAGTCAAATCCCGACTCTCAAGCAGTTAGAAAGAACAATTTCGCAAAAGTTCTTTGTTTTATACCGACAGAAACTCGGAATTACTCCCAAAGTAGTTGTCTGCTCGATTTTTCAGACATATTTAATTGTTGTGGCGGAAAAACTGCTTTCTCCTCTGGAATTGACCATGCAACAAAGCGGAGAAATTAAATTTTTAGAGGAAATACGCAGAGATGTGGATCGTTCGCTCGAATCGGCTTTGGGTAGCTTGATTGAAGAGATAGCTCGAGTTAAGGTTGTGGATCTGGTTTGCCAGGTTAACATCGATTCCGATCGCCTGATAGCAGTAGCAATTCTCGACAAACCACCAGCAGTCAAACAAAAACGCCAGGTTAGAAAGTAAAAAAATCAGAGAGTGGCAACATAGTATGGTCGTATGAAGTTAGATTGGGACGAGTTTGTTTATCTACTCGTAAGTAATGCCCTAAAGGGTATCCCCCTTCGAGGACGTAGCCGCTTTCCCTAAAGGGACTAACTTCGTCCCAAAGGGATACCGCAAGCATATGTCGCGCATAAGTAATGAGTGTCCCAACACGAACATGACAGCGTCTTACTATATAGAACCCATTTGAGATCTCTGTGTGTAACCATAACCATCTCGAAATCACTGTCACATTAAATGTTTCAAGATAGCTGGTTGAAACCTTGTTCTCTCGTTCAATAATTCAAAATAAGGAACTCTGAAATAACTGATTTT
>JBCDCO010000047.1:0-25566 GCA_039181635.1 Cyanobacteria bacterium P01_G01_bin.19 | reverse complement strand
CGCTCATCAGGTATTTGTTTGAGATAATCAATCAAGCTCTTATCTATGTGTTTTGAAGTCATTTCGCGTTTAAATTAAGCTTTTAGTTTAATTTATCTAACTTATCTTGAGAATGAAACAGCCCTACCTTGCGAAGGGGGGCTGGGGGAAAGTTCCCCCAGGAATAAATCTGGTTTTTACAGACAAGTTATCTATTACTATCTAACTCACTAACTTCCCAAGTTTGCATCGAATCATCTTCCGCTAATAATTGAGACTGTACTTTAATCTCAGTCTCAGAATATTCTGGTTTTGGTCGCACTCTTAGCAAGAAATAACCTTTATTGTCTTGAGGTAGTAAAAAATATTCGGCTTCGGTGATGATGCACCAACTCCAAGGAAGACTAGAGCGATCGTAAAGAGTAAAATAAGTATCAAATTGCTCGACGATTTCAGGCTTAAGCTTTATTTTTAAACCTTGTTGAGATTCTAAATAGTTATATTCAAAGTGAGTAGCGGGTGCGCCGACGGGTAAATATTCTCTGCGTACAAAAGATTCTGGTAGGTATTTACGCAACTTCAAGATTGTGAAAATGTAGTAGTGCAGACTTGAGTAAAACCAGTTCTTGGAGTCGATTAAATTGTAGTAATAATCATTGATATTATTCGGAACATTATAAGTATCTACATAGGGTTTACCGTCCACCTTTATTGCAGGATACTTAATAGTTTCAGAGCGATTATAATATCGAACTCCCAAAGAATATTTACCAGCAGGTAATTTAATCTCATACCAAGGTATCTCAGCTATTTTCTCTGATTCAATGCTCGTAATGGTTTTATAACCAGGAAAACTATAAACTACGGCAATCCAAGATCTTGAAGATTGATTAGCGGTTGCGATGTCTATTTCTATTGCCTCATTAACAGCAAAAGGTCCTAAAGTGCCAATTATGGCATGAGTATTCCAACGGGGTCCTTTGGTCATCAAAACAGGCAGCACTAAAGGGGCATTAATTGTTTTTTGAGACAGCACGCGCCATTGTAAAGCCTTCTGTTTGTCTACCATTAGATAAACAGTAAACAAATTCCCAATCACAAATTTCATGATTTTGTAAAACACAAAAGATGCTATAGCAAGAGGAATTTCCCACAATAGAGATATTTTATTCATCAGCCAACCAATATTTACAGCTAGCTTAATTCTCCTGCAAATTGCTCATTGTCAAACATAATTGTTTGAAATGTTCGCCTCTAGCTTCAAAACTTAAGTATCGATCGAAACTAGCGCAAGCAGGGGAGAGTAGAACTACCTTAGCCTTCTTTTCTATGGCGATCTCTATACTTTTAGCTACAGCATTTTCCATTGTTTCCACAATCTGATAGTCTTGATAGTTGCGATCGCTCAATTTTCGAGCAAAGTCTGGTGCAGCCTCCCCAATCAACAATACAGCAGCGGCTTTCTCCTCGATTTTGCCTATCCAGGCTCGATCTTCTCCAGCTTTACTTTGTCCTCCTGCAATCAAAATTACAGGTGCTTCAACAGAATCTAAGCCTACTTCGGCAGCATCATAGTTAGTAGCTTTGCTGTCGTTAACAAACTTGATTCCCTTATAGGTGCAAACATACTCCAAGCGATGCTCTACTCCAGGGAAAGAGGTAATTGCCTCCGCGATCGCTTTTTTGTCTATTCCCGCTAGTTTGGCTGCAGCTACTGCCATCAATAGATTTTGCAAATTGTGCTCTCCAGGCATTTTAAATAGGGAGATGGGAGCAATAAGTTCGCCAAATGCGACAATCCAGCCATCTTGCAAATACACTTTTACAGGGCGATTATCCTCGAAGCCTTCTTTTCCTCTGGTATTTGTCCAAACAACATTTTCTCCAAACTCTAGTCCCATCTTTTGTAGAAAGCGATCGTTTCCATTGACGATTCTTTCTTGGCAGCGATGAAGTAAAGAAGCCTTTATTCGATAGTAATTTTCGATGGTTTTATGTCGATTGAGATGATCTGGAGTAAGAGTCGTTAAAATACCTATCTGTGGTGCTACTTTGGTTGATGACTCAATTTGGTAGCTGCTTAGCTCTGCCACTATCCATTCATATGCGGAGCCGCTTGCACTCGAATGGGTGTACCCTTTAGGAAAAGCATTCTTATCTCTATTATCTAAGCTTTGAATTGCCAGTTCACAAGCAGCATTGCCAATATTGCCACAGGCGGGAGCATTCAAGCCCGCTGTCTGAAAAATCGACGCAATTAGTGCCGTTGTTGTAGTTTTACCGTTAGTTCCCGTAATTCCTACCCAAGGAATATCGCTCAGATAACGCCAGGCTAGCTCGATCTCTCCTATAGTATCTATGCCCAATTCTCTTGCTCTGTTAAGAGGCTCAATATCCCAAGGTACACCAGGGCTAACTACAATTGTGTCTGGCTTATCTTTCCCTGCCAAAGTAATGCTGCTACCTAACTTAACCTCAACCCCTTCTGCAACTAGTTTCTGTTGCGCTTTTTGTAGCTGACTAGCGTTCGATCTCGCCGCAATTTTTTCTTCCGTTGCCGAATCTATTAAGGCAACTTGCCAGCCATCTCGATTCAACAATCTGGCGGCTGCAATTCCCGATCTTCCTAAGCCTATAATTTCGCCTTTGGGCATAAATCTTGCAATGTAACAATTCCCATAGAATGTTAGCTTATTTTAGTTCCTTACATCAGATCGTCTCAATTTGATTTGCTCTAATTCAGTCAAATTGCTGATATTTTTGATTATTTGACCAATTACTGATTAACGTGAGCGTCTAGCGAATACTTAGTTCATTGGACACACACTTAGATTAAGAAGATTTAAGTTTGATTTTCTGTCTAGTCTAAACCCAGGCAAAGTAAGTTTTGCCTGGGCTGGTTACTTATATGTACAGACCTTTTTAAAATAGGCGGTCTGCGTTATTTATCTTTTTCTAGTTTAATTAATCTACTGCTACAAAGATGTAATCTCGATCGCATCAATTAGACAAATTTAGACTAGCTGATTTTCTTGACGCAAATTCGCTTCAATAAAAGGATTGAGATTACCATCCATAACGTCATTGATATCAGTAGTTTCTACTTCCGTCCGCAAATCTTTGACCATTTGATAGGGGTGAAAAACATAATTACGAATTTGATTACCCCATGCCGCTTCTACCATATCGCCACGAATTTCAGCTATCTCTTTAGCTCGTTGTTCTTCCGCAATAATCAATAACTTCGCTTTTAATAAAGCCATTGCTCTTTCTTTATTTTGTAATTGCGATCGCTCTTCCGTACAGCGCACGGCTATTTTAGTAGGCAAATGAACGATTTGAACTGCGGTTTCTACCTTGTTGACGTTTTGTCCTCCCGCACCACCAGAACGAGAAGTCTTTATCTCTAAATCTTTATCGGGAATTTCCAAATCTAATTCTTCATCTCCCAAGTTGGGCATGACTTCGACTCCTGCAAAGCTGGTTTGCCTTTTTCCATTGGCATTAAACGGAGAAATTCTTACCAAACGATGAGTTCCCTTTTCTCCTTTTAGATAGCCATAAGCGTAGCGTCCATCAATTTCTAAGGTAGCGGATTTAATTCCTGCTTCGTCTCCCGCAGAAGATTCTGCCAAGCGCACTTTATAGCCTTCTTTTTCGCTCCAGCGTGTATACATCCGCAACAACATTTCTGCCCAGTCTTGAGCATCAGTCCCCCCTGCACCAGCGTTGATAGTTAACACAGCTCCCTTGGTATCATATGTACCAGATAAAAGCTGTTGTAAATCCCATAATTCCAGCTCTTTCTCTAATTGTTGAAGACTGGTTTGGGCTTCTTCTGCCAGAGCATCATCCGATTCTAACTCCAGTAGTTCAGCGATCGCTTTGGCATCCTCTAAACTGCTTTCCCAACCCCGATATTGTTCTAGATTGGATTTAAGATCGTTTAACTCTTGTAAGACTGTCTGAGCGGTTTCTCGGTCGTCCCAAAAGTCTGGCTGAGATGCTCTTTGCTCCAAATCTTGAATCTTGGCGATTAATGCAGGCGGGTCAAAGATATTCCTGAGCTTTACTCAGGTGTAAAGAAATATTTTCGATGTTGCGTTTTAATTCGGAAACTTCCATAAAAGGAACAGTTCTTATTTGACTAGATATTTCATTATTGACGATCAATTGTCAATTATCAATCATTTTAATGTACTGGCTTTCGAGTAAAAATGCGCCTTGAGTAAAACGAATGCCATAATATCCACCAGGACGTCGGTCTAAAATTGTTCCAAGTTCTCCCACGGTTAAAAGACTTGGTGGGCGCAACATGGGCATAGGCTCGGCTGTTTTGATATATTCGGGCAAAGCGATAACTTTTACGCGATCGCCTACTTTAAAACTCGGTTTTTCCTTGCTCATCAATTATTTTCCTACGTTAAGGTCAGTCAGATGGGACTTTTCTACTTTAGCGATAATTTTATCCTTTTGTTTCTCCAATTCCTGTTTTAGGACGGCTTTTGCCGCTTTGAGCTCGCCAACGCTGGGCGTAACCTGACTAATATTTGCCCATTGATCTAGCATTTTGCAATAGCGACTGCTAATACTGGAAGTTAAGATGTGTTGGCACTGCTCTGGTCGATCTAGACTGTACATTAAAATTCGATAAGATCCCTCTTGTGCTAGAGAGCGAGCGACTTGTTGACCTTTATTAGACTTAAGATCTAGATAACAAGGAAGCCATTTTGCACCGTGTTCTTGATCGTATAGCAAAGTTATCCACAGCAAAGTAGGATGGGGATGATTCAAATAGAGAAACTTGTTATATCTAATACTCGTTCTCCTCTGCTCGATACCATCGCGATCAAACATGACGCACAAAACTGGTACTTCCTCAAAAGAAGTACCAATTATTTGACCGAAGACAATTTTCCGTAAAGGTTTATTCGCGGGCCAAGGAGTTTGCAAACATATATCTGTAGCGGAAGATACTGAGTTAAGGGTTTTGTCTTCAAAATTAAGCGTGCTTTCTGTAGAAGATTTTTGATATTCCACTGTGTTGTGCTGCATCTGAAGATTCTCGAAGCTATTGCTAAACTTTTGTGGCTGAGAGGGTACAGATTCAATCGTTTCTAAAATATCTAAAATCTCGCGCGCGCTTTGAGGTCGATCCTCTCTTTCTTTCGCCAAGCAGGCAAATACTAAGTCTTGAAGTTTTTGAGGCAAACCAAATCTGTCACAAAAGGGTTCTGGTTCAAAGTTGTGATGTGCTTGATACCAACCTCCAAAAGAAGAATTTTGAGGCAATAATGGCATATCCATAGTCAGCATTTCATACATCATCACGCCCAAACTATAGATGTCAGAACGACTATCTAGCTCTTTTCCCTCCATTTGTTCGGGAGAACAGTATGCCAACGTACCCATAAACGACTGAGTTTGATTGGCGCTAGCCTGAACTAGTTTGGCAATACCAAAATCTAGAATTTTGGCAGCTTCTCCTAAGGTAGGGTCTTGAATAACGATTATATTACTCGGTTTAATATCTCGGTGAATTATGTGGGACAGTTCGCCATTAAAATAAATACCTTGATGAGCAGATTCTAAACCGAGACACACGTGGCGGGTCAAAGTTAAAAATCTATCTAACGGTAAGGGATGATAAGCAATCAGATCGTTGATACTCTCTCCAGACAGGAACTCCATTACATAGAAGGGAGAATTATTTTCATCCACTCCGTAGTCTTTGACTCTAACCACATGAATGCTCTTTTCCCCTAGAAGAGCAGATATCGTCGCTTCTCGCTCGAAGCGCTGGCGCATATTGTCATTAAGCAATGCTTGGGATAAAAACTTCACTGCAACAGTTACGCCGCCCAATACGGTGTCTTTGGCTCGATAAACTTTACCCATCGCACCCTCACCAACTGAATCGCATAGTTCATAGCGGTTGGCAAGTAAACGACCGTGATTAGTATCTTTGTTCATATATTTGGCAACTGATTTGGGCGCGATCAATCTCAGATCGATTGATTTGAATTTGGCTAGAGTTATGAATTTGCTCGCTTTACGCGCTCAAACTCATCGAGTTTTTCAGATATTGACTAAAATCTGAGTTCTTCTTTATTTAAATATTCCCCAAAACGCTCTATTGAGAAACATAAATACAATATTTTCTGCAACAGACTGATTTCTGGGCGAAGATTGCGATAAATCTTGTTTGTAGCAATCAAATCTAGCAAGCATGAATATCCCCTAATAAGGTGGGTTTGCTTGCCCCTGTAACCTGAGGTAAATTTCCTGGAATAGAATTAATTCTCCAGTAAGCTAAAACGCCAAAGGCGATCGCCTCTTTGAAACTGCTGTCAATTCCCATTTTATCGGTAGTTATAATTCGCGAGGAAGACAGTTCGGCTTGCAAGCGTTGTCTGAGATAAGAATTTTTACTGCCTCCGCCACAAAGCAAAATTTCGTCGGGCATTTGGGGTAAAAATCTTTGATAACTGTCGACAATCGAAGCTACGGTTAATTCGGTGAGAGTAGCAAGGCGATCGCTATTGGTTAGCTGAGCCAGATCCATATCTTGCCAGCAGCGATCTAAATAATCGGGGCAAAATAGCTCTCTTCCTGTAGACTTGGGTGGAGAAGCATTAAAGAAATCTTGCTCTAACCATTTGTCGACTAGGCTGCAATCCGCTCGACCTTGAGCCGCCCATCGACCATCATCATCATAGGTTTGCTTGCCATCGGTCAGCCGAGTTACAGCTAGGTCTAGTAAGACATTTCCTGGTCCTGTATCCCAACCCGAAACTTGTTGTTCCCAATTAAAAACCTGGGTAGGGGGTAAATATGCCACATTGCCAATGCCGCCAAGATTTTGGACTGCTCTAGTTTTGGTTGGATGAACTAGCAAACAAGCATCTATTTTGGGAACCAAAGGCGCGCCTTCTCCACCCAGAGCGATATCTGCGGCGCGAAAATTACTTACGGTAGTAGTGCCCGTTAAACGGGCGATGAGTTCTCCTCTACCAAGCTGCAAACTGTAGCCTAAATTGTCTTTGTCTTGGGATGGTGGTCGATGATAGACTGTCTGACCGTGAGAGCCGATTAGGTCAACAGCAGCATCATAGGACTTCATTTTTTGCGCTGCTTTGGCAAACTCAACAGCGATCGCATCGTCTAGCATTGCTAATTCCATCATGGAAATGGCTTGACCGCCGCACACATCCAAAATTTTGTTTCTCAATTCTGGGGGATAGGGAAAGGTTTCGCCCAACAGCAAGCTTGCTTCGAGATCTGTTTCTCGACCGCTGACTTCTACTAAAGCAGCATCAATACCGTCCACTGACGTGCCACTCATCAAACCAATTACTCTCATGTTGTTATATTTAGAGCTACTAAAGTATTTTTCCTAGAAAAGCACAATCCTAACTCATGTTTTAAAAGTGTTGAAAGTCAAAAAAATGGCAGTCTGTTTTTATAATTTAGTCAGATTATTCGTTGCTCGCTACCCTCTATAGCTTTCGATCTTCGGTCGGCTATTCTTCGGCTACTTTAATTAACTGCCACAAAAGAACGATAAATGCTAGAAGTTTTAATTATTGACACCAGAAAATCTCAAGAAAGTAAACCTGTTTTAATTGCTCCAGAACAAGAGCCAAGTCAAGAGTGCTTTTTGGGCAGAGATGATAGCTGTTGTGTCGCCCTAGACGACTCTTTAGCCAGTCGCATTCACGGCAAGATTATCTTGAGAGAAGAAAACTACTATTACATCGATCTTGACAGCAAAAACGGCTCGAAAGTCAATAATGCAGTCATACAGCCAAATCATGAGTATTGTCTGAAGACTTCTGATACCGTTACTTTAGGCAATCACGTGCTTTGGGTTAAGAAAATTTACGACGTTGAAACATCGGTTAGCTCCAAAACTCCAGAATCTCAGGACTCTATGCCTTTAGCGGAAGTCAATCCTCAAAATCTAACGACTTGGAGTGAGGGAGCAAAACTAGTTAAATGCGCTCGGATAGTCAGGGAAACAGCAACGGTTAAAACCTTTACTTTTGTCGCCGATCCGCCAATTAAGTTTAGCTATCAACCAGGTCAATTTGTCACTCTGAATTTAAACATTGGTGATGAAAAGCTCAAACCCCGTTATTTTATCTCTTCTAGTCCTTCTCGTCCTCACACCATAGAAATTACCGTCGAACAAATATCTTCAACAGATGAGAAACTCCATGCCAATTTAATGCGGACTAATAACTGGCTGTACGAAAATTTGACAGTAGGCAGTCAGATCGAGCTTTGTCCGCCCCAAGGAAATTTTACTAATTTTGCTAATCCTTCACCCAAATTGCTGTTCATCTGCGAAGGGAGTGGTATTTCCCCGCTGATGTCTATGTCTCGTTGGCTCTGCGACACGGTATCTGATGTAGAAATCGTATTGCTGTATAGCGCCAAAACTCCAGAAGAGATTATCTTTCGCCAAGAATTGGAGATGATGACCTCACGCTATCCTAAATTCAGGCTGGCGATCGCCATAATCGAACCAGTATTGGGTCAACCTTGGTATGGATATACTGGCGCGATCGACGAGAGTATTTTGCAAGCGATCGCACCTGACTACCTAAAACGTACTGCATTCATATCTGGTTCGACTGCTTTTATTCAAGCGATTGAGAAACTGCTGGCAAAGGTAGGCTTTCCTAAAGAAAACTACTCTGCTGAAGATCCCAATCAAATCGGGCAACCATTAACGCCAGAAATTTCTGATACTCCTTCTAGCGATCGCCAGTCTAGATCTCTGTCTTCCTTAACACCATTGCAGGCAAATAAACCTCCAATAGTTGCGCCGACTGCAATTGTTCCTCCAGAAACTCCCGCAAGCAGTGATTCAAATTCCCCCCCAACTTCTCCTAACTCTATTCTTGCAGCAGAAGTTCCGCCCACTGCCTTTATCTCTTCTTCCGCACCCAGCACCGATGTCTTAAATTCAACTGTAGTATTGCTAAAATCTGGGCGAATAATTGACTGCAACAACCAGCAAACTATTTTAAGTATTGCCGAGGCGCAAGGAGTAGATCTTCCCTTTGGCTGTCGCCAAGGTGTTTGTGGTGCCTGCACGGTCAAAAAAACTGAAGGGAAAGTGATTTACGATCGCAATATTAGCTGTGAAGCAGGATTTGTCCGTACCTGCGTTGCTCGCCCTGTCGGCAAGGTGGTTCTTGAAGTATAAAGATAGGGTAACTGCTTCTATGCTCCTAATAATAGAATATTTGTTCTATAGTTATTTTGTAAGAATCTGAATCGATTGATGGCAGAAATAAATAATTTACCCCCAGCTAGTATTGAGGCAGAAGAAGCGATTCTGGGGGGTATTCTATTCGACCCTGAAGCAATCACAAGAGTGGCAGAATTAGTGGTCAAAGATGCCTTTTATGTCAAGGCTCATCAAGAGATATATCATGCAGCTTTGAGCTTGAATACCAAAGGAAAACCGACAGATTTTATTTCTCTTAGCACCTACCTGAGCGATCGCGATTTACTAGAACAGATTGGTGGTACGGCTAAATTAGCCCAGTTGCTCAATCGCACTGTCTCAGCGGTGAATATCGACCGCTACGCCAACCTGATTATGGAAAAGTATATCCGTCGTCAGTTGATAACTTCGGGGCATGAAATTGTCGATCTTGGTTATGACAATGCCGAAGAATTGGAAGTCGTCTTAGATTCTGCCGAACAAAAGATTTTTCGTCTGACTCAAGAACGCCCTCAAGAGGGTTTAGTTCCTATTGCCGAAACTTTGGTCAATACTTTTAATACGATTGAGGAACTACATCAAGAAACTGCTTTACCAGGAGTTCCCACAGGGTATTACGACCTAGATGCCATGACCAGCGGCTTTAGTCGTTCTGACCTGATTATTATTGCTGGTAGACCATCGATGGGAAAAACCGCATTTTCTCTCTGCGTTGCTTCCAACATTGCTAGAGATTCTAAATTGCCTGTAGCCGTGTTTAGTTTGGAGATGTCGCGGGAACAGCTGACTCAAAGACTGCTATCTAGCGAAGCGCGAATTCCCAGTAATAGACTGCGGTCGGGTAGAATTGCGCAGAATGAATTCGATCAGTTGATCGGCGGGGTAGAGAGTTTATCGGAATTACCAATCTATATCGACGATACGGCTAATTTAACCGTGATGCAAATGCGATCGCAGGTTCGTCGCCTTCAAGCTCAAACAAAAGATCCTTTGGGTTTAGTTATGATTGATTATCTACAGTTAATGGAAGGAGGCGATAATGATAATCGTGTTCAACAACTATCAAAAATGACCCGAAGTTTAAAAGGACTGGCTAGAGAATTAAATGTACCCATAGTAGCTTTGTCTCAGTTGAGCCGTGGCGTAGAACAAAGAACTAATAAAAGACCGATGCTATCAGATTTGCGAGAAAGCGGCAGTATCGAACAAGATGCGGATTTAGTGATGATGATTTATCGCGACGAATACTACAATCCCGATACTCCAGATCGAGGGATTACAGAGGTCAGTATTGTCAAACATCGTAATGGTCCTGTGGGAACAGTTAAGCTACTATTCAATGCTGAATTGACTAAATTTGAAAGCTTGGCAAAACCTGGCGAATACTGATTTTTAGGAATTTAAAAAATTAGGGTGAGTAAAGGCATTAAAAAACAGGATTGACCTAGTCAACCCTGCATAAAACACTCTGAGTTATCTGCTTCTGATTAAAAAATATTGTTGATAATTTAATAGCAGCAAATTGCTATTTAACAATTTCGAATACAAACTAAAATTACCCAATTTTTTGCAGGCAAAACTCTAATATTTAAATCAAAAATACCAGTGTTATTGTTAGCTTAAGCCTAGTTTTAATTAATTTTTTGTATTGCTAATATTCTAGATAAAATAATAGTTTAAATTTAGCCTTGCTTTGCTTATTTTGGCAGAAAGGCGATTTACAGTAGCCATTTTTTGCTCTATCTGGGCTGACAGTTCAGAACTGTTGTTATATTTTTCCTGATGATTCTGCAGTTTGGCTAAGGTTTCTTTCACAGTAGCCAATTCCTTTTCAATTTTAATTAGTAATATAATTAACCGAGCTACTTTAACAGTTTTTTCTTCAGCAACTACTTCTTGTTGAATGGATGTGATGTACTGATTGATATCTTCCATGAACTTACTTAT
The DNA here is from genome assembly GCA_039181635.1 of Cyanobacteria bacterium P01_G01_bin.19. Lineage (GTDB taxonomy): Bacteria > Cyanobacteriota > Cyanobacteriia > Cyanobacteriales > Xenococcaceae > Waterburya. The sequence continues at coordinate 14,399 of JBCDCO010000047.1, read as the reverse complement.
ATTTTATTAATATTACAGAATAACTTGTGTTTGTTTGCTTTCTTGAACTTAGTATATCCGTGAATATGTGGGCGTGCTATAAAGTTTACGTAATTCTTCGGATCATTGTGTAAATAATGTGTAAATTTACTCAAATACACCTCAAATACCTATGCTTGGCAATAATTTGATGAACGACTAGCACTTAATAATTCATCTAATAAATATCTTACAGGTTTTGTGACATCAAAATAAGACTTTTTTTTAGGTAATTCAACCTACGTAAATTTTACTGGAGTGATGGCTAGATTCGAGTCGGATTAATTCTGTTTTAATACTTTATTTTTTAGCTATGAACTATTAGTTTGGGGTTTTTTAAATAAAAAATTAAAATAGATTACTTTTTTTAGAAATGCCAAACAAAATCAGTAATTTTAGATGTTATTTTTTTGCTGAGATCGCATCTATGGTTAATTCTCTAATTTTCTTAATAGCGAGCAGCAAAACTATGCCGCATAAAAATGCTCGACTAACCTCGGCAGAAAACAATAAAGCATATGCCCAATAAAACCGAGATAGGGTTGCTATATGACGCTAAAATAATTAAGAACTATTAAGCATAGCCTGTATGTCTCCCGACTGTAACCTTACTGAAGCCAACGGTAAAGCCAAAGAGCATTTACCCTCCTCCCTAGAAGACAATGTAATTCGGATTAAAGGAGCAAGACAGCACAACCTTAAAGATGTCAGCCTAGAAATACCTCGCAACAAGCTAATTGTGTTTACTGGCGTATCTGGTTCGGGCAAATCATCTCTGGCATTCGACACTATTTTTGCCGAGGGACAGCGACGTTATGTGGAGTCTCTAAGCGCATACGCCAGACAGTTTTTGGGACAGTTGGACAAGCCAGACGTGGACGCTATCGAAGGTTTGAGTCCTGCAATTTCTATTGATCAAAAATCTACATCTCACAATCCTCGCTCCACAGTGGGTACGGTTACGGAAATATATGATTATTTAAGACTGCTGTTTGGTCGGGCGGGAGAACCTCACTGTCCCAAATGCGATCGCTCTATCGTGCCTCAGACGATCGATCAAATGTGCGATCGCATCATGGAATTGCCCGATAAGACCAAATTTATGATTCTCGCCCCAGTAGTCAGGAGCAAAAAAGGCACCCACAAAAAATTGTTGTCTAGTTTGGCTTCTCAAGGTTTTGTGCGGGTGAAAATAAATGGAGAAGTAAGACAGTTAGACGATAATATTGAGCTGGATAAAAACTATAAACACGATATCGAAGTAGTTGTTGATCGCCTGGTCAAAAAACCCGAAATTACCGAACGCTTGGCAGATTCACTAGGAACCTGTTTGCGTTTATCCGAAGGTATTGCCGAAATTGATATTGTTGCCTCCCAAGACCAAACAGACAAATCTCTACCCGAAAAGATTGTTTTTTCCGAAAATTTTGCCTGCCCAGAACATGGTGCGGTAATCGAAGAACTATCTCCCCGTCTCTTTTCATTTAATTCTCCCTATGGTGCCTGTCCCGACTGTCATGGTTTGGGCAGTCATCGCACCTTTTCTCCTGAGCTAGTTGTCCCAGACCCCAGTCAGCCAGTATATAGTGCGATCGCACCTTGGTCGGACAAAGATAATTCTTACTACCTTTCTTTACTTCACGGAGTGGGGCAAGCCTTTGGCTTTGAAATTCAAACTAAGTGGTCGGATCTGACCCCAGAACAGCAAAAAGTAATTCTTTTTGGGGCAAAAGATCCTGTTTACTTTGAATCTGATACTTATGGCGATCGAAAAGGCTATCATCGCCATTATTCGGGAGTGCTGAAGATGCTGCAGCGAAACTACCGAGAAACTAATTCCGACTCGATTAAAAACAAGCTAGAACAGTATCTAATCGACGAACCTTGCAGCACCTGTAACGGAAAAAGGCTCAAGCCAGCTTCGCTGTCGGTTAGTCTGGGGCAGTTTCGCATCAACGATCTGACCAGCGTACCCGTGGGTGAATGTCTGAATCGCATTAACGATCTTCAACTGACCAAACGTCAAGCTTTAATTGGCGAGCTAGCTCTCAAAGAAATCAAAGCTCGTTTAAAATTCTTGCTGGATGTAGGGTTGGATTATTTGACCTTAGATCGAGCAGCAATGACCCTTTCTGGTGGCGAGGCACAGCGTATTAGGTTAGCCACGCAGATTGGTGCGGGTTTGACGGGAGTACTATACGTTCTAGACGAACCCAGTATTGGTTTGCATCAACGCGACAACGACAAGCTATTGGGAACGTTAAAAAAATTGAGGGACTTGGGCAACACTCTAATCGTAGTGGAGCATGATGAAGATACGATTAGAGCTGCCGATAGCATAGTGGATATTGGACCCAAGGCAGGGGTTCACGGTGGAGATATTGTCGTTCAGGGAGATTTACAAGCCCTATTAGATTCGGACACTTCTTTGACTGGGGCGTATTTGTCAGGGAAACGAATCATTGCTACTCCCGATGAAAGAAGACCTGGTAAAGCTCGCGGTTTGACTCTCAAAAACTGTCACGAAAACAACCTCAAACATATCGATCTCGATATTCCTCTGGGTAAGTTCGTCTGTATTACAGGGGTGTCTGGTTCGGGGAAATCGACTTTGGTTAACGAACTATTGCATCCAGCACTAAAGCACAGCTTGAGTAGAAAAGTTCCTTTCCCCAAAAAGTTGGGTGAAGTTAAGGGCTTAGAAGCGATCGATAAGGTAATTACCATCGATCAATCTCCCATAGGTCGAACTCCTCGCTCTAATACTGCTACTTACACAGGGGTATTTGATGCTATTCGGGCGATCTTTGCCGAAACTATCGAAGCTAAAGCTAGAGGATACAAAGCAGGGAGATTTTCTTTTAACGTTAAGGGAGGACGTTGTGAAGCCTGTAGCGGACAGGGGGTGAATGTAATTGAGATGAATTTTTTACCCGATGTCTACGTTCAATGTGACGTGTGTAAGGGAGCTAGATATAATCGCGAAACCTTGCAGGTAAAATACAAAAACCATTCAATCGCTGATGTTCTAGATATGACGGTGGAGGAAGCATTAGAAACCTTCCAAAACATCCCTCGTGCGGCAAAAAAACTACAGACTCTGTTAGACGTAGGATTGGGATATGTGAAGTTAGGACAGCCCGCGCCCACTCTTTCTGGAGGAGAAGCTCAACGAGTCAAATTAGCTTCAGAGTTATCTCGCCGAGCAACAGGTAAAACTTTATACTTAATCGATGAGCCGACAACAGGATTGTCTTTCTACGACGTTCATCACTTATTGAATGTTTTACAACGTTTAGTTGACAAAGGTAATTCTTTGATAGTTATCGAGCATAATCTTGATGTGATTCGATGCTGCGATTGGATTATCGACCTCGGTCCAGAAGGAGGCGATAAAGGCGGACAAGTAGTAGCGACGGGTACGCCAGAAGAAGTAGCTAAAAATGAAAATTCCTATACAGCAAAGTACTTGCGACAGGTGTTGCAGAGGTATCCCGTTACAGCAAATTTAAACTAGTACCGCTAAGCGGAAGTAATGAGTAATAAGTTAGATACTGTAAGGGTTTCGAGCTAAATAAATGGCTACTCTATTTACGCCCAAGTCTACTAGAGCGAAAAACTTGGCATCAACTCAAAAAATGCTCTCATACAGAAAAATATTTATATCTAGAAAGTATCGATCCTGGTGGTGTTTTAAATCGAAATTTAAACCGACTAAAGTACCAACTGCTGCCGCACACCAAAGGGTTACTAGTGATTGTCATTTTGTGTGTATTTCAGTTTACAGCTCTTCTTTGGTCATAACCGATATGGACTCGTACTTAGAAACACGTTGAGGTTAAAACAAGATTAAGGAGAAGCACTATCGCACGGAAGAGAGCAAAGTTAGACTTTGATTCTCCTCCATAAATTTTTTACACACCAACTACCTGAGCGCGCTTGTAGGCTTCATCTAAGACTTCAGAAAGAGTGGGATGAGTATGAATATTAAACGAAAGGTTCTGTACGGATTCGCGTTTGGAGATCGCATTAGCTGCTTCTTGAATCAAATCGGAAGCGTGAATACCAATAATATGTACTCCTAATAATTCTCCAGTGTCCTGACGGTAGATAATTTTAGCGATGCCTTCGGTTTCTCCTTCCGCTAAAGCTTTGGAATTGCCTTTGTAAAAAGATTTTACCGTAGCGACCTTAAATCCGTCTTTTTCGCCTAATTCTTTTGCCTGTGCTTCGGTTAAGCCAACATAGCTAATCTCTGGATGAGTAAACGCTGCGGCTGGAATACTGCGATAGTCAATTTCTTTATTGTCGCCGCACATATTTTCCACAGCAATTACGCCCTGTCCCGAAGCTGCATGAGCCAGCATCATTTTACCAGTAGCATCTCCCACCGCCCAAAGATGAGGTACGGGTTTACCATCGCGCAATACCTGCATTTTGTCGTTGACAGGAATAAAGCCACGTTTATCAATTTCAATAGCTAGAGTTTCTAAACCTAGTTTTTTAGTCGCGGGAATACGTCCAGTGGCAACCAAACAAGCGTCTACTTCTAAGACTTCAACCAGTTCTTTAGTTTTGGCATCGGTCAACTCAATTTGTACGGGCGCGCCAGGGGTAATTTTAGTCGCAAATACACCTTTGTAAGTTTCGATGTCTCGCTTATCTAGCAAAACTTTTTTGGCAATCTTGGCAATGTCGGGATCGAAACCAGGCATTAATGTATCTAAAGCTTCGATCATGGTTACTTCACAACCCAAAGCTGTATATACATCGGAAAATTCTAAGCCAATATAGCCACTGCCGATAATAGCAATCCAGTCGGGCAAAGACTCTAGCTTGACAGCGTTGTCGCTAGTAAATACGGTTTTACCATCTATTTCGATTCCTCTGGGAACAAAAGGCACAGATCCAGGACAAAGCATTATCTCTTTAGCGGTGTAGGTTTTATCGCCGTCTTCCCCAGACACCTTGACCTTTTGCGTACCTGCAAGTTCGCCCCAACCGCGAATAATATCTACCTTGAGACGCTTGAGGCTGTTGGTTAAGTCACCCTGAATTTTACTGACTAAATTAGTCGCATGGTCGGCGATCGCACTGCGGTCAAATTGAATATCTCCTAATTGGATTCCCATATCTTGGAGATGAGAGCGATCGGCAAATTCTCTTACTCTACCAGAGGCAGCTAGCAACGCTTTGGAAGGAATACAGCCACGATTGACGCAAGTACCGCCCATATCTCCAGCTTCGATAATTGCAGTTTTCAAGCCGCTTTTAACTGCGTGTAGTGCCGCACCATGTCCACCTACGCCCGCACCAATAATAATTAAATCGTAATCAAAATCACTCATGTTTATTTCTTCTATAATTGCTGCAAACCTATATTGTAAAGTCTAACTGCGCTATAGCAGAGGATGGAATCAACACCTTGAAACTAAAAGTGAATCTATGTCAGAGATATATTTTTGTGGTGGTTACTACTTAGTTGAAGGCTCGTCTATTAGGAACTGGATGAATCCTTCTCTTATACCCGCTACATTTCATAGTCTTAGTAACTGCATTTGTTCTCATCACCCAGACATCTCTGTTCTTACTTGGATGAATGAAGCGGACACAGGAGAAAGATATCGTCAAAAGTTGAGGCTTTCTACTCAAGAGTTTCAGGCTTTGCAAAATCAAGCGGATAGATGGTTTGAGAAAAATAAATATACCTGGGGGGAGGTTTTTCTCGATCTAAGTCTAGCTAGAGAATTTGCTACTAATTATTTAAACCACATAAAAAATATCAAGCTTTTGGCGATCGCCATAACTCCTAGATATCGAGAGCTATTTTTGCAGGAAGCACCCTCAAATAATTGCCAAGAAGGAGTTTATCGGGCTTTATTATCCCATCAGACCATAGATATAAAACATAATTTTCTCGGTTATGAAATTCTCGGCTATGAATATGGTTGGTTTCATTCTTTTGTTTGTAATCAATTGGAGACAGACTTTGTTAATGAGCTAGATATCGAGCTAAATCAATATGGATTAATCGACCAATACGATCTTGCTATTAGAGCAAGTGACTATGTTAACCTTCCTGATACTGGTGCCGAACCGAGCTTATGGCTACCTTGGGCGGTGGTTGAGTTGGAGATTTTTTGACGATCGCAACCCATTCTTTAGAGGGTAATAACACTGCAATATCAAAATTATACGAGTAATCTACGATGAATGTTTTAACCAAACGAATGATCGAATATGTTTAGATTGCTTTCATCTTAGACGATATCTCTAATAATTTTAAGTGCGATCGCCTTTATTACTATATTTGCTTATTTCACTTACCATCAGTAAAGCCAAGGTTTTTTTACATCTCGCAATCAGCAAATGGACTCCATTGGCGAATATATCAGCGAAATAAATAGTCGATCTAGACTGATCTAGCACTCTAATCTTTCTCTTTTTCTCTCGCTTCAACAACTTCCCAAATCTCTTGCCACCTTTCGCTAATGAGATTTTTCATTCTCTCTGACTGCCATTGGGGAATGCTGTTACTTTGATTGTTTTTAGTGGAACTCATAATTTCTGACTCTAGGTACGGTCAACACTTCTCTCATTCATTTAATATGAGATTACTACTTTTTGGGTACTTATTGCAAATCTTTATCAACAAATTTGCGTAAAATAAGCGTCTCAGTCATAAAGATAAAGTGACTAAGACGCTTACTCGCTACTTATCAATTGCCAGCTATTAACTGTCGAGCAATTTTCCTTTAAATACTTCAGTAGCAGGACCAGTCATGTAAACATGATTGTCGTTTGCCGACCAGGTTATTTTTAAACATCCTCCTGGTAACTCTACCGTACAAGAGCGATCGCATTTATTGTTTAAAACGCCAGCCACAACTGAAGCACAAGCCCCTGTTCCACAGGCAAGAGTAATCCCCGCACCCCTTTCCCAAACTCGCATCTTGATGTAGTCGGGTTTAACCACCTGAATAAATTCTGTATTGGTTCGTTGGGGAAACATAGAGTGATTTTCAAACAGTGGACCGATCTTTTCTAATTCGATGCGATCGCTATCTTCAACAAAGGTGATACAGTGAGGATTTCCCATACTGACAGTAGTTACAGCCCAAGTTTGACCGTCTACTTCCAAGGGTTGCGCCACAACTTTTCCATCCTCTCCAGTTAGAGTAGTAGGAATCTTAGCTGCAGCAAGCTGGGGTTCTCCCATGTCTACGGTAACGTCCCCATTGCTCTCTAATTTGGGAATGATAATTCCCGCCAGAGTATTGATGCGATAGGCTTTATTCTGTTCTGTGTTGCCTGAGATATCGGCGATAAACTTAGCATAGCAGCGAATTCCATTGCCACACATCTCGGGTTCAGAACCATCTGAATTGTAAATTCTCATGGTGTATTCTGCATCGTCTTTTCCTGGCAAGGCAAAAATAACCCCATCCGCACCAACGCCAAAATGGCGATCGCATATCTTAGCTGCTTGTTCGGGAGTAATTATAGGATCGGCAGAATGAAGATTATCGATCAAAATAAAGTCGTTGCCCAATCCCTGGTATTTGCTAAACTCGATTACCATCGTTGATTTTCCTAAAAGAATACAAAAGCTAAAAAAATGATTGAATTTGATACATCCTTACCTGGTATTAGACAAGTCCAAAACTACATCAAAGACAAGCAGGAAGTCGAACTAAAATTAATTACAGATGATTTAATTGTGGGTAAAATTTTGTGGCAAGATGCTCACTGTCTCTGCGTTGCCGACCACTATAACCAACAAGTATTAATCTGGAGACAGGCTCTGGTATTTTTAAAGCCTAAAACCTAGAGGTATATTTATTTATCAATATTCTCAGAAAAAATGGGTTATGGATAGGGGCGATTTTATGGATCGCCCCAGCATAATGAGTGCTGCTTGTTCTATCTTGTGACCAGAACCAGTAAACTTAGCTCAGCTTGCTTTTTACTAACTCCTGAATTTTTTTACCGTCAGCTTTACCTTTAAGCTGTTTCATAGCTGGTCCCATTACCTTACCCAAATCTTTCATGGTACTCGCACCAGAGTCAGCAATTAGGCGATCAATAATGCTTTCTATTTCCTCATCACTTACTTGTTCTGGTAGATAAGTAGTAATAATGTCTAGTTCTTGCTTTTCTTTTTCTGCGAGGTCTTCTCTACCAGCATCTGTAAATTGCGCGATCGAATCACGACGTTGTTTTGCCTGCTGGGACAGTAATTCGATTTCTTGTTCGGGAGTAAGGCTATCTTGACCCTTAGGGCGTAGTTCTACTTCCTTTTCCAAAATTGCTTTTTTGATTCCACGTACTGTTTGAAGACGAACTTTGTCTTTTGCCTTCATTGCTGTTTTAATGTCTTCTCCTATCTGTTCTTTAAGACTCATCGTTATTTTTCCTTGGCACAAGTCACCTATTATAAAATACTTTGAATATAATACAAAAAGAAATTATTTAAATTCTCGCTTTTTAATCTTTATTCGTCGGCATTTTTAGCCGCTTCCTCTTCTTCCATCGCCTCGCGAATAAATAATTTTGCCAGCTTATCGTAAACCCCCGCACCAATATACTGAGGATATTTATGAGAGCGACTGTATAGCCAGATTAAGTTTTCGCCATAGTAAATTCGGATGTCCTTAAATAATCCTTTGCAGTTAGGTATCAAAGAATTAGCTTGATTCAAAGCATCTGTCCATCGCTCGTACTTTTGATCAAAACCAGGAGTTATAACTCGAAACATTACTAATCAAAATCACCGAAAAACAATAGATAATATCCCTGGTATTTTATAGCAAATTGGAACTCATCACATGGAAGCAGGAAACTGGACAGACTTGGTATTTGGGGGAATTGCTCTGTTTATAGTGATAAGCGGTTTATTTATGCTGTTTCAAGGTATTGGTGTTATGAATAAGAAAGAATAAATCCCTTAAGCAACCATAATGACCCAAGCTCAACCCTCTTTGGAATTTATCCCACCAGCCTATAATTCTCTTGTATGGCAAACAGCAAAAGGAATAATACCATTTTGGCTACGCTACAATCACAACATAGTCAACGTCAAAATCGATAATCCATCAGAGTTAGTCGAGCTTTACAGCAAGTTTCAGCAAGGAAAAACCAGATTTATGCTGGCGTTTCGTCATCCTGCAGTAACCGATCCTCCATGTATTGCTCAACTGTTGTGGAATCAGCTACCTAAAATCGCCGAACAGCAGGGAGTCAATCTACAGTCTCCCACACACATTCACTTTATTTACGATCGCGGGATTCCACTTTGGGCTGGAGACAAGGTAGGCTGGGGAATATCGAAGCTAGGGGGAACTCCCATACGCCGCGGGGCATTAGATCGAGTGGGTTTGCGTTCTGCTAGAAATTTGTTTGTTAACGGACGCTTTCCTATGGCGGCGGCACCAGAAGGGGCGACTAACGGTCATAATGAAGTAGTCAGTCCCATCGAACCTGGTATTGCTCAGTTTGGTTTTTGGTGTCAGGAAGACTTGATTAAGGCAAATCGCACTGAAAGTGTAGCGATCGCACCATTAGGAATCAGGTATTATTACGAGCGATCGCCCTGGCAGAATTTAGAACAGCTACTATCAGATTTAGAAGTGGATAGCGGCTTTAAATCCGTTCCCGCCGACACGATGGGGTTGGTAAACGGTGTTACTCCCACAAAAAGCCAAGAAACCGAGCTATACGAAAGAATGTATGCTCTGGCAGAATATCTTTTATCTTTGATGGAAGAATTTTACAGCAGGTTCTATCAGCAAAAAGTTGCAGCTGAAAGTCAAGAATTATCTGCCCGTCTTCCTGCTTTATTGGATGCCGCGCTCAAGGTTGCCGAACAGTCATTTAACGTCCAGTCGAATGGCAATATAAGCGATCGCTGTCGTCGTGTCGAGCAAGCTGCCTGGAATCGCATTTACCGCGACGATCTCGACGAAATTGAAGAACTCGCACCAGCAATTAGAGGACTGGCGAACTTAGTTGCATCGGAGGCAGAATTGCGCCTATGGCATATGCGTTTGGTAGAAACTTTTGTCAGCGTTACGGGAAAGTACGTCGCCGAAAATTACACGGTAGAAAGACTGGCAGATACGGTTTTACTGTTGTGGAAGATGGTTGCCAAGCTAAAAGGGGAATCTAACATCAAACAGCCTTATCTGGGCAAGAAATGGGTGCAGCTTACTGCTATGCCATCTCTAAATATTTCTGACTATTGGGAACAGTATCAGACCAAGCGTCGCCAGGGTGTTGCCAGTTTGACAACCGATTTGCAGCAGGCGTTGGAGAAATCGATTGATAGTTGATAATTACCAAAATATTTGATCGACCTAAAAAAATCTAATTTGTAGGTTGAGCTTGATGAATATTTGGTTGTCTTCTTTATATATATTTCCAAATCTATGTCTCGTAGAGGAAGGAGTATCTAGTTTGGTATTGTAGAACAAATAATCTTTTAAGATATTGTCTTTGATAACGTGATAAAGAACCAAATCACCTTGCTTTCTGATTAGGATACTTCCATTTGCCGTATAGTTACCATCCCACTTTTTGCTAGAAAACATTCCTAGCAATATAGACTTTAAATAATCTTTAACGCGACAAATTTCATTTTCGTCCGTTACTAAATCTGAAATCTTAGAGCCTTCTCCACTATAGTACTTTAATAAAATACTTGCCAAAATATCTGGCATTAAAGAATCGACTTTCTTGAGATTATTGCTATGAATTTCTTTTTCACATCTAACAAATTTTAAAGTTGAATTTAGTTCTCGTAGACGCAATATGCGATCGCGAATCTTACTTTTTCTAGTTTTAATATTGTTAATAGTATCAATATCAGTTGTAAAATTATTGATTCTAAAAATGAAATTAGTGGCAGAAGAAGAGTTTAACAAAGTAGGTTTCTTCCCAATATCTGATTTCACACCAATATCTTGAGATAAATATTGTGTTTCACTACGATTAAATGAAATATTCAAATCACCTTTACTATAAGAAGAACCTTTAAAAGAATCAATATTAAGCAACTCTAAATACTTTTGTACTTCTGGTAAAGCAAAAGAACTGCCTGTGGAATTATTGATTGCCTCATAAATTTTTGTTATGTCTAATTTGCTGATAAGCTCACTTAGCGCAATTTCTTTAATTGTTCTATTGTGTACATCTCTAACTTCAATTTTTCTTTCACTTTTAAAATATTCTATATCTGTATTGTTATGTTTTAGATTGAATACTGCCACATAATCATCAATTGGATTTCCTTCTGGATCGCCAAAAGATAAATATTCATCCAAAAGTAATCTTAGAAATGCGTAGAATTCACTCCATTCACCTTTGTTGAATTTACTTTTCAATTGCTTCGCCTCAATTTGTCTCTGAATACTATTTTTTTTAAGATATTCATTTACTTGTTTGGCAACATAATATACAACATCAACACATACACTATTTCCTAATTGCTTCATTGCTTCAGTATTGGAAACTGGAAACCTAAAGCGATCGGGAAATCCCATCATTTTAATACCCTGCTTTGGCATTATGCGGACTACTTCACCATCAACCAAATAACCATCCCAATTTCTCCTATCATCTATTGGAGATCTTCTTCCTCCAACACGTAAGGTAAAGCCAATATCTCTATTACAATTTCCTTGCCAAATGTCGCTCATAGTCATTTTCAAAGGAATCGCTGCGGGGAAATTAAAAGCCTCAGATGTATTTACTAACTCCTGATTAAAACCGACTAAAAAAATTCTAGGACGATGCTGAGGTATTCCATACTCAGAAGCTTTAAGAATTTGATAATCGACACTATAGCCAGCGTCTTTCAAATATTTACATATAGTTTTAAAAGTTCGTCCTTGATCGTGCTTTAAAAGATGTCTAACGTTTTCAATAATATAAGCCCTGGGTTTTTTTGCTTCTAATATGTCGACTATACAAAAAAACAAGTTTCCTCTTTCAGATTTATCTCCATCGTCAAAACCTTTTTTATAACCTGCTTGAGAAAAAGGTTGGCAAGGAAAGCCAGCACATAAAAGATCGTGGTCTGGAATATCCGAAGCTACTATGTCTCTAATGTCCTGATTAAAGTTTGATAATTTTATTTGATGATTTGCAAGATAGGTTTTTCGGGAATTTTGATCGATTTCAGATGCAAAAACACATTCCATTGAAAGTTTTTTTAATGCTTCATGAAAACCTCCAATACCAGCAAATAAATCAATAAATTTTAAAGAATATTTCATTAATACAGAAATTTTAAATCATGTCATAAAAAAATAATAGATAATCATTGTCTATTGGCTATTTCAACTTAAGATAAGATAGCCGTATTCAATCGAATAACCCATTTAATTTCCTAACATTTGTAACTTATACAAGCTAGCGTATAAACCATTCGTTTCTAGTAATTCGTCGTGACTGCCAGCTTCGACTAATTCACCTCTTTTCAGTACCAAAATCTTATCTACATTGCGGATAGTAGAGAGACGGTGAGCGATAATAATCGCCGAGCGATTTGTTAACAGTCGATCTAAGGCTGATTGAATTAAGGCTTCCGTCGAAACATCAAGACTGGATGTGGCTTCATCCAAAATTAAGACGTGGGGATTGCGAATAGCGACTCTAGCAAAAGCCAAAAGTTGTTTTTGTCCTCCAGAAAGATTTGTACCTCTTTCTCTAAGGATCGTGTCATAGCCATCGGGTAAATCTTCAATAAAGCGATCAATGTTGACTAACTTGGCTGCTTCTTTAACCTCGTCTAAGGAATAGTTATCACCCAGGGTAATATTACGCTTTACATCCCCTGCAAACAAAAAGCTTTCTTGCAAGATTACTCCGACATAACGCCGCAAATCTGCTTGAGGGATATCGCGAATGTCTATCCCGTCTACCAATATTCTGCCTTTATTTGGCTCGTATAAACGGCATAACAGGCGAATTATCGAACTTTTTCCCGCACCAGTAGGTCCAACTAAAGCAACCTTTTCCCCTGGCTTAATCGTAAAGTTGAGATTTTTAATTACATATTCATCGCTTTTGTAACCAAACCAGACATTTTCAAAACTAATTTCTCCAGTTCTGGAGTTATTAGGATCGTCTACCACCAGAGTACGGTGTCCTTCTGCAACAGAAATAACCTTATCTTTGATTTCGATTGGTTCGTTTAATAATTCGGTGATTCTTTCGATCGCGGTGAATCCCGACTGAAACATAGTGAACTTATCGGCAAACTGTCGTAAAGGGTTAAATAACCTTTGGGCATAAAGAATAAACGCCGACAGCGCGCCATAGGTCATGCTATCTTGCAAGACAAAGACTCCACCCAACCATAATACTGCGGCGATCGCCACCAAAGCAATCCATTCTAGAGTTGCCGACACCGCCGAGTCATGAAAAATAGTCTTATCGATCTCGGTGCGATATCTTTCGTTGATCGAGCGATACATTTCACCGTTATATACCTCTCTTTGAAATAGCTGCACGATGTTGATTCCTGTAATGTTCTCCTGCAGCATGGAGTTGAGTTTGGAAAGCTCTTCACGCGCTTTGTAGTTGGCTTTGCGGTATTGTTGCTGAAAATAGATAATCAGCGCGGTGACGGGAATTAGCATAAATACCAGAATTGATGCTAGTTTCCAGTTGGTAATGTAAATCATCACCACAATTGCCACAATCGAAACAAAATCGCTGACTACTCCCACCGCACCACTAGCAAACACATCCCCCAATGCCTCTACATCGCTGGCAATCCGAGTAATCAGCCTGCCGACAGGAGTGCGATCAAAAAAGCTCGAAGCCAAAGAAGTTACGTGAGTAAATAAATCTTGGCGCACTTCAGCAGTAATTTCCTGTCCAATTTTTTGTACTAAATATCCTTGCAGCGAAGCAAACATCAGCCTGACTAGGACTGTAAGCAAAAGCAACCCCGACAATATGTTGATTCCTCGGGCAACCGAAACTCCACTAACAAAACCCCAGACAGGTTCTTCTTTTAACAAAGAAATTGCCTGACCGACAATTAGAGGTTGAATTGACCCTGCTATAGCTAGGGGTACGAGTAAAATCAGACAAATGACTAATGTGCCTCGGTTTTTGCGAGTGTAGGGAATTAGCTTGAGAAATAACCGCCAATCGCTATCTTGTTTCTTGGCTGTGGTTTTTAGTTCGGGAGAGGCAGTAGTCATATTTTTTATATTTGCAGTCAACAGAATTAGTCTTCTGTATTGGCTATCTATACTTGAGTTAGCGATTGTTACTTAATCTATCTTTTAGATTATGACAAGGTTTTGGTTAATAATCTATGACAAATAGAGAATAGTATTTGAAAGTGCGATCGCCCTCAAAGCGAT
>JBCDCO010000046.1:0-26042 GCA_039181635.1 Cyanobacteria bacterium P01_G01_bin.19 | reverse complement strand
GGAAATTTTTCGCAATATGCTCTACGAAACTCCCATCGGACAGCTGGGAACTTCTCTGGAAGATGTGGAGGCAGTCGTGCTAGATGAATGTCACTATATCAGCAATCGCTATCGCGGCACGGTATGGGAGGAATCAATTATTTATTGTCCGCCACAAATTCAGCTAGTAGCTCTTTCTGCAACCATCGGCAATCCTCAAGAGCTAACCGATTGGATTACCAAAGTTCGCAATAGTAAAGCAGACAGCCAGGAACGCTACGAGTGCGAGTTGATTAATTCAAACTTTCGCCCCGTACCTCTACGTTATTATTTTTGCGATCGCCGTGGCATCCATCGTCTACTTAACCAAGATGAAACTCAGATTAGCCCTAAGCTTAAAGCATCTTCCCCTCGCAAAGGTAAAAAACCCAAACGACTTAAAGTAAAAGACTGTCCCAAAATATATCAGGTAGTACAGCAGCTACAGGCAAAAGATATGCTACCTGCTATCTATATTATTTTTAGCCGTCGGGGTTGTGATAAAGCAGTTGACACTATTGATGCCCTGCGGCTAGTAAGTCAAGAAGAAGGTCAACAAATCGAAAATATTCTGCTCTACTTCTTTTTAGCTAATAATACAGACTTACAAACGGCATTGTTAGAGCATTTTGCTGAGTCTAACCCTCAGTTAAACGAGCTGCTGCGGGATTATTTAGCAGATAATGACAACGCAGAGACCAACTTAGCGAGATATTTAAATCAAGATCCCAATCAAAAATATTTACTCTGGCAATTCTTGTGCGACAGTTCTCAGATCGCTCGCATAGATCAGATCGAGCCTCTAATGCGAGGTATTGCCTCTCACCATGCAGGGTTATTACCCGCCTGGAAAGAATTAGTCGAAAGGCTGTTTGAAATGGGATTGGTAAAGATTGTTTTTGCTACTGCCACCCTAGCAGCAGGGATTAATATGCCCGCTCGCACTACCGTCATGTCTGCTTTGTCTAAACGTACCGATGGCGGACACAGTATGTTAAGTCCTTCGGAGTTTTTACAGATATCTGGTAGGGCGGGAAGAAGAGGCAAAGACAAAGTGGGTCATGTGGTTACGGTGCAAACTCCGTTTGAAGGGGCAAAAGAAGCCGCATTTTTGGCTACCTCCTCCGCCGAACCCCTGAGAAGTTGGTTTACTCCTTCTTATGGCATGGTGTTAAACTTGCTGCAAAAATATAGCTTACCCGAAGTCAAGGAGCTATTAGAAAGAAGTTTCGCTGAATATTTATCGCAAAAAAGACTAGCTCCCGAACAAACGGCGATCGCCGAAATAACAACGGAGCTAGCCAAATTAGACGTAGCATTAGCGACAGTTTCTTCTGGAGAGCTTGCTAGCTATCAAAAATTGAAGGAAAGAGCTAGGGAAGAACAAAGATTGCTGGAGATTCTACAGCAGCAAGCCGAGGCTACTCGCAAGGCAAACATCAAGCCTTTAATCCCACAGGTAGAACCAGGCAGAATTTTGGGTTTAAAGGGCAAACATATTAGGGTGAATGCACCTTTAGCGGCAGTGCTAGTCAAGAAAATACCTGGCTCTGGTAAAGCACCCAACCTACTTTGCCTGGGAGCGGACAACTGCTGGTATATTGCAGCCAATGGGGATGTTACGGAAATCAACCAAGGTAGTTTGACTGCCGAGGAAATCGCTGAGATCGCAATTCCTTCCTTAGATAACCTCAAGCTGGGAAAATGGCACAAAGGCGATGAAGCTAGCGCGATCTCTGTCAAACAAATTGCTAATTATCTAATTCCTCCAATTCCCGCCCCAGAAGTCATCGAGCAACAAAAAAAACTGGATGAAGTAAATAATCAGATCGACCGCCATCCTGTACAGCAAGTCGATCATCCCAGTCGTCTGCTCAAAAAACATAATAAGCGTCTTCAGCTAAGAGAGAAACTTCACAAGACTCAAATCAAGTATCAAAAACAAAAATCCAATCAATCTTATTACTGGGAAGAGTTCCTCAACTTGGTTAAAGTTTTACAAGAATTTGAAGCTTTAGAGACATACAGCCCTACTTTTTTGGGGCAGGCTGCGGCAACTATTAGAGGTGATAATGAACTGTGGTTAGCCTTGATTTTTGTCTCTGGCGAATTGGAACATCTAGAACCCCATCATCTTGCAGCTACGGTGTGTGCTCTAATTACAGAAACACCTCGCGCTGATGTCTGGTGCGATTTTCCTCCACCAACAGAAGTATTGGAAGTTTTAGGGGTCAAAAAGCGCAATTCAAGTGCAGAAAAGACAGATGACTCTTTCTCGATTAAAGAAATTAGAACTCGTCTTTTCCAAGTACAGCGTCGCCATGGAGTCGGCTTACCAGTGTGGCGAGAGTATCAGCTTGTCGGTTTGTGCGAACAGTGGGCTTTAGGAATGGATTGGAATGACATTTGCGACAGCGTTAGTTTGGCGGAGGGGGATATCGTCAGAATGCTGCGTCGTACTGTAGACGTTCTATCGCAGATTCCCCAAATTCCCAATATCTCTACCACTTTGTCTGATAATGCCAGAGAAGCAGGGAAGATGATGAAGCGGTTTCCTATATAGGGCTTGCTGAAAAACTTAGATTTGATAATGTGTCTGCTTAAAAGCTCTTAGCTTTTAGCTTTTAGCCGACAGGTTTACCCGAATGCATTATATACCTCAGCTTCGATACTTGAATAACAACTAACAACTAACAACTAACCACTAACAACTAACCACGAACCAACAACTATCCCAATTTCGCCAACTTATTAGAGACATACTCGTATAGTGGCTGATTATTTTGCTGCTTGAATAATTTTGCTGCTTTCTGTAAATTATTGATCGCCTTATCTTTTTCTCCCAAGGTTTGATATACCAAACCTAAATTGCCATAGGCTTCCGCATAATCTTGCTTGAGGGCGATCGCCTGCTGGTGATCGGCGATCGCCTTTTGATATTGTTCGATCTTGTTGTAGCTAATTGCCCGATTGTAGTAGGCTTCTGCATATTGCGGGTTGATTTTTACCGCTTGAGAAAAGTCAGCGATCGCCTTTTCATATTGTTCGCTGCCTAAATAAGTCGTGCCGCGATTGTAATAAGTAGGTGCATGGCGAGAATTATATTTGATTACCTGACTATAATCAGCGATGGCGCGGTCGTAAACCCGAGTTTTATGATAAACATTGGCACGGTTGTAATAAGCTTCTAAATCTTCTGGATTTAACTCAATGGCGCGATCATAATCATCTATGGCTTGGGCGTATTGTTTGACACGATTGTAAGCATTAGCGCGATTATAATAGGCTCCCGCATCTTTCTCATTGAGACTAATTACCTGACTGTAATCGGAGATTGCTTGCAAATACTGCTCGAGCTGGTTACTGGCAATTCCTCGATTGTAATAGGCTTCCGCATAATTAGAATCTAGTCTAATTGCCGAGTCATAGTCAGATATTGCCTGTTGATACCTTTTTAATTTGCCATAAGCAGTACCGCGATTAAAATATGCCTTGGCATAATTTGGCTCTAGAGCGATCGCCACACTATAATCATCAATCGCTTGTTCGTTGTTGTTTAGCTTTTCGTATCCATAACCCCGAAACATATAAGCTAAAGTAGCATTTTTATCGATGTTCAAAATAGCATCCAAATCTTTGATTCCATCGATGTATTTTTCTTGGGTAAAATAAACCTCGCTTCGGCGATAGTAAGCTTCAAGATCATCGGGATTTTGTTCGAGGGACTGATTTAGTTTTGCTAGTTGATTTTGATAATCTGATGATGCTGGCTTTTTGTCCATCGATTTTGTTCGGGTACTTCTCAATTGTCTGCTGTATGGAAGCGGCTTGATATTAATTTAGCCAATTTAGCCTACCATCTGCCTTACGCCATACATATCTTGAATCTTATTAGAAATCTGCTGGGCAATGTTCTTTTTCCCCTGTCTGGCAAACAAATCGGCAGCTAAAGATAAATCTTTGAGAGACCTTTGTTTTTCTTGCAGGCTATGATACAACAAACCTCGATTATAGTAAGCATCGCTATAGTTGGAGTCGTAAAAAATTGCTTCGGTGTAATCGACAATCGCTTTTCTGCATTCTCCTAGTTCTTTCCAGGCGTTGCCCCGATTGTTGTAAACTAATGCTGATTTGGGCATGAGAGCTACTGCTCGATTGTAATTGTAAATCGCTTCTAGATATTGTCCGAGACAGCTATAAGTTAAGCCTCGATTGTAGAAAGCATTACCGTTGTTCTGATTCAAACTGATACAGCGATCATATTCGACAATTGCCTGATAATATTCTTGCAGAAAATTATAAGCATTGCCACGATGGTAAAAAGCCTCATCATCATGGGGATCTAAATCGATAACTCTCGAATAATCGGCGATCGCCTCGCCAAAACGTTTTAGCTTGCCGTAAACATTCGCTCTGTCTCTGTAAGCCGCAGTCAAGTCTGGTTTGAGGCGCAAAACCTCATTGTAGCTAGCCAGAGCGTTGCAATAGTCTTTTATTTCTACGTATCCATCACCCTGACTATAAATAGATTGCCAGTCTTGAGGATCGAGGGCAATCGCCTGACTATAGTCAATGATAGCGTTGTGGTGATTGCCCAAAGTCGAGTTGCATCTGCCTCTAGCAGAGTAGGCTTTAGCATGATTAGAATCTAGTTTGATAGATTCATTAAAGTCTGCCAGAGCCTGTTGATTATTCTCTAAAAAGCTGTGAAGATTGCCACGATGATACAGTGCAGAAGCATTATCGGGATTTAGTTCGATTACTCGATTAAAATCCAGCAAAGCTTTGTGATGTTTGCGGACAATATTATAGGTGCAGCCTCGGTTGTAATAGGCTTGAGTATAGTCTGGTGCGAGTTCGATTGCCCGAGAAAAGTCGGTAATTGCCTGCTGGTAGTCTTGCAAAATGCCATAAGCATAGCCGCGACTGCGATATGCCTTGGCTAGCTCTGGCGAAAGTTCAATTGCGCGGGTATAGTCAGCAATTTCCTGGGGAAACTGCTTTATTTCTCCATAGCTATAGCCTCGAATCAAGTAGGCTTGGATGTTGCGATCGTCTAGCTGGAGAACTGTATTGAAGTCTTCAATCGCCTGTTCGTATTGTTTTAACTTGAGATAGGTTTTGCCTCTTTTATAGTAAGTCTCGATTAAATCGCGATCGTACCTGGCGATCGCACTATAGTAAATACGCTCTAAATCTGTCTTGTCCGCTTTCATAATGCTTCAAAATCGACAACTGGATAGCAAGCTTATGTCCGATCTCGGTAAACCTTCATCGGTTCGACATAATCTTGATGACAAGCACGTTATTGCCGATAGTCGATTAATTGTCAATCAAAATAGGCGGAATTTGAGCTTGAGCTGTCGCTTTTTGATGTTGCCAGAAGCGAAAAGAACGGGCTAATAACTTAAGAATCTGTCGTAGAAGAGCTTTTTTCGGCTGCCGAAGGCTCAGAATCGTTAGCTGCCTCCAATTTGGCACTCATGCTGACTGATTCTTCAATTTTCTGAGCTTCTTTTTTAAATTCGTTTTCAAATTCTTTGGACGCATCCTGAAAACTGCGTAGAGTTTTGGCTACGCTACGACCAATTTCGGGTAGTTTCTTAGGACCAAATACCAGAAGAGCAACAATAGTAATCAGAGCCATTTCTGGTAAACCAATGCCAAAAATGTTCATAATGCCAAATTCCTGTAATTTTAATAGGTTGTATGAATAATAGCTCGATTCTCAACTACGGGAGAATCGAGCTATGTTATTAGCTAATTAAGTAAATAAATAGTTAATAAATTATTAAGTCTATCGACTCAAGGTTCTCCAATCAACGTCAATTCCTTCTAGGATTAAGGAAGAATTATAAAGTTGCAGAATAATTAGCAGGAAGACTAGGAATAAAGCCATAAAGACTCCCATTAAAACAGTCGTTCCCCAACCAGGAGCAACCTTACCGTATTCAGAGTTTAGAGGTTTGAGGAGATTCCCCAACCGAGTTTCTTGTGCCATAGTCCAATAGTGATGTAATATCGGGTTTTTCGTAATCTTCTGTAATATTATAAAGGAAGAGTAATCATAATTTATATCAACTTATGGAACCCGCAATAGTTCTTAGTGTAAGTATAGGGGCTGTAGTAGTCGCTATCACTGGATATTCTATCTACACAGCATTTGGCCCTCCATCTGCTGATTTAGGAGATCCTTTCGAAGATCATGAAGATTAAACGTTGCCCATTGACAATGTTAAAACGCTAGTGACATTGTTTGTAGCTGCTAGTCATAGGCTATTAGTTATCAACTTTTCAATGCTTTTACATAGTTCAAATTTGGCGACATCGATAAAATAAACTGAGAAAAGTCGAGGATAAAACTTATCCTCGACTTTTTAGTTATTTAGTATTTGCTTATTTGCTCTTAGCAATGGTAGGAAGCCATTGCAGAATTTGGGAATTGACTGCCTCGGGATTTTCGTCGTGGGGACAGTGCCCTGCACCTTTAACAATCTCAAATTGAACTTCGGGATTAGTTGCTGCCAGATCTTGATATATCGTTGCTCCCGTTACGGGCGTCCAAGGATCTTGTTCTCCCCAGATAATCAATAAAGGACGTTTAAGGTTAGCCAAAAGCAGTTCGGGACTATCTCCAGCAGGTGCAGTCAGAACTGAGGCAAAGACTTTTTGCGCTCCAGCTTCACAGGATGGTCGATACAGCATTTCTACCAGTTCGTCGGTAACAGCATTGCGATCGCGATACACTTGATACAAAGTACGGCGAATCTGGCTTTTGCGACGAATATTGTTAAAAATAAAATTACCCGTAATTGGCGAACTTACTAACTTGGCAAATCCTGCCATAACCAAGCCTAAAACTGGATTCAAGTCTCCTGGACGGTGATTTAGTCCTCCAGCACAGTTAATTAGTACTCCTCCCGCAGAAATTTCAGGACGACTGGTTACTAACATTAGACTCAACAGGGCGCCGATGGAGTTACCCACAAAGACAGTTGGTTCGTTAATATGTTCTGACCAAAAATCCTCAATCTGTTGTTGCCACAGTTCGAGCGTATAGTCTATGGGCGCTTTGTCCGAACCGCCAAATCCTAGTAAGTCTAGCGCGAATACTCGATAGTCTTCTTTTGCCAGGACAGGAATATTTTTTTTCCAATGTCCAATAGAAGCTCCAAAACCATGAATCAAAAGTAATGGTTTTCCTTTTCCTGCAACAGTGTAGCGAATCTTATTGCCTTGCCAATGCCAGTCTAATTCTTGAAGGCGATCGCTTTTATCTGACGATGTTGTTATCACAGTCTATTATTGTTTCTACTTTTTATGATTTCATTTAAATCGTACAAAAAATTAGTAGTTAAGGGGAAGCTATGTTATCCAGCGATTTCTTTTGGCTGATTTTAACTATGCACGAAGTGAGATTTAGATTCTGGCAACAATTAAGTTGACCAAAGTAAAAAACATCGCTATTATTATCTAGGTCAGTTAAATACCATTACCATGCGGATGTCGTATAGTGGTAATACCTTAGCCTTCCAAGCTAAAGCTAGGGGTTCGATTCCCCTCATCCGCTTCCTCATTCATAGCAACGGTTTCAGCTTATTATTCAATTGGAACTATTGCAGTAAATTAGATGTTTGCCCCGATTTTGCCCCAAAGCAGTTTCATAGACTGCCAGGGATAAGTATAGGCGAAATTAGCAATTATTCTTACTGCAATGATATTTAAATTTTGAATAACACTGCAAAAATTTTGGAGCCAGCTCAAATTTTATTTCCCTATCCCTCAAATTTGCGTGGGAAATCTTAATGCAAACAAGAAATATGGCTGCAAATTATTAATTATTTAATAAAAAAAGTAAATTTTGCGTCTACAATAGCGCACATAAAAGCTTTTTTGCTCGCTGATTATTCCATGCTGAACTTTCAAATCCAGTCTGATAGTGACGTACCAGCTTCCAAACAACTATTTGCTCAGATTCAATTTGCGATCGCATCTGGACAGTACCCTCCCGCTCATCGTTTGCCTAGTACCAGACAGCTAGCGATGATTACGGGTTTGCATCGCAATACCATTAGTAAAGTTTATCAACAGCTTGAAGAAAGCGGTTTGGTAGAATCGGTGGCTGGTTCGGGAATTTATGTCAAAATTCACGAGAGAGAGAACACCGTCAAATCTGACTCTCCGATCGTGGCTTCGGTGAATACTATCAAAGAAAGCATCGATCGCGTCTTGGAATTGGGTTGTCCCTTAGAGCAGATCAAAGATTTGTTTATCGAAGAAATAGATTGGCGTATTCGCTGTAGCGAGCGCGTAATTATTACCGTACCTTTACGGGATATTGGTGCGGGAGAAATTATGCAGCAGGAATTGACTAAATCCTTTTCAATTGATGTGGAATTGGTCGAATTGGAAAAGCTACCCCAACTGCTTGAGAAAATAAACTTTGGCACGCTAGTAACCAACCGCTATTTTATTACGGAAGTATTGGCGATCGTTCCACCTAATTCTTTTAGAGTCATTCCAATTGATATGTATGACTACAACAAGGAATTGGAGATTATTAAGGGCTTACCACCCCAAGCTTGTTTGGGTATTGTTAGCCTTAGTGAAGGAACATTGAGCGTGGCATCGAGTATTGTTAATAGTCAACGAGGGGAAGACTTACTGGTGTTGACTTCTTCTGTCAGCGATCGCGATCGTTTAAGGGCGGTATTAAGGGCAGCTCATACGGTTATTACAGGATACACGAGCTACGATTTGGTCAAGGCAGAAATTGTCGCTATGCGGGAAGATCTGATTAGGATTCCTGATGTAATTAGTACGGATAGCTACATTGGCGAAAAGTCGATTAATTTACTAAAAAGAGAACTGGGGCTGTCGATCGAACCTGCTAATCCAGCCAAAAAATAAGCTAATTAAAAATTCTCATGGCAAAAGGCGATCGCATTTACGTATATCGGAATTTGTGGCAACTGGACGGACTATATAAGCATCACGGTATTGATTGTGGTGATGGTACGGTAATTCACTATCGCAAACCCAGCGAAACCATCGAACGCACTACTTTAGAGACTTTTGCTAGAGGAAATCCCATTTATGTTGCAGAATACGGTGATGGTTTTGGCTACATCCCAGATGTAGTGGTAGAAAGAGCCGAAAGCCGTTTGGGAGAGCAAAAGTATAATCTGCTGTTTAACAACTGTGAACACTTTGCTAGCTGGTGTAAAACAGGAGTCAGCGAGAGCCAACAGGTAAAAGACTTCGTTCCGTTGATTCATAAACTCGATCCTGACAAACTATACGAGCCAATTAAACGCGCGTTAACAGGAAAAGATAGTCAGACTGCGCAACAGTTATTAGCAGAGTCTTTAAAGGATATTAAGTCAGTTTGGGAGCAAGTTCAGCCGCAGTATCAACAAGCAGTCAGTGAAGTATCTGTCTGGGATAAGGTAGCCAAGGAAGCTTTGAAAAAAAATAGAGAAGATCTCGCCCGTGCGGCGATCGCTAAAAAGCTAGATTATGAGAAAAAAGCAAGCAAATTGGAAATTGAGTTGAGTGAATTGGCTGAAATGACCGAAAATATTGTTCGCAATCAACAAGAGTTGCTGTCTTGAAGTGAATAAATCTTTCATTTTGCAAGATTTAGACTAAAAATTATTCCCCAAAATATCTTTAGCTAGATTGGGCGTATGCTTTAATCGCATATTCTTTAAATCGCTCTAAATCTGCCATCACGGTAGATTCGACAATGTCACCGATCGCACTATCCAAAAGTCTGCCAATAATTCCTGGCACGCCATAGGCAAAAGACATCTTAACAATGCTATGGTTTTTGCGATCGTAAAATCGAATTGCCCCTTTGTTGGGCAAACCATCTACCGACTGCCATTCAATGATTTGATGGGGAACAACCTGCACGATGCGAGACAGCCAGGTAAAATTAAACCCACCGCTAGCTAATTTCCAGCGAGATAGTTCGGGATTATCTTCGAGTATTTTGACCGACTCGATCCACTTCATCCATATGGTCATTTGCTCCAGATCTGACCAGAGACTCCACACAAATTCGATCGGTACAGGAACCTCTATCTGTACTGTATGCTCTAGCCAGTCTGTCATTGTTTTACTTCTCTTTGTAGAAAGGATATTATACCGCTACAGGCTTCAACTGCTCAGCATTTTCTAGCACGGCTTTAGCTGCCTGTTTGCCCGATAAAGTAGCTCCTTCCATACTATCGATATAGTCTTGCTGAGTGTAACTACCTGCCAAGAAAAAGTTAGCCACAGGAGTTTGCTGTGCTGGTCGATAAACGTCCATGCCTGGGGCTTCGCGATACAAGGATTCCGCTAACTTGACTACGCTATACCAAGTCATATTCAAATTTCGAGCAGAGGGAAATAATTGACGTACCTGCTCTAGAACGTGATTGGCTATGGTTTCATTTTTCTCTTTGATGAAAGGATCGCCAGGAGTTAAAACTAGCTGGAGTAAAGAACCTTGACCTTCTTTATAGTAGTCGCCAGGGCTTGCCAAGGCTAAATCGGCAAAACAAGAGAAGTCTGCATCGGGAGTATAGAGCAAGTTATCGATGCCTACAGCTTTCTCTAGCTGTTCGCGGCTGTTGGCATCATTCAATTCTGTTACCCAACCATCAAAGCGCAGCTGTACCGTGGCTACAGGCACTGCGCTTAGTTTATAAATATTGTCAAACTCAGACCATTTGCGCCAATCTTGGGGAATTACCTTCTTAATTCCAGGCACGTCACAAGCGCAGACATAAGCATCGGCAACTATCGTTTCTTCACTTTCTCCGTTCGCCACAACCAAACCCGTAACTCTGGTGGTATCTCCAGAGTCCTGATAGAGAACTTCCCGTACGCGACGGCGAGTGTGAATTTTTACGCCTCTTGCTTCTAAATAGTCAACTATGGGCTTGTGTAAATATTCGCTGGGAGAACCCTCTAGCATTCTCAACACTGATGCTTCAGTTTTAGTAGCGAAAAACTGAAAGATAGTTAGCATGCAGCGAGCCGAAATATTTTCTGTATCGATAAAGCCTAAAGCGTAGGCGATGGGGTCCCACATTTTTCTGAGACTGCCGTTGTTACCGCCATGACTGCGGAACCAGTCGGCAAAACTAATCGAATCTAGATCGCGAATCGTTTTCATCGCTCCTTCGGGATCGACTAGGGCTCTAACAATCGGGCTAGTGCCCAAGGCTAGAGAATTAGCGGCTTTGTCCACTGCCGAAAGCTGCGAAGTAGTAAAAAATGCCTTTAAGCCATTAAAGGGTGCGCCAGTCAAAAAGCGAAAATCTAGCTCGCCAATGCGACCACCCTCATTGATGAAGGTGTGAGTATGCTCTTTGAGGCGAAGATTGTCGATTGCACCGACTTTCTCCATCAGAGCAAAAAGATTATAGTAGCAGCCAAAAAACACGTGTAAGCCCATTTCTAAATGGTTCCCGTCTTTGTCTACCCAGCTACCAACTTTGCCCCCCACGAAAGGGCGAGACTCAAATATTTCTACTTCAGCACCCGCATCAACTAAGTCGATGGCTGTTGCCATCCCAGCTAACCCTGCACCTACAATTGCTACACGCATTAAATTCCTGTTGTTCGAAAAGCATTTCTATCTTCACATATTGTAATATAGATTGCTAGCCTTCTAACTTTTCTTCCCCAAATGTTTTGAGCTTATTAAAGAAAGAAGAGACATCGGGAAGTGGAATAAACTGATGAATTATTTTATTTTCTTCGGCAAATTCCGACCAATCAGTTTGATAAGGAAATCTCAAAGCAGATACAAGCGGAATATGGCGATCGCCTTGCTCTGGTGCAGACAAAACTTTGCCCGAACTAAAAGCTTCATTTTTGGCGACGGTCTTCGACTCTGGCTTTATTTGGCGCGTGGTTGCTTTTGCTTCCGATTTGACTTGGTCTTCTACATCATCTTTCTTTTCTGCTGATGGTGTTTTAGATGCAGTTGCGGTCAAATCTGACAGATCGCTTAGATGTTTAGGAAGCTTGCGACAAATTAACCTTTCAAACTCGTAGGTAAAATGAGGATTGGGAGTGCCAATTCGCGACCAAACATTCAAAATGTGCCCAACAGAGACAGCTTTGTAACGTCCGAGATACAGAGCTTCAATCGTTGCTAATCTAATCCAGCTAGCATGATGTCGGTCGAGCCAGCCTGCTAATAAATGTTCGGCATCATCACCTCCCAAATCAAAAGAGTAACTATCTATTAAGGAGCGTGCTTGAGCCAATGATAAATCTTGAAGTAGTTCGGTCATCGACTTTGGTAATTCGTACGGTTAAAAATATATCGATTTTCAGCAAGATAAGATATCAATTGATACATCTTAACGATTAAATTTAGATGGATCTAGTTTCGATTCATGACATACAACAGCTATCAGCGATCTGCCATGCTTAGCCAAGGTTAAATTTATTGGGCTTTAAAAGCACAAAACTAGCTAGAGATCGGCGATCTTGGCGAGATAAATCTTGCGTTTGATCGATATTTTGAAATTCGAGCTGATTACAAGTTTAACTTGAGCGATTTATTTCAGCCCTATTCTTCCCAAATAATCGGCTGAAGTTAGCAAAAGTAATTTTAAAAATTTATAATACGCTCTAGTTACTTATAAATTCTCTTCTCCAGAATCCCCCAAATTAAACCTAATTATTTAATACTTCTAATTGCTTCTAGTAAACCTTTAGCTTTGTTTAGAGTTTCTTGATACTCCATTTCGGGAACAGAGTCGGCAACCAATCCCGCTCCTGCTTGAACAGAAACCATACACTGATTTTCTTTGTAGGGTCGTACGATCATAGTTCTAATAGTGATGGCACTGTTGAGTTGACCTTCAAAATCGTAGTAACCATAAACGCCAGAGTAGGGACCTCTTCTTTCTGGTTCGAGTTCGTTGACGATTTCCATCGCGCGAATTTTGGGCGCACCGCTAACAGTTCCTGCAGGAAAGCAAGCTTTTAGTAAATCCCAGGCTGTTTTGCCTGCTTCTAATTCTCCAATAACGTTACTAACAATGTGCATGACGTGAGAGTAACGTTCTATTGTCATCAATTCATCAACTACTACACTTCCCTTGACGCACACGCGACCCAAATCGTTGCGTCCCAAGTCTACCAACATAATATGTTCGGCTACTTCTTTGGGGTCTGCCAGTAAATCTTTGGCGTAGGCATCATCCTCCTGGCTGTTTTTTCCTCTAGGACGAGTTCCTGCAATCGGTCTGAGGGTGGCTTCTACCTTACCATTGCTTTTCGTATCGGCTTTGACCATGATCTCGGGAGATGAGCCGATTAGTTCCCAATCGCCAAACTGATAGTAGCTCATAAAAGGAGAGGGATTGATCAGTCTTAGGGAACGATAAAGATTAAAAGGATGCCCGTGATAGATTGTTGATAATCTTTGGGACAGTACGACCTGAAAAATATCCCCAGCTCGAATATATTCTTTTGCTTTTTCTACATTGTCACAGTAAAGCTGCTTATCGGTATTGCTGCAATACACTAGTTCGGGGTTGTCTGCCGAACTACCGCTACCAGATCTCCATTCCAGCGATTTTGCTTCTATGGGTAAAGGTAATTGAAGCTTTAGCATCAATTTCGCCACGCGATCGCTCGCTGCTTGGTATGCCTGTTCTAAAGTAGTATCCTGATCTCGCAAATCTGCATAAGAAATCGCCCAAATTTTTCTTTTGACCTGATCGAAGATAATCAAATTATCTACCTGCATCCATACCCCATCGGGCAGATCGTCCGAACTCATTTCATTAACGGGGACTCGCGGCTCGATCCAGCGAATTAGTTCGTATCCCCAAACCCCAAATAGACCGCCAATACCAGGGGGTAATTCTTCCAGCTTTACGGGTTTGATTGTCGCCAAACAGCGATCGCAAATTTCAAAGGGATTTCCTCTATACTCAGCAGTTTCTCCATTACGATAGGTCTGAGTGGTTACATCTCCTCTTGCTTCCAAGATCCACATCGGATCGCAGCCTAAAAAACTATAGCGACCCAGCTTTTCTTCTCCTTCTACAGACTCTAGTAAAAAATTATAGGGTTGACCCGCACAAACTTTGTACCAAGCGGATACGGGAGTTTCTAAATCTGCAACCAGTTCTTGGTATACGGGCACAAAATTTCCTTGTTGAGCGAGTTCGCCAAAGCGATCGAAATTGGGAGAAATCATGATCTAGAAGTAGAAGGTAACAAAGGCGGATAGTTTCTCAGAAGATGGACTCTTATAGCCGTTGAAGCTCAGATTAGCGGTGCGACAATCAATAGCAATAAAAAAAGAAGGACTGGCAAGCAGTCTAGTTTGCCTTTTGTCCTTCTTAATTTTATCTGGTTGTTGTTAAACTTCGTAAGTAGCTTTCCCAGAAAACTTAATTGTCGCT
This sequence comes from Cyanobacteria bacterium P01_G01_bin.19, assembly GCA_039181635.1. GTDB lineage: Bacteria > Cyanobacteriota > Cyanobacteriia > Cyanobacteriales > Xenococcaceae > Waterburya. The sequence goes on along the minus strand of JBCDCO010000046.1, from coordinate 11,592 downwards.
GGCTGAGGATTCTGACCAATTCTACGGTCTTTTTTGCCGTTATACTCGCGACCCTCATTTACTTTTTCGGGGAATACACCATCTGCGGGGTGAAGATACTGGGTCTCTCCACTGGGAAATATACGATATATCTTATAGTCTTGAATTCTGGGTTTAAACTTGGTTCTTAGCTGCGCACCTAAAGCTAAACACTGTTCTTTACGAGCCAAATAAAGTAGATTTTCACCCTCATTCATGATGGCTGCACCACCAGTAGGCATTTCAAATACTTGCTCTTTTTTACTCGTCCAAGTAATTGCGTATTTTTCTTCTACCGCTGCTTTTGTTAACAGACCTCCCGTACTGCCACCAAATTTTGGTGTTTGTCCAGAAAGCTTAATTTCTTCTGCCATGTTAATAAAAATCCTCAATTAAAGGTATTTACGGCATCCTATCATTCACTTTGGGGCAAGATAGTGGGTATGTCAAAAACTGTAACAGTTTTTAGCAACCCCTGTTTGAAATTAGCTCGATGCTAGTGTCAAGACTTTTTGTCGCGCAAATAACCTTTAGTTTTTCGCGTATTGTTTGCTGAGGAAGGTGATTGCGACTTATGCTTAACCGCCTCGATCGGAATAGTAAAATGAAACACGCTTCCAAGATCCTTTCCTGGAGATTCTGCCCAGATTTCTCCACCCCAATTTTTGACAATTTGTCGGCAGATCGCCAAACCCAACCCAGTACCTCCCGCACTGCGTCGGAGGGCTCCTTCTTCTTGGTAAAAACGGTCGAATACGGTTTCTAAGCTGCTGGTTTCGATTCCTCTTCCCGTATCGGAAACTGTTACCTCTAGTACCTTGCCGCCATTGGTTTTAACTGCGATCGCGATTTTGCCGCTAGCCTGGGTAAACTTACAGGCATTATCTAATAGCTTTGCCAATACCTCCACTAGCCATTCACCATCTACCTGGATCAGGGGTAGATCTTCAGGAGTAGTTAAGTTTTCGATCTCGGGAAAATCCGAGCCTTCGTTACGTGCTTTGGCATTGCTAATCGCCAGATCGATACATTCCGTGATGGAAAGAGTTTCTAAATTCCATTCCACTCCGCCCCCTTCCAAGCGAGATAGGGTCAAGAAATCTTGAACTAAGTTGCGCATTCTCTCTGCATCCCCCAAAGCAGTATCTAACATGACCTGACTTAGTTCTGGAGGCATGTCGGGCTCGCTAGCCAAACTTTCCAAACAAACCTGGATAGTGGAGAGGGGAGTTCGTAGTTCGTGACCCACAATTGCCACTAAATTAGAGCGAGTGCGGTCTAGTGCCTCTAACTGTTGGTTGAGGTCTTCTAGGTCTGCGTATGCTTCAGCCTGAATCAAGGCTACCCCTACCTGAGTTGCGATCGCATCGACTAGGGCAATATCATCAGGTTTCCAGGCAATGGGTTCGGGTTCGCAGTGATGCAATTCTAGTCCGCCTAACAATCGACCGTGATAAAAAATCGGTACTAAAAGCCAAGAAGAAATAGAGTAATTTTCGATTAAATTTTGAAAAAATTCTCCCGTACCTTTTTCCCAAGCCAGCTCGTTGATGCGTTTATCTTCTAAGGTATTATCTACGCTGATGGTTTCATTCGTGGCGATTGCTTCCTCGAATAGAGGATTATTAGCTAGCTGCCACTTTTGTCCCCGTACAGAACTGATGCCTGGGCTGGTAAATTCCCGTTCGATTTCTGCCTCTAGAGCGTCTTCATGACAGCGATAGATAATACAGCGACATACGCCAAGACCTTCGCCTAATTTTTGGACTGCCACCTGTAAAATTTGCTTGGTGTTTAGCGATTGCCTAACTGCATCCGTCACGGAGTTGAGCAGAATTTCTTTTTGCTGTTTGGCAGCTAAGGATTTGTTGGCTCTTATTAATTTATACTGACCTGCTTGAAGGTATGTAACCAATCGCTGCACGAAAGGATCGGGATTAGTCAAAGGAGAGTCAATCGGAATGCCTGGTTGAGTAGTGTCTTTGCTCTTGAGGTAAAGTTTCCGCGCTGCATCTAGCTTGGACTTCAATTCTGGTCTGTATGTGCCAATGCGATCGAGCATGATTTTAGCTGCAGCCAAGGTGACTCGACGGTCAAATGTCCAGATACCTTCAAAGCGTCGGTTGGGATCGACTGTCATTCCCGCTTTGTTGTCTGTGGGAGGAATAATTTTTTCTCGGCAAATCAAGCAGCTAGCGTAGTGTTTGCCAATAATTACTAAATGCCATTCCTGAGCCAGAGCATCGCTAGGTTCGAAAGCGATCGTTTCGTAATCAGCCGAGCTATTATCAAAGTCAGTTTCGGGAGCGGCTAGAACATATACCTGGTTAGTTTTATGGGAAATTCGTTTGTAGCGATGAGCTTCTTGACGATAAAAACGCTCTCGTTGAAAACTAGCAACGACGAGAGGCGTATCGGAATCATTTAGCACCAAATCTTCCATCGCATGAGACAAGGCAGTCAAAGAAGATTTGAAGTACATTTGTGGTCGCCAACCAGCGCAAGTTTCTAGTAGTTGTTGCACCACAGAATTAGAAATGCTCATCTATAAAGTTCTTTTTGTAAGATCCATTCCAGACACAGGTAAAGTCAAGTCTTTGTCCTTACCTTAAAAGGTAAAGTTTGAGTTATCTCTTTCGCCGAATGCGATTGAGTAGATTAAAACTAAGAGCCAATTATTTATCAGATCGTTTGAGCTAAAAAATTTTCCATATATAAACATCCTACAAAAAACTTGCCTGTTTAACTGCTACAGATTGCAACAATTGCTGCCATTTTAAGCAAGCTGGAATACACTCATAATCAAATTGTCTTGTAATGAATGCTGTTTTTAACAACATGAGCGATCGCTATAGAGTCCCGACTTTAACAGGAATTACTACCGCCATTTTATTCGCTTTTGCCACCCCCGCAAAAGCTTTAAAGGTCGATATTATGCCGAAGACTCCAGTTCAAGGAGATACAATTTCTGTCATCATCGAAACAGAAGACGCTAGCATATCTCCCACCGTCACCATCAATGAGGTTGATTATCCTGTCTTTCCCCATGATGGTAAATATCGCGCCTTCGTTCCTACTTCTCCTCTGAATGTTCCTGGAAAAATGACTTTACAGGTTAAAGGTGACGATCGCGTCAGCAATATTGGTGTCTGGCTAAAAAATAGGTATTTCCCCGTCCAACGTATTTGGCTCAGCGGTAAAGCATCTCGTCCAGCAACTCAGCTAGAGCTAAATCGGGTTAGAGAATTTAAAGAATTAGTTACGCCACAAAAATACTGGCAGGGCTCTTTTATTCGCCCCAATGCTTCTAGAGTTTCTACTGGCTTTGGTCTGCGTCGTTACTATAACGGTGTGTTTGCCAACAGCTACTACCACAAAGGAGTGGACTATGCAGGAGGCTATGGTTCTCCTGTCGTTTCCCCTGCTGGAGGTGTAGTTCGATTGGTAGGGAGAGAACAAGATGGTTTTCACGTTCATGGCAACACGATCGGCATCGACCACGGACAGGGCGTACTAAGCGTTTTTCTGCACTTGCAGGATATTAATGTCGCAGAGGGAACGACAGTTAAGCCAGGTCAGCGAATTGGCACGATTGGCTCGACGGGAGCTTCGACGGGACCTCATCTCCACTGGGGTCTGTATGTCAATCAGGTAGCCGTGGACCCAGTACCCTGGAGATTCGGCAAAATCGATTAGGTAGATTTTTCCCGATTATGTCTGATTTTCAGTTGATATTACAAAATGTTAATCGAATTGATGCCTTTTCGATTCCAGGCAATAGCGATTAAGATGGTTCGGAAAGCGTGCTTAAAATTTTTTTTTAATTTTTATCTGAATCTATGGGAATTAATTTAATCGTCGAACAAGCATTACAGGATGGCTATCTGACTCCCAGCATGGAGTCGGAAGTAGGAAGAATTTGCGATACGGCTGCCGAACTTTCTGTGGAAGAATACATGGCTTTGGATAAGCTCATGGGTGCGCTGTTAACTGGGGAAGTAGTTGCCGTCCCACGCAAACAGTTTATTAATGTAATGGAAGAACTTGTCTTGAGCGAAGCGATTACTCGCGTTGCTGAAATCGAGCAAACTAGCGATACATCTTTAGATGTGGGAGATATTGCCGCCTATGCCCTCAATCGTCTGCCTCCGCTCTATGCTACTACTGAAGAGGGAGCAAACTATCAGCGTCAAAGAGCTAGAGAAGAACTACAAACCTTAATTCAACAACAGGTTACTGAAGCGATCGCCCGTTACCTAGATCGACCAGAATTCTTCCCTGAAAGACAAGCTATTACCAACAAAAGCGACTCTGGTATGGCGGGACAGTTGAGCAGTCTACTCAAGGACTACGCTCCTAACTACGAACAATAGGAATCGAGAGTTAGGAGACGATACGGGGGTTAAGGAACTTTTTAGTTTTGCTTCGAGTCCTGGAGAGATATAATTCAAGCTCCTATAATTTAGGTTAATAAATTAATGAGTCTATCTCTTCCTGCTTCTTGGTCAAGAGCCGAGGCGAACGAAAACCAAACCGTAGTGTCTCCTGAAAAACTCTCTAATTACGATCTTATTTTATGTTGTCAAGCAACTAGCCAGCCTGACAAAGCGGCATTTGCTGAATTGTTACGGAGATATCAATCTCACCTCAATCGTCTCTTTTATCATCTGGCTCCAGACTGGCAAGAAAGAGCAGATTTGGCTCAGGAAGTATGGATTAGGGTCTATCGCAATATCCATCGTCTTCAGGATCCAGCTAAGTTTCGTGGTTGGTTGAGCCGTATTGCAACCAATCTTTTTTACGATGAGCTACGCAAGCGCAAGCGCGTCAGCCAGCCTCTGTCTCTTGATGCTCCTCGTTATGTAGAAGACGGCGAAATGAGTTGGGAATTACCCGACGACTCCCCCAGTCCAGATGATGATTTAGCTACCAGAGAATTTTACGAACACCTGCAAACTGCAATTGCCTCTTTACCTGAAACTTTTCGCACGACTATCGTGTTGCGCGAAATTGAGGGTTTGCCCTATGAAGAAATTGCCGAGATGACAGGGGTGTCTTTGGGGACAGTAAAATCTAGGATCGCCAGAGCGAGATTAAAACTGCAATCGGTGTTGCAAAACTATCTAGATGACGAGTAAATTGGAGATAGGACAGTTTGATTTGTGCATAATTTACTTTTTTAATTAGCGGTGATGCTCTAATGACATCTAGATTTGATGGTTTTCAGCCCGATTTGTCAGCGGAAGATCTATACTGGGAAAACGAAAATTCAACATCAGATTCTTTTGAATTGTTGAGTGCCTATATCGATGGAGAATTGTCTTTAACTGAAAAACAACAGGTACAGGCAAAGCTGGATAGCGACCCAGATTTTAAGCAGCTTTATCTTCAGCTATTAAATTTGCAAGGTCAAATACAAAATTTGGTCACTCCTCCTAGCGAAAAATCTCCCGCCGAAATTACAGAAGGGGTATTTCGCTCCATCGAGCGAGAACGCCGTCGCCAGCGTCAATGGATCTGGGGTGGTAGTGCGGTCGCTGCGTCCTTGGCTGCAGCTATTTCAGGCACGATTCCAGGCTTTTCTATTTTCTCTCCTCAAATGGCTCGGGTAGATTCTCCTGGCAATCTCTCTGATTCGGTTATGCTGGCAGTAGCGATCGATCAACCAGCAATTAACATTCCTAAAGCAGTTAGAAACTATCGAAAAGACAATTCTCAAACCGAGCGCAACTAGCCTTGGGCAACTAAAACGATCGCTCTAGGCAGAATATTGTGTTCCTGAATTTGGATGCGCTGATGCAAACTTTCTAGAGTATCATCGGGCAAAACGGGTACGGCTGCCTGCATCAGAATGGCGCCGCTATCAACTTCTAGGCTGACTAAATGAACCGTGCAGCCTGTAATTTTGACTCTGGCGGCTAAAGCTTGCTCTATTGCTTTAATTCCTTTAAAGCTGGGTAGTAGACTAGGATGAATATTAATCGCTCGATTGGGATATGCGTCAAGCAGTACTTGGGTTACAATTCGCATCCACCCAGCCATAATGACCCACTCTACTCCATAAGAATTTAGCACCTCGACAATTTTTTGGTCTAGATCTTCTCTTTGTCTGTACTGACGATGATCGATTAGTACGGCGGGAACTCGATATTTTTTGGCTCTCTCTTTTGCTTTAGCATCGGGATTGTTATAAATTAAAACCTTGATTTCGGCATTTAATTGACCGTCGGCGATCGCTTTGGCTACAGCTTCAAAATTAGTTCCACTACCAGAAGCCATTATTCCCAGCTGCAAGGGCGAAGATTTGACAGCTTTTGGAGAACAGGACAATGATTCTTGGGGAGAAATCAATACATCATAACCAACTTTCTGGCTATGGGAATTAACTGGTTCCTTCATTGATTTTAGTCCTTTGCAATAGTCATAAAATAAGGTGCATCTCTGTTTTCTGAGCTAGAGTATGCACCTCCCAAAATTTTACCGAGTAACCGTCAAAGCTCGTTTAAATTATCATTACCTTTTGCTTAGTTTCATTTACTGTACCAATCCCAGCCAAGCCAAAAAGCCTTTACCTGTTAAATATTCAATTAGGATAATCGCTGCAAAACCAAGCATAGCTGCACGCGAGTTCAAACGCTCCGCATAAGAATTGAAACCAAATTTGGGATCTTCTAGATCGGGTGTAACGCTAGGTTCAATATCGCCTTTTGACATTTGTTTTTCCTCTTTTGTCTAGCCACATTAACAAAAATTTACTTTTATATTGTAGCGGTTAATAGTCACCAAGCACGATGCAAAATTGAACTGAATTGATGCCGTCAACTATTATCTGACTGTTGGTAGCGCACTTCAATTACGGTATGGACATTACCTCTGGGAGAGAAATCACCCTTAATAGTTGCCTCTAAAGGATCGCAAGCGGTTACAAAGTCATCCAGAATTTGATTGACCACTTCTTCATGAGGGATATAGCGATCGCGATAGCTATTGATATAAAGCTTGAGGGTTTTGAGTTCCACCACTTTGCGATCGGGAGAATAAGTAATATGAATAGTAGCGAAGTCGGGATAACCAGAAAAAGGACATTTACAGGTAAATTCAGGTAGGGTGATATTAACGTCAAATTTCCTACCGATACGAGGGTTAGGGAAGGTTACTAATTCTCCCTCAGCGATCGCCCTTTCTCCATACTTTACTTCATCTTTGCTGCTAGATTCGGAAGAACTGGTCATTATTGTACTGAGTAATTTACTGAGCTTAGATACTGAAATATTTTATCAGCTAGGTCATATTTATCGAGCCAATTTGGAAGCAAGCTTTAATTGGTAACTGGAGTAGCTTTGGTAACAGAGCCATTATTGACTCCCATCGTAAAGTTGAGCGGAACATCAGGATAAGACTGAACCACTTTACGATATACAGAATGATTGGTGGGTAGGTTTATTCTTTCGCCATCATTGTTATATTTAACCCTGTATTCCACCTGCCTTAATGCTTCGGGGGTGCCAATTTTCTCGTATGATTTTTTCTTGCCCCCCTCAATCTCGTCAACTGTTGGTCTAGGAGGTTCTTTGGGCCACCAAATTCCTTTATCATCTTGGCGTACTGCTCCCTCTGGCTTTTGCCCATTGACGTTTACTAAAGAGACAGACTCAAATTCTTCGTATCTAGGTCGTTTGTCGTTAGTAACGTCACTTTCATAGTAAGGAACTCTCCAGGTAATAGTCGCTCTAGCTGTTGCCTCATATTGAGACGACTGTTGAGAGCCACAACCAGCAAACAGAACAGAGGTACTAATTGCTGCTGACACCAGGCAAATTTGACTAAATTGAGGACGGGAAAAAATTCTGGGGCTATATATCATGAATAATTTGACTCAATCGTACTTAGGTATGGTCTCTTGTTAACTAAATAAAAAATAAGATTATAAAAATACATAAAAGTATGTAAATATATCTAAAGACTATCAACGTAGGAGATAGATAGTACTAAGGTCGTATGTTCTGTAGGAAAAAGTTGGTTGAGAAATGGTGAAAAATCTTGTGTTGGGTATGTTGGTGGCAGGAACACTACCTTTTATCCTAGCAGATGCCACTTCAAGCATTAGTGCCAAAGTCGTTTCTCCTTCTCAAGTAAGACAAAACCATAACTTAGCTAGTTCTGGTTCGGACACACTTCAGCCTTGCATTCCATCTAAACCAAAGAATAGCTGTCTTTTAACCAAAAGCAGCGATCGCAGTCTGAAAATTCATTCAGAATATTGGTTGGAGAATATGGCGAGCCTGTTGCTGACCAGCTCGATATTCTCAAATTGTAAAGCCCAGGGAAGACTAAAAAAGTATTCTATTAATGGAAACAATGTACTATATTCGGGATCTTTAACTAATTCTGGATGCATTTTTCCCTGGCAAAATCCTAGTGAACCAGAGCCAAACTCTCTGAAATTATCCGATGATGTAGGCAATTTCGGCGGCAGTTTATTCGATTTAAGTTCTCAAAATTTGTCTGATGAGTTAACTGTCGGCTTTGAATCCAGTCTGGCATCGCCAGAGCCAATCGCTTCGCCCAAAGCTGCTCAGAAATTTCCCAGATTATCTCGCACGAGTTTAATTGTTTCGTTACCGATTGAAGACAGCACTTTTGCTCCCCTAAACTCCAAACTGGCTAATCCCGCTCCCAAGGCGAAAAGAATAGCTAGTCCTTTTGGATGGCGCAGAAGACCTTATAGTTATCAGCTTCAATTTCATCAGGGAATTGATTTTGGCGCGCCTTTGGGTTCGCCAGTGGTAGCCATAGGCGATGGGATTGTTACCAAAGTCGTGTCGGGTTGCTACGATTTTGGCAGTTTATTTTGTGGCGGGCAGTTAGGTAATTGGATTGAGATAGACCATGGCAATGGAAAATTTGGCATCTACGGTCATTTAAAACATAACTCGATCGCGATCAAAGAAGGGGCAAAAGTCTGGAAAAATCAGGAAATTGCCGAGGTGGGTAGCTCTGGTTGGTCTACAGGAGCGCACTTAGATTTTCGGCTCAGGGTAAACGGCGAATACCGCGATCCTGCTAAATATTTGACCCCACCTAACTTAGTGGTTTCTCAGTTTAATTAGCCTGAATTACTGTGTCACAATTGTTTTGATCGTTATTTGCAGTTTTATCTAGGTTTGTGCCTAATAAATCAGGTGGTTCTGATAGGTAAAATTAGGAAAGATAGTTTTAGATCTAGTTCGGGTATCAATCTTAGATTATGTCAACATTTACTTCCCTAGAAGAAGCTTTAAAACACTTCTTCGGACATGATTCTTTTCGCCCTGGACAAAAGAAAATTATTGAAGCTGCTTTACAAGGCAAAGATTTACTGACTATTATGCCAACAGGAGGCGGCAAGTCTCTCTGTTTTCAGCTACCTGCTTTACTCAGACAAGGTATTACAATTGTTGTTTCTCCTCTAATTGCTTTGATGCAGGATCAGGTAGATGCTCTGCAAGATAATGGAATTAATGCAGTCTACTTAAATAGCAGCCTGGAGTATGAAGCCAGAAGAGCACGTCAAATAGCAATTCTAAAAAATCAAGTTAAGCTGCTTTATGTAGCTCCCGAACGGCTCTTGAATGAGAGATTTGGACTGTTTTTGCAGCAGGTTGAGGCTAAAGTAGGTATTGCGGCGATCGCCATCGATGAAGCCCACTGTGTGTCGGAATGGGGTCACGATTTTCGTCCTGAGTATAGCAAGCTCAAGTCTTTGCGCCAGCGCTATCCGCAAATTCCGATCCAGGCTTTAACAGCAACGGCAACCAAGAGAGTTCGTCAGGACATTATTCAGCAATTGAATCTGCGATCGCCTGATATTCATACCGCTAGTTTTGATCGCCCTAACATTTATTACGAAGTTCAGTCCAAGGATCGTCATATTTATCCCAGGCTGCTGCGGGAGATTAGGCAAGAAACGGGAGCGGGAATTATTTATTGTCGGAGTCGTAAAAGCGTTGAAGAAATTGCCGCCAGGCTAAAGCAAGATGGCATTGAAGCCTTGCCCTATCATGCTCAATTAACTCCTCAAGAACGCAGTCGCAATCAAACTAGTTTCTTACGGGATGACGTTCGGGTAATTGTAGCGACAGTCGCTTTTGGTATGGGAATCAATAAGCCCGATGTGCGCTATGTCTTTCATTACGATCTGCCAGGAAGTTTAGAGAACTTTTACCAGGAATCTGGGAGAGCGGGGAGAGATGGCGAACCTTCTAAATCGATTTTGTTTTTTAGCTATGGCGATCGCAAAAAAATCGATTTTTTTATTGAGCAAAAGTCTAATAATATCGAACAAAAAATAGCTACTCAACAGTTAAACCAGGTAATTAACTATGCAGAAGGCAATGATTGTCGTCGGACTATTATCCTGCGTTATTTTGGCGAGAGACATCAGGGAAAGTGCGGCAACTGCGATAATTGTTTGAATCCCAAACCCATTGAAGACTGGACGATTGAAGCCCAAAAATTCCTTTCTTGCGTTGCCCGTTGCGAACAAAAGTTTGGTTTGAATCACATAGTAGATGTCTTAATTGGTTCGCGCAAACAAAAGATACATCAATACGGACATCATTTGTTATCTACCTATGGTATCGGTAAGGGGCGAACAGCAGCTGAATGGAAAATGCTAGGCAGATCTTTGATTCATCAAGGTTTGGTAGCCCAGACAACCGACGGTTATCCTACCCTCAAACTTAACAAGCGCAGTTGGGAAGTCTTTCGCAATCAGCTACCAGTAAAAATTGCCGTCAATAAATACAAAAAGAAAGCTACTGCTGCCTATAATCCCCGTAAAGCCGAAGCAGAACTTCTATTTGAAAAGCTGAGAAAACTCCGCAAACAAATAGGCGATCGCAATTCTTTGCCACCCTACACAATCTTTGCCGATTCCAGCCTCAAGTTAATGGCGCAGGTACGTCCGACTACCATCGCTGACTTTGCTAATTTATCGGGAGTTAGTGAGTATAAAGCCCAGCATTATGGCGATAGTTTTATTTCCGCTATTTTAGAGTTCAACCAATTGCACAAATTGCCAGTAAGTTTGCCATCCAAAAGTCAAATGGCTACCCTCCAGCTACATCAACAGGGTTTGGAGGTAGCCGAAATTGCCAGAGAAAGGAACTTAGCAGTTTCTACCGTTAATAGTCATCTAAGCGAATTAATTGAAATGAATCAGCCAATTGCTTTGAATAAATTGGTTAAAGCAGACAAACAAAAATCTATTTTTGAGGCGATCGAACGAGTGGGAGATCTTAGCCTCAACTCGATCAAAGACATTGTTGACAACGACTGTAGTTATGATGAAATTAAGTTGGTCAGAAGTTGGTGGCGCAAACAGAAAAATCTGCAAAGTAATTAGGGTTTGCTGAAAAACTTAGATTTGATAATGTATCTGCTTAAAAGCTGCTAGCTCTTAGCTTTCAGCTCTTAGCTTTTAAAAAATTAGGTTGTATATGTTGTTATGTGCAAGGAAATTTCCCCAATTGACTCAAAAACCTTGCACTTTAGGATTTTAATAACGCTTGAAAAGCTTTTTAATATTGCGTT
>JBCDCO010000045.1:0-26101 GCA_039181635.1 Cyanobacteria bacterium P01_G01_bin.19 | reverse complement strand
GTTTAGTCACGTCAAACTTGGTCAACGTGAGCTCGACGGAACGATAAAAACTTAAAAATTGTGTAACTCTTTAGTTTTTAAAGGTCTGAATTCCTGATTCTTTCGTTAAGAAAATATTATTATTGTCGCAATTTAGAATTTATTGATATCATGAAATAGGAAAAAGGATTGATAGAGCGAGACACCCAATCCTCAACCTGCAGAAGCATATTACAACGTAGAAGTGGGAAAAGCCCGCTTTTTTTGTTGCCTAAATTAAAATTAAAATTTTGCGTGCTAACCAAACTTAGTAGAGTTGGCACACAGTAAATTATTGCTCAACATGACTCATCCCATTGTTCCACAAATTATTGAACTGGCATCTCCCCTAGCTAAAGAACTCAATTTAGAACTTGTCGATGCTGTATTCCAAACTAATAAAACACCGCCAATTTTAAGAATAGACGTCAGAAATCCTCATTCAGACACAAGTTTGGAAAACTGCGAACAAATGAGCCGAATTTTAGAGGAAAAATTAGACTTGGCAGAAATTATCTCAGGTGCCTATGTTCTGGAGATTTCTAGTCCTGGCATCTCTCGTACTCTAACCAGCGATCGCGAATTTATTGCTTTCAAAGGGTTTGCCGTGACAATTAAAACCTTTGCACCGTTTAAAAATAAAAAAGAATGGAAAGGGAGATTGCAGCAACGAGACGACAAATCTATCCATATCAACCAAAAGGGAAAAGCGATCGCCATCCCTCGCGAATTGATAGCAAAGGTTCAGCTTGGTGAAGAGTAAACTAGATCGCTTCCACTTCCATCCCCAAATTTTAGGAGAATAATATGACACTTGTAAGCTTACCTGGCTTAAAAGCAACCATTGAAGAAATCAGCCAAAGATACAATCTTCCCGATAGTGCGGTTGAAGAGGCTCTTAGAGAAGCTTTAGTCAAAGGCTATGAAAAATTTCGCCGCTCCAAATCCCGCAATGAAGAATTTAGCGAAGAATACTTTGAAAATTTCAACGTTCAGTTAGATACAGAGGAAGAAGGCTTCCAGATTCTGACGACAAAAGTAATTGTAGATGTCAGCAAAGATCAAATTGAGGATAAAGATCATCAAATTGCTTTGAGCGAAGTGCAAGAACAGGTAGAAGATCTGGAGATAGAAGTCGGCGATTCTGTGGTTGTAGACGTTACTCCAGAGCAAAAAGACTTTGGTCGGATGGCAGCTATTCAAACCAAGCAAGTTCTACTGCAAAAATTGCGAGACCAGCAGCGCAAACTAATTCAAGAAGAATTTAACGATCTAGAAGATACTGTTTTGCAGGCTAGAGTCGTTCGCTTTGAAAGACAATCAGCGATCGTAGCAGTAACAAGCGGTTTGGGTCAGCCAGAAGTAGAAGCCGAGCTACCAAAAAGAGAGCAGCTACCCAATGATACCTATCGCTCGAATACTACCTTTAAAGTCTATCTCAAAAAAGTCAGAGATACTCCCCACCGCGGTCCCCAGCTAATGGTTTCCAGAGCCACTGCAGGGCTTGTGGTCGAGCTATTTAGTAATGAGGTTCCTGAAATAGAAGAAGAAATAGTTCGTATCGTAGCCGTAGCCCGAGAAGCTCATCCCCCATCTCGTCATGTAGGAGTTCGTACTAAAATAGCAGTAGATACTTTAGAACGAGACGTAGACCCTGTCGGAGCCTGTATTGGCGCCAGAGGATCGAGGATTCAGGCAGTTGTGAACGAATTGAGAGGTGAAAAAATTGACGTAATTCGCTGGTCGCCCGACCCAGCTACCTATATTGCTAACTCACTTAGTCCTGCCAGAGTCGATCGAGTAGTCCTCGCCGATGCAGAAGACAAGCAATCTTTGGTTTTGGTTGCTAACGACCAGTTGAGCTTGGCAATTGGTAAAGAGGGACAAAATGTTCGCTTGGCAGCTCGTCTGACTGGATGGAGAATCGACATCAAAGATATCAATCTTTTTGATGAAGAAGCAGAAATGGCAAAATGGGCTGCCCAAGCAGAAGCCAAAGCCGCCGCTAAAGCAGCTGCAGAAGCTGAATTATACGAAGAGTATGAAGAAGATGTAGATGTAGAAGAAGAAACAGAAATAAAGGAAGCTGAATCGACCGTAGAAGCTGGTATTGAAGTGACCGAAACTGCTGAAATAGTCGAGGAGGCAGCAGAAGAAATAGAAACGACTGAAGAGATGGCGATCGCGGCTGAAACTGACACAGAATTAGAAGAAGAGTCAATCAACGAAGAAGAAGCTCAAGACAGAACAGAATAAAAGCAATGCTCTGGAATTTCGGAGATTTGCTCTAACTTTTAGAATTCTAAGATTTGGAACTGTTAGCAAATCTCCTCAAACACGGAGTTAACAATTGAATCTCAAATGAAAAAAAAAATTATCGTCGATGCATAAGCTGCCGTCTATTGGCACCCAAACAATCTTTTTTACGAATAGTCAGACTTTCATCTAACAGAAATATAGAAATAGATAGAGGCATGGGACGCTCTGCATATCTATGTCCCAATCTTGACTGCTTGACTAAAGCACAATCCAAAAACCGATTGAGCAGTTCTCTCAGAACAAAAGTTCCTCAGCATATCTATCAAGATCTATACGAGCATTTGAGCAGACAATGTTAAGGTCTAACAACAAATATCATATGGTGAAAATAAAAGCTTAAGATCGAATAGATAATTTTCTATTTTTCTCTAAAATAAGATATGTAAGACAATCACTATCTAATGATAATTACGTACCCATTAATATCGTTCCATTTTTCAATCTAGATCTTATCTGATAGAGTCATAAAAGTTTTACCAGTAATCTTACACAAGATGAAAAACTACACGAACAAACAAATGGTCATATAAACATAAACAAGCAACTCAGGGGAATTAGTGGATGAACAACGGCAAAGTAAGAATATACGAACTATCAAAAGAATTAAATTTGGACAACAAGGATATCAAAGAGATTTGCGAACAGTTAAACATTGCGGTTAAAAGTCATAGCAGCACGATTACTGCATCGCAAGCAGAAAGAGTTAAAGCCGTAGCTGCCAAATCCCCTCGTGCTGAGAGAACAACTAGCAATGCGCCCAGGCAAGAACTAAAATCCCCAAAAGCTCCCGCCAAACGCAAACAGCAGATTTTAGCAGTTCACCACAAAACTGATACTCCAACTGCGCCAAGTCAGCCTAAAAGACCAAACTCGGGAGGAGCACCAAAATTAGTTTCTCCTCCCAATCGTCCCAAGTCGTCTGCTGGCAGGGCATCTGCAGGAAGTACACCAGCTCAATCAAATTCTCCTCAGAAACAATCGTTTGTCAATGGAAATGAATCTACAGCAGCTGTTGCTAAGGAAAGACAAGGAACGCCGTCAATCATCAAACCCAAGCCACCCAAACTGTCTTCACCCCCCTCTAGACCAGGAAAGGCAACAACAGTAGCTAAGAAAAGCTCGATTCAACCACCAACTAAGCCTAAAATTCGTTCTGCCGATTCTACTCAGTCAAGAGGGGAAGAAACGGATAAGAAGAAAAAAGTCATTCCTCCTTTACCTAAGCTAAATCAAAGACCGCAAAAAGCTCAAGCGATAGCTAAGGTTGGCAAAATATCAGAAGAAGAGGTAGATGAAACTACAAGTGATGAATTAGTCGATGACGAAATTGATACCGATGAGGTTATCAGTAAAACTGAAGTCAAAAAGGTAACTCGTCTAAAACGACCCACACCCCCTCGAAAAGTAAAAGAGTGGGAAAATGAAGATGATGATGAAGGCAAGCAGTCCAAAGCTAAAAAAACAGCGAAGAAGCGTCGCGCGCCCAAACCAGTACTAGATGATGAAGACGAATTTGATGCAGATTCTACTACCGTACAGGTAAATACTGCGTTTACTCTATCCACCGCTCGTCCGCCTAAGCCTCAATCAATGCAGCAGCAACAGCCTGCTGCTAGCAGCCATAAAAAGCCAAGAAAGCCTTCATTTAAAACAGAAAAAACACCAAAGGTAGAACGGCAATCTAAGGGCAAAGCAGTTCCAACTCTGCCAGAATCTATTACCTTGACAGATAACTTAACGGTTAGAGATTTGGCACAAAGACTCAATACTCCTGAAACAGATATTATTAGAAGTCTATTCTTTAAGGGAATTCCAGTAAATATCACTCAAACGCTGGACTTAGAAACAGCCAAAATGGTGGCGGAAGAGTTGGAGGTAATTGTTGAAACCCCAGAGGAAACGTCTGCAGCTGTCAAAGAGACAGAAATGCTTGATGTAGACGACTTAGAGAATCTCCAACTTCGTCCTCCTGTAGTTACAATCATGGGTCACGTAGATCACGGTAAAACCACTCTGTTAGATTCGATCCGTCAAAGTACTGTAGCTTCTGGCGAAGCGGGGGGAATCACTCAGCATATTGGTGCTTACCATGTAGATGTCGAACATGACGGTAAAAATCAGCAAATTGTTTTCCTAGACACTCCTGGTCATGAAGCCTTCACTGCCATGCGTGCCAGGGGGACGAGAGTAACTGATATAGCTATCTTGGTAGTAGCAGCGGATGATGGCGTGCAGCCCCAAACTAAAGAGGCAATTAGCCATGCCAAAGCTGCTGAGGTACCGTTAATTGTGGCAATCAATAAGGTTGATAAGCCAGAGTCCAATCCCGATAGAATCAAGCAGGAACTGACAGAACAAGGGTTAGTTCCTGAAGATTGGGGTGGAGATACTACGATGGTTCCAGTAAGTGCCCTTAAAGGCGAAAATTTGGATGAGTTGCTCGAAATGATTTTGCTGGTTGCAGAAGTAGAAGAGCTTTCGGCTAATCCAGATCGTCCTGCAAAAGGCACGGTAATCGAAGCTAATTTAGATCGCAATCGAGGTCCCGTAGCTACTTTATTGGTACAAAACGGCACCTTGAGGGTGGGAGACAGCATTGTGGCTGGTTCTGTCCTTGGTAAGGTACGGGCAATGATCGATGATATGGGAGAAAAAGTAGAAGAGGCGACACCTTCTTTTGCAGTCGAGATTTTGGGTCTCAATGATGTCCCAGAAGCAGGTGATGAATTTGATATTTATCCGAGTGAAAAAGAAGCTAGAGCTGTTGCCGAACAACGAGCAGTAGAGCAAAGAGATACTCGTTTGTTGCAGTCTATGTCCTCTCGCCGTATCAGTCTCAGCACGATCTCGGCACAAGCGCAAGAAGGAGAGCTTAAGGAACTAAACCTCATTATTAAAGCCGATGTTCAAGGTTCTGTAGAAGCAATACTCGGTTCTCTGGCGCAATTACCGCAGAACGAAGTTCAGATTAGAACTTTGCTGGCTTCTCCAGGAGAAGTGACCGAAACAGATGTCGATTTGGCAGCCGCCAGTGGTGCAGTTATCATCGGCTTCAATACTACTTTAGCCTCAGGCTCGAGACAGGCAGCCGACAGAGAAGGCGTTGACATTCGTCAATACAATATTATTTACAAGCTCTTAGATGAAATTCAAGGAGCGATGGAAGGTCTGCTAGATCCAGAGGAGGTTGAAGAAGAACTAGGTCAAGTTGAGGTTAGAGCGGTATTCCCCGTCGGTCGTGGTGCGGTTGCTGGTTGTTATGTTCTATCGGGCAAAATAGTTCGTAACTGCAAGATTCGCGTCCGTCGTGGCAACAAAGTTGTCCACCAGGGAGATCTTAACTCTCTCAAACGCATGAAGGATGATGTCAAAGAAGTAAACACTGGCTTTGAATGTGGTGTTGGTGCCGCTAAATTCTCTGACTGGAAAGAAGGAGATATTATCGAAGCATATGAATTGGTGTTCAAGCGTCGTACTTTGGCAGCAGACTAGAAAATATTGAGTAGAAGTGGGTAGGGTAATAGTATCCTGCCCGCTTTTATTTTTTGCAGGTGTCACTTTAGCTGATTTTTCATCATCTATGTTGAATGTTAATGATTTGCGTTCGGAGCCTTTTTTATGGATTCACTTGGCAGGAATAGCTGTTTTCCCAATCTTGGTTGGTATTACTTCGATTGGTTTGAGCATAGGAGATAGCTATCCTTTTTGGTTAGAATTGCCTTTGCTGATTGCGATCGCTATTGTGCCAATCTTCTGGATGCAGTTTAGTCGCCCGTTTGATATTTTTAGTGTTCTGTTTCTTTGTTTAAGATCCGAATGTTTGAGCGATCGCCAAAAGGAAATTTTGTCTTTATTTAAAACGTTTCGACACAGATGTTTTAGTGTTGTGGCTGCGATTATGATGATTCTTCTATTGTGGCTATTGTATCGTTTATCTCCTTTAAGCATCGATATTATTGGTTTTGTTCCCCAGCAAAGAATTTTGGGTTTGAGTATTGCTGGATTGGGATTTCTTGCCAGCAATTTATTTCTTCAGATTCCCCTGAGCGTTTTGCTAGTTCTGTCAACTAAGGCGGATCGACTGGCTAAAACTATGCCTTACGAAGAAAACAAAATTTCGCAAGACTTTACAATGATAGGGATAAAAATCAGTAAGATACTTTGGTTTGTCGAGTCAGAAGCAGACTCTTTAAAGAACATTTCTCCTTGAGTCAGATCTTTAATTATGTAATTGCAACTACAGATTGTTTTGGTAGTTGAGTTAGACTAATAAATATAGAATAAAAAACTACAATCATCAATGGCGAATTTAACTACTATTTCTCAGGGCGGAAAAGAGCAAGATAAAGAAATTTGGGTTAGTTTGAGACAGGCTATTTCCAAGAGTTCTGGATTTCAAAGCTGGCAGCAAGAAAGAGGGCTAAACGCTCAAATCAGCTTGGATTTACAGGTAAGACGTTATCTAGAGGAAACTTTAGAAACTCTTGCTTATTAAAAGAGAGAGAAGACGCTCAAAATTTGATTTGGTTTGATAAGTTATTGTTCTTTTGCTGGTATTTGAAAAAGAATTGAAATAATTATCTGTAAAGCAACTAAGTCTTTTGAGTTGGCAAGTGAATGATAATAAATGCCTTGCTAGCTTTGTTCGCGATAATCTTGAAGGGTAATTATTGACCGATAGTGAACTCATCAAATTTCACTACCTCAGAATTTGGTTTTCTCGTATCGTAGTAGAAGCTGCTTACCCTACCTCCATTCGTATCGAGAATACTAAAGACCGTAATGTCATTGCTAGCAACATAAGGCATTGGTGTCCCATTTTCATCAGTTAAGGGTTGAATATTCGGAATGATTGGTTCGAGACCGTTGGAATTGCCCACAGCAGCATAGTTTTGCGAGCTATAGGTAGGCGTGACTCGTTTGTTTTCTCCTAAGTGCGCTCCATAGCTATTACCGACATTTGATGATTCTAAGAAATGCATTCCCGAATCGCTTTGAAATCGGTTCCACAAATGAGAGTGTCCGTAGTGCACTAGCTGGACTCCAGCCGATTCTAACAGCGGAATCAGATCGCGAATAATATAGTCCTTCTCAATCGGATAGTCGTAGTAAAGCGATCTCAATTGGCCATTTTGATAATAGGGCTTTGGTATGGGATCTGTGTAGGGTGGAACAATATTACTTCCAAGAGTATGAGGCGGATGATGAAGCATCACTATCTTGTATTTTGCCTGTTGATAAGCTTCGCTATTCAATTCTCGTTTGAGCCATTGGTACTGTTTGCTACCTTGCTTAATCGGTTCGAATATATGCTGTCCGTACCCCCAGGTTTGAGGATTATCTAGATTGTCGGCGCTCTCTTTATAACGTCCGCTGTCTTCAGCTTCCAAACCAGGACTGCGCCAAATATTAGTTACGTACAAAGAAATTAGTCTAATGTCGCCAAAAGTGGTGGCGTAATACTTTTTACCTCCACTATTGCTTGTCGGTAGACTAAAAATTTCTTCATAAGTATCTGTATTAAAAGAATAGTTTTCAATCCAATCTTCTTTGACTCGAACATCTTTTGTCGGATTGACCTGGTTTTCTATTTTAGAATAGGCTTCTATAGCTACTTCTCGTGGAATAGGGTTATTAAATTCTTGTTTTAGGGTAGGTTGCGATTTTTGTCCCATCACTTCGTGATTTCCTAGCGCGGTAAATAAAGGAGCGTGTTGAATAATTTCTCCTCCTCGGTAAATTGTTTTGATTCCTCCTCGCTCTAGTTCGTAATGACCCTTTCCTTGTAGAGCGGGAAAAAAAGCTCCTCCTCGACTATCATCAAACCATTCTGATGCTCTATCTGGTATGTTTACCAAGTCTCCAGACAGAAATACTGCATCTATTTCTTTTTCTGTTTCGGCTACCTTACTTAGGTTAGCGGCAGTCATAGGCATCAGCTGATGATCTGAGGTTAATAATATTTTTAATGATTGATCCTGGGTGGGACTGCTAGCTAAGGTGAAAACTTCACTATCGATTGTTTGGTTTTCCTTGACGCTTTTAACTCGATAAGGCACACGTTGATTGGGGGTTAAACCTTCAACTATTGCTTCGTGTCGCCAAATTTGCCTTGAAGTTGTCTCAGATACGGGTTTCTTCAATTGAGAATCTCGGTCTTCTCTGACCCGACTCAATTTGGTTGTTTTAGCTGTTACATGATGCTCTAATTGCGTTCCATATTCAACCCAATGTCGATCGCCTTCAAACTCTGTAAACCACACTACGTTGACTGTATTTTTTGTAGGTAACTGTAAAAAAGGATCGCTTAGTAGAGAGAGTGGAATAGCAGAAGTTGGCTGCTCTTGAGAAGCAAAGGTCATAGACGATTTTTGGTTAAATAAAGAAAAAATGATTATGACTGCAGTAAATATTGGCTTGGCAACTTTCATTGGTTAAATCAGCTATTGAAATGAAGTTTGCAGATAGATGTGTACGATTCATATTTTGGTTTTTACAACAAATTTGTTATTGTCGGTTTTGAGCTATTTTGATACTCTGCATAATGGGCTCTCTGCTTATAAATTCAAGCTTTTGACCAATATTTATTGTTTTAATATAGTACTTATTTTAAAATACTCTGTAGATTTTTTTAGATTTAAATTTTTGTAGCTTAATCTACAGAGAATATGCCCAGACATTTAAACATAAATATAAAGTTTACCTCTGGAGTTAAGGCAACTATATGAATGGAATAAGTTATGGTTAATAGACTTTTCTATATTTATTTAGGCGGTATTTAGTAAAAACTAAAAGCTCGAAAAGCCTGATATAGCGTGCTTTATTGTAAATTAATCAATGGCAGTATCTTTTTGGAGAAATAATAACTGTAGAAAAATGCCAAATCTTTTTTAATGGATCAAATAACGATTTATCAAGCATTATAAGAACTATTGTTTGTTGTTTTGACAAAGATACAAAAAACGTCTAGATATTTTCAACTAAAAGCGTTTATAATGAGAAATAAGAAAAAGGTAATTCTACTAGGTTATTTAGCTAAAGATATAGTTAAGCTGCTGGATTTATTATTCAATTTCAAGCTTTATAGCTGCATTTAAGTCGCCTGGGAATTATGAAATATGTGTGTTTTGTGGTATCCTTCATTTTCCCTACCCTGCAATAGCAAGGGGTAGGGTTTTTATTATTTATTGAATACCGCATCCTTTACGCGCAATACCTCGAGACTCTTCATCTTTAGCTAAAGCCAAAACTGACGCAAAAGCTTGTTCGGCTAAGTCAACTTTTTGTAGTTGACAAAGGCTGACTCCAAGGTAAAGTAAGCTCGCGCTCTGAATTTGTTTGGTCAAGTTTTTATGGTTCAAAGTTTGCTCAAAAGCGACTACTGCCTGCTGATAATTGCCCAATTCATATAGAGCAATCCCCTTTCCTTGTTGAGCGAATAAATACTTAGGCGAATAGCTCAAAGACTGTTCGAAGGCTACTAAAGCTTGTTTATCTTGTCTCAATTTCAGCAAATTTTGTCCTTTTAGATTAAGTGCGATCGCTTTGTAGTTTTTTTCTGATGGTTGACTAGATCTAATTGCTGCTTCGCTTGCGGCGATCGCTTGTCGATTCTGTTCTAAATCTGACGATATTCTGGCTTTATTCAGCCAAAAAGTAGCTTTGCCAGGTTCTAAGCTAGTAGCTTTTTCTAACGCCTCTAATGCCGCCTCTGGTTGCTGTAAATAGTACAATGCCTCTCCTTGACAATTCCAGGCTAGTGCCGAGCGAGGCTCAAGAGAGACTGCAGTGGAGCAAGACTGAAGCATGTCTCTATGCTGATTTAAACCCAAGAAGGCATAACCTCGACTAATCCAAATTGAATTATCTTCAGCCAGATTCTCCGCAATCAGGCGATCGTAAGCTTCAATCGCCAAGCTATATTTTTTCTGCGCTAGCAAGCTGTTAGCCTGTTTTGACTGTTGTATTTGCTGTATTTGCTGGTGTCGATCTAATAAGTTCCAGGCGAACCATGTAATGCCTCCAACGCAAAACAAAAGAGACAAGATTTTAATTAATTTTGAATAGTTCTGTTGATTCACACCATATAAGTCTCATCTCAGAGATCGAGCGCAGCTATTTCTCTCCAAAGAATATCTTGAATGACTATCTATGGCTATTATTTTTTTGAATAAAGCAAGGAAAAAGCTATTACCGCTATTTTCAATTTTGTTAACCTTTTGTTAATCTAGTTTTTATCTACAAGAATTACTGACGATCGACCTTTAATGTCAATTTATCCCAGCAAAAGCATTTAACAAGCACAATCATGAGGTGAAAAGGTTAATGTTATCTCCCCTACAAACCGTCAAAATTTTTCAAACAGCACCAAGTCCAAAAGCATTCTCCCCTGGAGAAGTAATATTTTCTGACGGCGATTCAGGAAGTGTTATGTATGGCTTATTGCAAGGAGAAGTAGAAATTGTTGTCAATGGCAAAGTGCTAGAAATAATTTATGAAGGAGATATTTTTGGCGAAGGAGCGCTAGTTCACTTAGACAGTAAAAGAGCAAGTACGGCGATCGCTAAGACAGGATGTAAGTTAGCACTTATGGAAAGAAAAAACTTTCTCTTTGCAGTACAGCAGACTCCTATGTTTGCTTTAGAGGTTATGAGAAGCTACAGCGATCGCATTCGCCGCTTAAGAGAGTCTGTAGCTAGTCAATAAACAGCACAAAAGAGCAGAAATCAGTCAAATCTCTGCTCTTAGATAGAAATTGCCAAATATTAGCGAAAATTTAAGCTAAAATATTTATTATTTACCTTTAGTTTGAGTTTTCGCCTGTTCCATGGCGATCGCTTTCATTGCCTCAAAAGAATTGCGGTTGGACGAACCTTCAATAGCTTTAACAGCCAAATCCTGCACCTGTTGTAGAGAAGCATCTAACTGTTCGGAAAGCTTAGCTATTCTGCTGTTTTGGTGTCGGATAGTGTGTTCTAAAGACTCTATTCTCAGCTCATAATTTTTAGTTTCTCCAGCAATTTCTTTGTCTCGCAAATTTGCTTTTACCTTGGCTTGATAAGCACCAATACCTTTACCTTCTTCTTGAGATTGCTCGATTTTTGTTTTTAACTGCTCCTCAAAAGCTGCTACTTTTTCCTTGGCTGCTGCATATTCTTTTTCTAATTTGGTAATTTCAGCCTCTTTTTCAGACCATTGTTTTTCTAAAGTTTGACGCTCAAACTCCAGCTCTTCCTGCTGTAATTTTTGTTGCTGATGGTATTCTTCTTCATCTAAGTCTCTAGCTAAGTCCAGATTGTACTCGTATTCCTCTTTTTCCCGTTGTTGAATCTTACGGTATTCTTCGTCTCTCGATTTTATCAATCTATTTTGTGTTTCTTTTTCCTTAGACCAAGCTAGCTCTAAAGCTTCCAATTCTAAGCAATTGCTCTCCTGCTGTTGGGCTAATTCTACAGCAAACTTTTTAGCGTTTACTTGATATTGTTCGATTAAATTATCAACGGTTGAATCTTCTATTTTTTCTAGCTGGTGTAATTCTTTTAATTCCGACTTTTCTAAAGCGATCGCTTCTCGCACTGTCTCTAATTCAGTTGCTTCTTTAATTAATTGCTCCGATAAGTTACTAACTGCTCCACCAAAGCCATTTCTAATCTGGGCTAAGGAAAGAATAGTATGAGCAATATTTTGGCGATCGTTTATATTTATCGTTGAAGGGGGTTTGTTCGCTGCTGCTTGGTTAGTATTTCTGTTAACGATAGGCTTAACTTGGGCAGCTTTTTTTAGCTCAGACTCCAAGCTTTTCTTCTGTTTTTCGATTTCTTTATATGCTGCAATAATTTCTGCTTTAGTACTCTTAGAGTTAATTGCCATGATGTTTGATTATTAATAAATGAGCGATCTATCTTCGAGCTATCAATACTTATTGAAATGCCTGTATTGCCAAATTTTGTGCTTGAGTATTGGCTTCCTGTAGCTGAGTTGTAATTTCGGCAATTTGCTGAGTTTGCTTTTCGATAACTACACTCAAAGACTCTATTTTCAGTTCGTATCCTGTTTTAGTAGCAGACCATTCTTTTTCTTGTAATTCTGCTTCTACTTTATATTTATTATCGGCATTTTTAATAGCAGCGCCTTTGGCTTTAGCAGCTTCTTCTTTAAGCTTGACTTCAAAACCATCAATTTGCTCTTTATTTTTGATAAATTCTTTCTTGTTTTCGCTTAAATATTTTTCTCTTTCTGCCCAGTCTTTATTTTTCAGAGCATCTTTATCGGCTAATTCTCTAGACTGTAGACGCTTATTTTCTTCATACTCATCATGCTCGATAGTTCTTTGGCGTTCGAGCTCGTATTGATAATCTGCTTGTTCTTCTTCTCTTTGTTTGACTAATATCTCTTGAGCTTCCCGTACTCTATTATCAAACTCTTGCTGTTCTTTTTTCCAGTGTTTGCGAGTTTGCAATATTTCTTGCTCAATCGCTTCTTTTTCTTGTGCTGTTTTAGCTTTGAGAGATGATATTTCTTGTTGGTGTTTTTGATTTAGAATATACAGCGCATCGGCAACCAAGCGTATCTGATTTAATTTTTCTAAATGATTTTTTTCGACTGCGATCGCTTTTTCAAGCTCACCTAATTTATGAGATTCAACTGTCAGATTATTAGCTAATTCATCGATCACGCTACTAAAGTTTAATTGCAGCGAAGCCATGCCATTGACAATATTATCAACGGTGTAGTTTAAGGTTTTATGTAACAGCTGTTTGTTTTTACTTTTCTCTGCTTCTTCTTCTCTAGTTGCTATTTTAGATTCATTTTTTCGATATCGATCCAATAGTTGATCAAATGCCTGACAAATAAAATCTTGTTTATCTTTTGCATTCAGCTGATTCATATTTTTCCTCCAGAATTTTTGATTGAGGTTTAACGCTACATCGAGCGATAACAAATTTCAATTACGTGAGTTCGAAATTCGGAATTCGGAGTTAGGAGTTATGTTATTCATAACGAAAGAATAAGGAATTCAGACCTTTAAAAATTAAAGAGTTACACAATTTTTAAGTTTTTATCGTTTCATCGAGCTCACGTTTCAATTATTCCCAAGTCATGAAAATTGACTTAAAAATCAACACTATATTCATCATAAATAAAATTGATTTTTAAGTCAACTAATTTTTAATTTTTGTTCGAGCCAGAGGTTGAATAAATTTGTCAAACGATTCCAGCAACCAATCTAAGACAAATAAATGAGACAAAAAGAAAAAACAGACTGAGGCTTCCCAATCTGCTTTTTGATGATATTCAATTAAGCCGAGTAATTTTTTTAGTAGATTTTAAACGCCAAAAGATTTGCCACAACCGCAAGTTTGAGCCGCATTGGGATTCGTAAAATCAAATCCACCACCAATCATTGCATTGTTATAATCCAAAACTAAGCCATAAAGATAGAGCAGACTCTTAGGATCGCACACAATTCTAAATCCATCATAGTCAAATACTTCATCACTGTCTTGGATTTTCTCTGGTTCTTCAAAATCCATCATATAGGACATTCCAGAGCATCCTCCTTGACGAACCCCTACCCGAAGACAAAGCTCTTTATTTCCTTGCTGTTCCTGCAGCATTTTAATATGCTTAAACGCTTCTGGGGTAAGTTGGATACCTCTTTCAATAGTTTTAGTAGCTTCTGTCATCTGCGTCGATAACTCCTGTTTGATTTACACTAAAGCAGTAATATGAATGACTCTATTTAGCTGTCAAAAATTTACTATGAGATTTATATACTCTTCTTATTTTAAGTTCTTTTACTGTTGGTGACTCTAAAAAAAAGCGGATTCGGTAATATTTTATTTTATATGTCCGATTTAATAATCTAGAAGTTAAATTTTTTGCTTGGCAGAGAATTAAAAAGTTGAATAACCGTAAAACATAATTTAACTAATTAGTTTCTCTGCCACGAGAATTCTATTCGGTTACGCTAGCAACGCTCAAAGGCACTAAGTCACCATAGATCGTGAACCCGAGAAGCATAGGCTCATTTTCTTGGATCAATTTACCAGTAAGAGCACAACTCTCATCTTTGCGAGCAGTTGCTTCTACAGTGGCTCGAATATCGGAGCGAGCAAATTGAGGACGATAATCACCAGATTTTTGATGAACATAATTCCAAAGAATGTCGCGAATTAAAGCTTGATAACCTTGGTTGCCAGATAATTCTTTGAGCTTGTCTTTTAGACTACGCTCTAAGCGAATACTGGTAACTTCCATTTCAGTTGTAGATGTGCGAGTTAGGGTTCGCATTTTTTTTCCTCTAGATACTAGACATATACGGTAATATAAGTGTAGTATTAAAAACGCAGTTTGAAAAGGGTTTTTGGGAAATTTAATGTTCTTTTTAAAACTTTGTTTGTCTATGTTTAGTATAGCTCGACCAAAAATGTACTCGACGATGATATTTGGTCAAAAATTTCTATTTTCCCAAAATAGCGATGGAAGCGCATATTTATTCAATCGCGAACCTATTGAAGCTTGTAAGCCCCAATATAGCAAGGATTCGCATTTGTGGATAAATGTTTGGACATCGGAACAAAAATCAACTCAACAATTGAATAGCAGGCTAAAAAGGTGGGAGATAGCAATCTTAAAATAAATAGTTATCTTAATAAAATTTTACTTAACCCTGCTAGATGAGATTGCCTAGCAGGGTTTTTAATTTTGATTTCGATTTTTCACGATCGCATCAAAACAATCGATTAAGTGATTTGCATCAGTGCTAATACAAGAGAAATAAGAAACATTTAGTTATGGAGCAGTCGAAAGCTATGAAAACTAGGTCACACCAAATCTCTAATACTGCTTAATTTGGAATACTTTCATTTTGAAGGAGAAAAAAATCTCGTGTTAAAAATCACATATTTAGAAGATGAAATTTACTTAGAATATCTTCAAGAATCTGTAGAGGCATGGAAAGCTAGCCGAGTAATAGTAAGCCTTCGTGCGGGGGCAAGCATCTATACAGAATCTACCACTGCTTGCTTAGTCGTTCCTGCATACACTCCTTACTTAGCTTCCCTAGTAGAATTGGAAGAGAGGCGACTAATTGGAATAACTCCCTGTGATGAAGAATATTTAGAAATTTCTTTGTCTGGAGTTTGGGTAGCGCAAGCCAGCAATAGTGAAGAGGGAGTCTTTGTTTGTGAGCTAGATTGCGGCAGCGAATACTTTCTATATCGACTATGGCAAGAATCCCAGGTCAACACATCTGTGATTAGTGAATAGAGCTGAGGTGGCTGATAATTATTTATCTCATGGCGGTAATCTTGGTCTCCTAACTTTTGTTAGCTCGTAAAACTCTTTGCGAAAATAAAATATTATCGATACTCACTTAAACCAAAAAAATTGATTAATTCTGTCAGACTAGTATTTTGAGCGGTCGGTATGATTTCTTCTATTTCTTCAATACTTCTGTGATTGAGATGGATAAATACTTCTTCTCTCAAAACCCGACGAACTTGAGGGCAAAATCCTGAAATCTCGATTTCAAATCTGACTTCCCTCTCTCTTGCTAGGTTGACCATAAATTTAGCCATATTGAGTAGCCGTACTCTAACTGCTTCTCGAACTGCAACGTCGAGGTAGTCACAGTTCGATATTAGTTTTTTAATATCCAAATTATCCTCAAGAAAAATCAAGATTCCTTCCTGAATATATGCTTCAACTCCATCCATACCAAGAGTTCCCAAATCTGCCAGGGCAATTATTTTGCCTGATAAAGAAGTCTTGAAGCCAGATTCATAAAGATAGGGTTGATAAATTGAAGCAGCAGAAAAAGTGTGAGTTAGCTTTCCTGCTTGTGGGTCTAATTTGCAAATAGTCGCGAGAATTATTTCTTTGATCGCAGCTAAATCTGACTGACTAAATAAAATTGTGGGATCGACCCTTGCTTGAATTAGAGCCTGATTCAGATTTGTAATGTACTCGATCAGTTTGTCTGCAGTGGCAGCTTCGCTTATTCCTGGAGTGCGACTGCGTAACATTAGATCTTGACCAGGTTTGGAAAATATTTGCACCATATCATGAGCTAAAGCACAAAGCAGGATCAAACATTTAGTGCGTTCAAAATCATCAACAATTGGGTCGGGAAGAACGGCAAGCTGGATTTTCTGCAGCATAGAACTAGCTCGGCGCTTTACTGCGATCGCGTGGTCGAGCGTATGATAGTAAAGCTGTTTTTCTTTAGTCTCTCGGATAATTTCTTGTACGACAAATTCTTCGACTAATTGGACGGTTTCGGCAAAAGAACTCGGTAAAGTTTTCCAACTGTTATAGTTCATTGGCGATCGCTCAGTTGGCTAAAAAACATGAAATTGTCTGATCTAGGTCTATGTTTGAAATTAAGAGCGAAGATAAGAAACAGTCATCGTCTCTTATCTTTATGTTCTCTGGTTTATTGTCCTGCCCACATTTTTTGAATTATTGTCTCTGGCTTGATCGCTCCTAGATCCGAACTGTTGGATAAAATACCAATACAATTTTCGCTTTGAGGGGGAATCGTCTTTTCATCTCGGTCGTTCAGTAAAACAAAGCTATAGGTACCCGTGGCAACAGCAAGTTGAGTAGGAGTACCGCTATTAGATAAAATTAGATTTGCACCAGCAATAATACCTGCCATTTTGCCCACATCAGTAGGAGCGATCGCCTTGAGATTATTGTTGGCGGAAATCATTGAAGTCACCCATTCTCGATTTGACGCAGTTTGCAACAAAAGAATGGATAATCCTGTTTGCCTTTGTTCGAGATCTGCAACGATCTTTTGCCAACTTTCTATTGGATAGACTTCTTCCTCCGATTCTGTAGGTGGATTATCGCATAAGATGATGTACCCGCTATCTTTAATCGATAATCTTTGTTGCTCGAATTCCGCCCAACTAATGTCTTCAGTCGGTACGTTGATAGCTAAGGGAGGACAAGACGCTTTAATGCCAAAACCAGCTATCAGATCGTGATACATTTCAGCCACATATTGCTCGGATTTACGAGGTACAGATTCTGATAAGTAAATTGGCGAATCATCCTCATATCCAATTCTGGTTGGTATGCCATTCAGCCACAAAAGCAGCTTAATACGCCAAGTAGTCTTAAGACCGACTACCGCATCATATTCGCGATCGCGCATTATTCCCAAAAGATTGAGATAATCGGCAAAACTATTGCGATCCTGAAAATCGAAGACCAAAACTTCATCAACATTTTTGCAAACTCGATAAGATTTTTTCGATCTTGGTTCTACTAATACATCTATTGCAGCTTGAGGATACTGCTGTTTGAGAGTTTCCAGAGTTGGAAAAAATAGAAGTTGATTGTCAATACCGCCAGGTACGAGAGCCAGTATACGCATTGTTGATGAAGAAGATTATAAGTCTTTGTTTTATCTGAGGACAATTTTAGTAGATGATAGAGCTAAACAGACTTAATTTTAAGGAAAACATATCAAATGCACTTACTCATTCCTGCTGCTGGTATGGGTCGTCGAATGGGCAGCGATCGCAATAAGCTTCTAATTAGATTATTAGATAAGCCTTTGCTGGCATGGACTTTACTCGCAGCAGAAAGGTCTAAAAGTATTGAGTGGATTGGCATTATGGGTCAGCCAATCGATTTTGCTGACTTCCAAGATATTTATCAAGAGCTAAATTTGACCAAAACCCCTGAATTAATTGTGGGAGGCGATACACGTCAAGAATCTGTTTACAATGGCTTACAGGCACTTCCAGACCGAGCTGACAAGGTTTTGATTCACGATGGGGCGAGATGTCTGGCTACTCCCGAGCTATTTGATCGCTGTAGTAAAGCATTAAATCATTGTCAGGGCTTTATTGCTGCCGTCCCTGTCAAGGATACGATCAAAATGGTAGATAGTCAGAAAGTTATTATCGATACCCCAGAACGCAGCAATCTTTGGGCAGCACAAACACCTCAAGGATTTGATGTGGCATTGCTTAAAAAATGCCACGATCGAGGTAAAGAAATGGATTGGCAGGTTACGGATGATGCGGCACTGTTTGAAAAGTGCGATATTTCAGTCAAAATCGTTCCAGGTGAAGAAACAAATTTAAAAGTTACTACCCCTGTCGATCTGGCGATCGCGGAGTTTATTCTACGGCAAAGAAGCAATAGTCACTGAAGAAGGTCTATCGCAATTCTCAGACTATTCCAGGAAAATGACGATATTTTAATAAAAATCCTAACAGCATCAAAATAATAATCAATCCAGTACCGATACCAATGGGGCTAGGCAGCCAAAATACTGCTTTGATGTGATTTATTTCTCCTGGTTGAAGTTGCCAGACTAAACCTGGTTTGAGAGGATTATCGATGGGCTGAAGATATTCTTGATTGGAGATACTGTGGGCTATCCAAGGTGTATTTAGCTGAAATTCTAAATTTGCTATGGTATCAACGTCAATATTGACCTTCTCTTGTTTGGTTAAGACAGCCAACGCCCTTAGATCGATTGCCAGATCGACGCTGTTGCGCTCGACAAAAACTAAGTTATTTTGCTCTAGAGATACCTGGGAATTAAGCTGAATTAAGTCTGCTTTACCCTTGGGAATCGTGGCATTAGGAATAATAGTGGTTTGAAAAAGCTGATTAAATTTTTGGGCTAATTCTGCACCATTGCCAAAAGGAATAGTTAATAAAAGTTCTTGAGAGTTGAGCTTTTTAACTTTGCCTTTTAATTCTCGCGATCGCTTTTCAACGCTATTTAGCCATTTTCTGGTTTCTGATGGCGCCAGGTTTGCCAGCGTCGGACTAACTTTTACGTGCTGAGTAATTTCTCCTTGATAGGGAGTCGAAAAATTGACTCCGACTTCATAATCGACACAGCCAGTTAGCAAAGTTGCTAAACACAGTACAACGGGTAACAAAAATCTGATGATACGCTTTTTTTTCATTACTAGTGACTCCCAGGCTATTAGTTTCTAGTCATCGTTCAACGTGAGTTCGACCAAGCGATAAAAACTTGAAAATTGTGTAACTCTTTAATTTTTAAAAGTCTGAATTTCCTATTCTTTCGTTGTAAATTACATAACTCCGAATTCCTAACTCCGAACTCCGAACTCCGAACTCCGAACTCCGAACTCACGTTGTTCATCGTCAATTGTCAACTGTTCATTGTCTAGCTGCCACGCCTAATTGAGAAAACAGAATGTGAGGAACAAAAGAACCACTGCCTACCCATTCAGCGCGATCGCTCAAGTCAGTCAAATTGTTAAAAGCTTCAAAAATGTTTCCTGCCACCATGGTATCCTTCACTCTACCGACAATTTTTCCTTTCTCGACTTTATAACCGAGATCAATATTGACTGAAAACTCTCCTGCCAAAACATTAGACTGTCCCGCCCCCAATACTTGATCGATGATGATTCCTTCTTCCATACCTGCGATCAGCTCATCTAAGCTGGTAGAGCCAGGAGCGATACAAACATTAGCCAAGCTAGGGCTAGGACGAGATATACCACCTCTAAAACCATTGCCACTAGATTCTAAACCTTGACGAGCCGCCCAGCGTCTATCCCAGTAGAATTGTTTGACTACTCCTGCTTCGATTAAATGCTTTTTACTAGTAGCAACACCTTCATCATCAAAATCACAGGCAGAAACCCCAATAGTGGGATCTTCGTATACATTCAGGCGATCGTCAAACATTTTTTCCCCTAGCTTTTCCGTTAAGGGCGAAGCTTTTTGCACGATCGATTGACCAGAAAAAATCGTGCCAAACATTCTGCCCATAGTGCTGCTGACTGCACTAGGAGTAAATAGGACAGGATAAGTACCGCTACTAATTTTGGCACTGGTCGAACCCCGCCGATATTTTTCAATCAGTTTGGCTAAGATACTTTCATAGTCTGGTTCGCGATCGCGACTTACTTCATAACTATATGCCTGTAGGAAGTCTTCTCCTCGCACTAAGTTGCCCGAGATAACAGCACTCAAACTTTGACCGTTTTGTTCGGTATAGACGTTGGTGGTGGTTGCCAATTTTGCCTGACCAAAGCGACTGTGAAAACTGACGTCTACCAGAATATCGGGATTATACTGGTGAACTTTATCGATGAGATCTTCGCCGATATCTACTAGCTTTTCCGTAGTGGGAAAACGATAATCGTCTTTCTCTTCAACTGAATGAACATTTTGAGTAAAGTCAAATTCCACAGGATCGCCAATTTCAGCAGTGGCGATCGCTGCATCGACCAAATCTTCCAACCGAGTCAAATCGCTCGAACTAGCAAAGCCTAATTTTCCTTCAGCGATTACCCTCAAAGCAATTCCTTCTGAAGCTTTTGTTTCTAGGGATTTTAAACGATTGTTGGCAAATTCAATCGGTGTATCTTTACTAGAGATATAGTAAACCTCTGCATCAACACCTTTCTGCTTGGCAAGTTCGATCGCCTGTTCGACTACTTTATCCTTCATTATTTATCTGAGTCTTGAATTAAATTGATTTATTCTTCTTCCCAATCGCCATTACCATCATCATCGCTACCGCCACCTACAGTGACTAGATCTATTTGCTGGCGATAATAGTCAACGCTCTTGACTTCTACTTCTACGCGATCGCCCAATCGATAGGCAGTACGATTTTTTCTACCCTTGAGACAGCTTTCGCGGGAACGATATTCGTACCAATCATCTTTGAGAGAGCTTACATGAACCAAACCTTCAACCAATAAGTCTTCAATCTCGACAAAGAAACCGTAAGATTGAACTCCCGTAATCAAACCTTCAAAGATTTTACCCGTGCGTTCTTTCATCTGTTCCGCTTTCTTCAAGCCAGCCAGATCTTTCTCGGCATCTTCTGCCTGTTTTTCGCGATCGTTTAAAAAGGGCAGCATCGTTTGAATATCAGTTTCAATTTCTTCCTGAATTTTAGGCGGCAATACTTTCCAGTTAATTTTGCCGTGACACGTACTGCTAAATAGGTCTACTCCTTCTTTAGTTCGGCTGTGACGACGATCTTTGCCATGCTCGAATACTGCTTTGAGGATTCGCTGAATAACCAAGTCAATATATCTTTGACCAGGAGAAATGCAGTGGGTATAGCCATTCTCATAAGCCAGACCAAAGTGTTTGCTTGGTTGAGTTAGATACTTGACTGGTTTGAATGTGCTTTGCAATAGGTAGTTCAACACCATTACCGCAGAAGAGTTGGAGAATTGTTCGGTGAGTCTTTGATAGTCTTGAGAAGTTATACCCTCTTCTGGGTTAATATCTAACTCCAAGCCCAAGTTACTGCCTAATTTTAGAAGATCTTCTAGTTCCTCTACATCTGGTTCTGATTGGGTACAGTATATGCCTGGTATTTCTAGAGCTTGTAGGTGTTGCGCTACAACCTTGCCAGCCAAAATAGTCAATTCCGTCAGCATCGAATATACGGGGAGACTACCTAAGTTGAGAATCGTTCCTACTCGACCTTCATCCTTGTAGAGGCTGTGAATTTCTGGAGTGCTAATTTCTAAGCCGCCTCTTTGCAGACGTTGCGCCTTAATTAGTGGACTCAAGGTAAAGAATAAGTCTTTAAGTACTGGAGTTACTTTGGCAAACTTTCTACCAGGTTTTTTCTCGTCACTAATCAACGCTTGAGTTTCTTGATAAGTCAGCTGGTGATCGACAGAAATTACCGTTGGTGCGATCGCATACTCAATAATGTTTCCTTGAGGCTCAATAGTAATAGTTACCGAAATAGCAAGGCGATTTTTGCCAGGAATAAAAGAACATAGCTTGCTTACTTTTTCGGGAAACAGAGGTAGAACTTGTTTTCTTAAGTTAACTGCTGTTCCTCGCTTTCTGGCAACGCGATCTAAGATGCTATCGGTTTCTATATAGTGAGCGATGTCGGTGATGTGAATGCTCAGCTGCCAGTTATCTGCTTCGGTTTTTTCGAGAGTGAAAGCATTTTCGATCCAGGGAGTGTTGCTGAGATTGGATTCCGACTCAATGCTAAAAGTGAGCTTGTCTCGCCAGTCTTGGCGTTTTTTGATTTCAGCTGCGGGAATGCGTGCTGTGGGGAGTTTAGATGTTGCTTCGATCGCTTTTTTAGGGAATTCTTGAGGTAGGTCGTGTTTGCAAGAAACGATATCTACATCGGCAGCTTCTTCCGCATCACTCCCTAAAATTTTAGTTACTTTACCCAAAGGGGGATGTTGCCCCAAGGGATAGCGCAAGACTGATACGTGAACCAAATGTTCTAAAGCTGCGTTGAGGTCTTCGCCATTTTCTTTGAGATCCAGCTCGAATAAAAGGCGATCGTCCAGAGGTATAGCGTGATATTCCTCTTCTTTACTGGTGACAGTTGCTAATAGAGAAGGGTTGGATCTTTCTAGAATTAACTTTACTTCACCCTCAGGAGAGCGACGGCGACTGCCTTCTTTAATAATTCTGACAAAGACGCGATCGCCATTCCAAGCATTACTTAGATGACTTTCTCTGACGTAAATGTCGTCTGCATTTTCTTCATCTTGAATAGCGAAGCAAAATCCTTTACTAGAGCATCTCAGTTTCGCCTCCACCACATCATCTTCATAGATACGGCGATACTTTCCTCTTTCCTTGACTAAGACTCCAATTTTTTCTAAAGCATTTAGAGTGATCTGCAATTTGCTGATGCTATCCTCGTCTTCACAACCGAGTTTCTTCTCCAGATTTTTGCCCGCGACCAATTTACCATCTACGAACTGAGCGAGTAATGTAGCGATTGAAAATTCCATCTAAAAATTATCCTTATTCAATTTTAAATTTAGTAACAGACGACAGAAGCGAAGATGACTATAGTAACTCGTAGAATCTCTTTGTACTAGGTTCATCTCTCTTGTGCCAGGGTATTCTGAGAAGGAAACTGCAAGTTTCGAGGTTTTGGATAACCCTGGAAGGGAAATTAATAACCTTATTAGACAACAGAGGTTAAAATAACCGCGTAAAGCTCTTATGACTTCTATTCTGCATTTAATTAGTGTTGATTATTATAGTGTGAGTTTTGGCGTTTCCCAACTACCAAGTCATCTTACTTTCGTCTCATGGCGGAGTAGTCTATGACTTTTAAGCTCGGGAAAAACAGTAGAGTTGACTGACTATATTTTTTGACTTTTATAGCCAGTTTATTTTCTACTTCAGCGACCCAAATTGATCGTTGTAAAATCCAAGTTTCACAAAAATTACGAGTTATTTTGTAGCCAATTCAGTATCTATTGTAAATTCTCGGTGCTTATTGGCAAATTTCTTTTTTGATCGCCATGAAACAAATTTCGATGTTTCAACTTGAATATTTAAACTTAGAGATATAAATAGTTAATTTGTATTAATATTCAAACTAAAAGTAAATTGAACAAAAATGACATTAGCTAAATTTCGTCAAAATTACCCTCAAGGAGGCTTGGTCAGCGAATTGGTAGATATGGATCGAGGAATCTACATAGTTGGAGTCTCGGTTATTGTAGACAATATTATTTTAGCTACTGGTTTAGCTGGTGCCGATCGGGTGGAAATTGCTGAAGATATGGCAAGAGAAAGAGCGATCGCTTTATTGATGCTGGACGATAGCGATAATCAAGATAAAAAGACTGTTGGTTCGGCGGCTCAATCTCAAACTGCTTCTATTGCCGAGTCTACCGAGCGACAAGACTTAGAATCTTTACCAACCCCCAAAAAAGAAGCCGACCGCAAAGTTAATTCTGCGGTTGATCGGCAAAAGATTAGCGAGCCAGAACGAGATTCATCCAATCAAAAATCTCAAAACAGGAGTAAGGATATAGAAGAAATAAAAGACCCTGATTCTCTGCCTCAGAGAGATTTTGCTGCTGCTTTAGAAGCTAAAACAGCCTCAGAAGAGACAGTTTTAGCCGAAAATTCCAATTCACTAAATTTGTTTGAAGGAACATCAAATCCGCCGATATCATCTGAGCTAACAGATAGTAGCCAGCATAATATGGTTAGCGAGCCGAATCATCAATCAGAAGAATCTAATTCGCTTGATGTTTTACCAGAGGTGAACTTTAACGAAATAAGACACCAGACTGACATCGAGCTAAAAAGACTTGGATGGACGAGAGACGATGGTAGGGAATTTCTGCAGAGTCGTTATGGAAAACGCAGTCGCCTCCAGCTAACCGATAGCCAACTATTAGAATTTCTAGAATATCTAGCCAGTCAGCCAACACCTAGTTAAGCAGCAAAAATCCAGACGTCGCAGATTGCCCTAAAAATTATCTGCAATTTGCTATCATCAAAGATCTAAATCGAAAGCAAAATTTGCTCTTGTGTGATAGAGCGAAAATGACAATAATAGATACTATACAGTTTAAGGAGTTACTCGCAAACAGGAGAAACCCATGTTACACCGCAAGATTTATCAACTCTGTCAAGATGGTCGCGAAGTTTGTATTTTCTTGCGGGATCAACAACGCTGGCTTGAAGGAGGGCGTATTGTTGATTTCGAGGGAGATATTGTTACAATTCGCTACGAAACAGAAGAAGATGATGAAATCAGTTCCTGGGAAGAAATGGTGCGTTTAGAAAGTATTGGCGCCGTGACGCAGAAATTGGCTTCGGTTTCCAAAAGCAATGTCGAAATATCTGTATCTGATGATTGTCCAGAAGCAGAGCAGATTCAACCTCAGTCTCCCGAGCACAATCCCGAGTGAGGGCAGTATGGGCTTATTATGCGTTGAATTTAAGTTGAATTTAAAATGAGTATCGACTTTAGTTACTCTTAATTATTTTCTTCAGCAGCTTCAAAGACAGGACAGTAGCCTTCGGGAATGACTTTGAAACCATATAAAGGAGAAGCTCTATTCCAGCAGCGGCGATCGCCATAGTATTTACAGCGATCGCAACAGTCAAAGTCGGACAACATGCGGGTCTGAGAATTAGAGTTTAGCAACTCTCGTTGAGATACACCTCGAATAATTAGCTCATCTCCTTGCCAACGTGCTTGGATAATTCCTGTGTCAGCTATATTTTGCCAGCGAGAATTGCCCGTGATGGTATTTGGTAAATTGATCGAGATTTCTGAATTAGTTTCATTGATTTCTCCCTCATAATAGACAGGCTGTATCGCTTTAGGTTGGACAAAGCGCTCGCCAATAGGCAACTCGACCAATATGTTCTCAACGGGAGCATGAATTTGATAGCGATTTCTTAGTTCTTCTAAGCTTGCCAGCTCTAAAAGATAATTCAAAGAACCGTGGACAAAAATAACGTGTTGCGGGCGTAGATTATGGATTAGCTGAGTCGTGTTTCGTCCATCGCTATGTTCTGTCAGAAGATAGGATTCTACTGTGACATTGGACAGGTTTTTAATCTGGCTCAATCTGGGAGAATCTAGAGCCAAATATTTTTGAGGATGTTCGGGAATTAAGATCAGCCATTCCTTATCTTCAGTAAAATATTGCCAAAGATCGCTTTTATAATCAACTAAAAATACGCCAAATTTCTCGTTTC
The DNA here is from genome assembly GCA_039181635.1 of Cyanobacteria bacterium P01_G01_bin.19. Classification (GTDB taxonomy): domain Bacteria; phylum Cyanobacteriota; class Cyanobacteriia; order Cyanobacteriales; family Xenococcaceae; genus Waterburya. The sequence goes on along the minus strand of JBCDCO010000045.1, from coordinate 274 downwards.
TACTAGATTTATTAGAATTACCAAGTCTCCTCATTCTTGGGCAAATTCTTTCATCCCAAAATAAGGATTGGTGTTTGGCAAAATTTTGGACGGAAACGGGAAACTGCGGCAATAGCTCCAGGTAAATATCGCAGGTAAATGCAATCGGCTCATCTACCCAAATATCCAAATCTCGCCCTGTAAACTGATGATGCGAACGTAAAAGTTTGAGAATTTCTTGACTCAAACCAATTGGCGGTACGGGAAGTAAAATATTTTGGTTGTGATTTAAAGC
>JBCDCO010000044.1:0-26146 GCA_039181635.1 Cyanobacteria bacterium P01_G01_bin.19 | reverse complement strand
TAATATGCAAAATATCCATAATGACTAACGCCTACAAAAATTTCTTGTTCAAATGCGACTACTTACAGAGAATCTTGCTGATAATTATCAATTGTCCATTGTCCATTGTCCATTGCTCAACTTAGCGATAATCTTGAGATTGAATATTTCGTAAACGGGCTTCGGGGCGTAAAAAGCGGTCTATTTGCGATTCAAAAAATTCGCGGTTTTTTTGTAAATGTTTGGGATTGGGATCGTCTATGGGATAGAGTAATGCCTGACGCAAAGCTTGAATCACCGCTGAGGTAACGTTATACATCGATCGCTGGAAGGTAATGCCCAACTGAATTAATTTATCATCTTCACCGCGACAGTGTTTTTGATAATATTCTTCGAGATAGTCTGGCAGAAAATGAGACATATCATCCATTAATAACGTTGGGGGAATGCCCGCAGTTCCTACAGGAAAGACATCGGCGTAAAGAATGCCATAGTGGAAATCTTTTTGTTCGTCGGGTACTTGTCTGGCTTGGGCATTGTAAGATTTGGTACCGCGAAAGGGTGCGGTGCGATAGAAGATTGCTTCTACGTAGGGTAATGCTGCTTCATAAAGCCAGGTAAAACCTTTGGACTTGGGAATAATTTCGTAGCATTCATCCCCAACATAAACATGGTGATAAATCGGTCTACCAGCGACGGCAAAGATACCGTTAACTAGAAAGTCCATTGCATCGGGGACACCTTTGAAACCGCCTTCATCGTAGATATCGGACATTTCAAAAAAGACAGGTGCCATTACTTCCCAGAATAAGCCTAGATTAGAGTAGTAAGAAGCTTGTTTTGCCTGTTCTAGAAACATATCGGGGAACAGCTTGTACAATCCCAACATCGCGGGGTTGTTTTTAAAGTATGCCTTAATTGCGCGATCGGCGTTGGCTTTATATTCGTCCGTATCTAAATATTCATCAAACTTACCCAAACCCATGTCTCTACCGTGCCAAAGCATTGATCGCATACAGGCTTCGGCAAACTCCATATTAATGCGATCGTGCCACAGGTGATGTAGTAATTTGGGCATTTTGCGGGTAGTCCCCTTTTCCATAAACTCCAACAATTCTGGATGCGCCGATGCCTTGCCGCGCCAGACTTTCAAATCGGCATTTTCTCCCGCATAATGGTTGGGCAGATCTAAATACGATTGAGGTAAAAAGTATTTAAAGAAAGGAAGCGGCTGTAAAAATACTCTCTCAGCAATATATAGTAAATCTCGCCAATAGAAATCCATCGGCACGGCATAGGCTTTATAGATGCCGATAATCTGCATCAAATTTTCGGGAGTATCGGGTAACATAGAGCCACCAGCCTCTAAGCGGTGAATTACCTCGGCGAATTCGTGATTCGATGGTGGTAGTTTTGTTGGTTTAATTGGGGTCGCGGTCATTATTAATTATTAATTACTAATTATTAATTGTTAATTGCTACTTGTTCGGTTTGTTCTACGTTTACTGCCAATAAACTTGTCGTGGGTTCGCTCCAACGCAGTAACCAGTTGGGTTGTACGCCAAGGAATAAAATAATGGCGGTCAAAACAAAGGCAGGAATACTTTCGGCAAGAGATACGGCGGGATAGTAGGCTGAGTTATTGTCTAGCTTGCCAAAACAAGTACGGTTGAGCAAAATGACGAAGTATACTGCTGTCAAACCAGAGGCGATAATGCAAAGTAAAGTTGGTATAGGAAAAGTGCTAAAGCTGCCCTGAAAGATAATAAACTCGGCTACAAAGCCTACTAAACCAGGAATTCCCGCACTAGCCATTCCTGCCATAATCAGTAAGGCACTGGTCAAGGGTAAACCACGTATGGGGTTCATCAAGCCGTTGAGCACGTCGAGATCGCGAGTACCTACTTTGCGTTCGACAATACCTACGAGGTGGAAGAGTAATGCCAAAATCAAGCCATGTCCAATCATTTGAGCTACTGCACCAAGAATACTCAGTTCTGTACCCGCAGCCGTTGCAACTAAGATATAGCCCATATGTCCGATGGAACTATATGCCACCATGCGTTTAATATCCCGTTGAGCGATCGCACTCAACGCCCCATACAGCACTGAAACCGTACCGATGATTGCCAAACCAGGAGCGACTATCGACCAGGTATCGGGAAATAGTTGTAAACCAAAGCGAATTAAGCCATAAGTACCGAGTTTTGCTAAGATTCCGCCCAATAGAATTGTAATGGCGGGAGAAGATTCTGTATAAGCATCGGGAAGCCAAGTATGGAGAGGAACTAAGGGAATCTTGATACCAAATCCGATTAATAATACTGTCAGTAAAATTAACTGGGTAATTAGGGGTAAGCCTTGAGTCGAAATAGCATCGTAGTCAAAACTATTAACTCCATCAAGGAATCCTATGCCTAAAAATGCTGCCAGAATTAATAACCCAGATACGGCAGTGTAGAGCAGAAACTTAGTTGCGGCATAGCCACGCTTTTCCCCTCCCCAAATTGCGATCGCGAGATAAAAAGGAATTAGTTCTACTTCATAGAAAATAACAAACAGTAGTAAGTTCTGTGCCGTTAGCGCACCTACGATTCCCGCATTGATTAGTAGCAACAGGGAATAGTAAAGACGGGGTCGTTCTACATCCTTACCGATGCTATAAATAGCAATAATCGTTAGCAGAGAATTAAGAACTAACAATGGTAAAGACAGACCGTCTACTGCCAAGCTGTAACTCAAACCAATAGGTTCGATCCAGGGTAAATATTCGCTAAACTGCCAACTGGGATTATTGAGATCGAATTGAGTCAATAAATATATCGACCAAGCAAAACTCAAAACAGCAAAAACAGTTGCCAAATTGCGTAACTTGACCGAACTATTTTTTCCTGGGGAGAAACCAATTATAGCCGCCCCAATTACAGGCAATAGAAGTAAGAAACTAAGCATTTTTCATTGAACATTTATCATTGAACATTGAGCATTAAGCATTTATTATTCAACGTTGATAGTTAAAATCTCTATAGACTAATGACTAACAACTAATGACTAACAACTACGAACAAAGTGAGCCTAAAAAGATATCTGTGAAATAAGCGGGTAACAGACTATAGCGATGAACAAAGTCAGTCCCAGCAGAATAGAAATTACATAGGATTGAGTTTGACCAGAAGTGTTGTATTTCAAACTTTCGCCACTAAAGATAGTTGCCAAGCCGAGGAGGTTGACAACACCATCTACCAAAAAGCGATCGCACCAATAAACTAGCTTGGAAACCAAACCCACTGCAAAGATAACTGTGACGCGATAAAATTTTTCGGTGTAAAGATCGTAGGCAAAAAAGTCTTGTACTGCCTTGGGCTTCAGCTGAATTGGTTTGGCAATATTTTCGTTGAGATAAATAAAGCTCGCCGCACCTGCACCCAAAATAGTTGTGGCAGTCAATGCACCAGCGATCGCCAGATTGAGTTCGGCAAACTGCGGTAGCAAGCCCCAACGATGTAACATAATGGGTGCGTGCAATGCCAATCCCATACCTACTGTCATAGGTAGAACCAAAGCCCACAAACCTTCAGGAGAACGAACGGTCATTTGTTTGACTTTACCGCCAAATACGCAGCAAAATTCGCGAGTTAAGCTAAAACTAGTTAAGCCGTTGACAATAACCATCACTCCCACGAGTAATGGATGATTTGCCCAAAGGTGTTCCGCCATTTCTGTTAGCACCCAAAAACAGCCAAAGGGAGGAAACGCTACCAAAGCAGCAGCACCAACTAGATAACAGATGCCAGATATGGGACGACGTGACCACAAGCCGCCATACTGGGTTAAATCTTGAGTGATTGTATTTAGTACCACTCCGCCAATACTCATTACCAGTAATGACATGGCGATCGCGTAGGTAAATAAGAGTTTTAATGCCGTGATATCTTGTTGCGTAGCTACGGCAATAAAGACCAAACCCATGTAGGCACTTACAGAATAGGAAAGCGAACGTTTTATATCGATTTGGGCGATCGCAATTAATCCCGCACCAATGGCAGTAGTTCCTCCTACAACTATCATAAAAGTACAAGCAGCAGGAGACAGAGCTAATACAGGCTGCAGTTTAATCAGTACCCATGCGCCACTTGAAACCACAATAGTATTTCTTAAAATAGTTCCTGGCATTGGTCCTTCCATCGCTTCATCCAGCCAGAGATGCAAGGGGAACTGAGCGCATTTACCCAAAGGACCTGCCACTAAAGATAAACAGAGTAAAGTCGCTACGGTGGGATCGATGTTTGCTGTACTCGCCCATTCAGCCAATTCGCTATAGTTCCAAGTGCCAGCAAGGGGTAGTAATGCCACCACTCCCATGAGTAAAATCAAGTCTCCTACCCGTTTGGTCAAGAAAGCATCCCTAGCTCCTGTAACTACTAAGGATTGGTTGAACCAAAGACCGATTAAGAGATAGGTACCTAAAGTGAGAATTTCTAAGACTACATAACTAAAGAAGAGAGAGTTACACAGAACTAAAGTAGATAAACCCGCCTCAAACAAAGCCAGCATCGCATAAAACCTCGCCCAACCCCAGTCCATTTCCATGTAACCGATGGCATATATTTGAGCGAGTAGGTTCAACCCAGCAATCACGATCAGTGCCGCAATATTGATAGTCGAAATTTCAATATCGAAGGATATATTTAAATCAGCAGCCTGCAGCCACTGGAATGATAGTTTTTGAGCGGGCTGCCGCCAAATTTCCAATAAAGCTAGCACGCTGTGAATCAATGCCATTAAGGTCGCCAAAATATTGAGATAGCCTGACGGTCTAGGTCCAGTATTGCGAATGATCCCAGGCGACCAAGGAATAGCTAAAATCGCGCCAACCAGTGCGTATAGCGGCACTAACCAGATACTTTGGTTAAAAAAATCGTGCATAGACTTTTAACTATTATATTTTCCTAAAAGATTTATTTATATCTATTAGGAAAATTATAGTATTTAACCTATGAAAAACAAAATACAATTGCTTTATTCAAGTGATAAGCGCGAGTAAACGTTTTAGCTAAATTTTTACTTATTGATTGATTTGCGAGCAGTTCGATAAGAAGTTGCCGATCTTGGTCTGGTAATACCATAACCCTAAACAGAACCCTTATGATAAAAAATTGGCAGGATTTTGATCGTACCGATGTCTCACGGGAATTACTTCGCTTTGGCGATCGCCATCCATAGCAGCAGTTGCTTCTAAAGCGGTACGCAGTCTTTTGGCAGCATATATAGACATATCTCTGGGGACATTGATCCGATCTCGGAGATAGCGCAAAGCCACATCAGAGCCAGATGGTGGAGTATGTTGTTTATCGGTCATCATATTAGTTAAAGCGCAGCGCAAAGCTTTGTCAAATAAATTAGACTCGGCAGGATTGGCTCTAATAATATTGTCTTTATGCTCGATTACTCTCTGCAAAGCTTCTTGACGAGAATTTTCTGGTTCGGGATATGCCACATCAGGAAGTCCAAACCAGGCACCGCGATCGACTCTTTCTTGATTGGCTAAAGCCTGAGGTTCGCCATTAGAATAACAACCCCCCATCTGTGGCGGCAAATCGTGGACGTGAGTATGAAAGTCACTTTGAGTACCGCGATAGGTAGAACGAGTTTCCATCGCGTCAAACCACGCTGAGAAACGGGGATTTTCTTCGCGCATAGAATAGCCCTTGTAATAATAAAGACTGGCATTCATTCTTTCCACGTAGGGAGTAAAAATTACGTCAGCCGTACTAAATTCTTTCAAAAAATATGCCCCAGGAGTATCAGCTAAAGCTTTTTCGATCGCACCAACAGTTTCGATAAACTGCTTGCGGTTATTTTTTTCTTGTCCTGGGAAAATTGCTCGTTGACAAAGCCAGCCACACCAAGCGCGAAACAGCAGTCTTTCTAGCTGTCTTAGAGGTAATACTTGGGGATCGGTCATTCCCAAATATAAAACGCCAAACTCTCTTTCTAAAGCAATTAAAATATCGTCGCTCTCAGTAATTATTCGTCCGTCTAGTTCTACCGCGGGTAGCATTCCCGAAGGCACTTTACGTTTATACCAGTCTTCTTTCTTGCCGTAGCAAAACATAGTTACTTTTTGAATGCGGTAGGGAATTTGTTTTTCCTCTAACCACAGCCAAATTTTTTGACAGTAAGGACACCAAGCATGATTGTCACGAAACAAAGTAACTCTCACATCTGCTTCTGTTTTGCCAAATAGACGGAGAGTAGCTTGAGAGTTGGTTTCTCCGTTAATACGGTCTGGTTTAAAATCAGTTAGTTCTGTTAACTGTTGCCAAGTTAGAGGTGTAGTCATTGAAAATTGAATATTTGTTGTTTACCATTCATTATTTAACAAAAACTGTCCTAACTGTCCTAACTGCTCTAACCGCTCTAACTGCCCTAACTGTTCTAACTGCTCCAACTGTCCTAACTGTCCTAACTGTTGTTCAAGTCTGTAACAATAAACTCAATCGTAAAAATATTTGAGTAAAGTCTTTGATGTCCTTGCCACTTAGTATTGATAACTCCAACTCCCGCATGGATCGGGTTCAGCTACCCTTGATTCCTGTTGTGGGAGAATTGATTCAAAATAATCCTGGAACAATTTCTTTAGGACAGGGAGTAGTCAGCTATCCGCCACCAGAACAGGCGATCGCTTCTTTACAGTCCTTTTTGGCTCGATCCGACAACCATCTCTACAAATCTGTTACGGGAATTGAGCCACTAAAAGACATCATCAGGGCTAAACTAGCGGCGGATAATCAGATTATTATCGGCGATCGCAACAGTATTGTGGTCACTGCGGGAAGCAATATGGCGTTTATGAATGCAGTATTGGCAATTACCCAAGCAGGAGATGAAATTATTCTCAACACTCCTTACTATTTCAATCACGAGATGGCGATTACTATGGCAAATTGTCGTCCTGTTTTAGTCAATACCACCAGCGATTATCAGCTAGATGTCGATGCTATAGCTGAGGCGATTACCTCCAGAACTAAAGCAGTTGTGACCATTTCTCCCAATAATCCAACGGGCGCAGTCTATACGCAAGATAGCTTACAAAAAGTCAACGATCTGTGTCGCGATCGCGGAATCTATCATATCAGCGATGAAGCCTACGAATATTTTACCTACGATGACGCAAGCCATTACTCTCCCGCATCTTTTCCCAACAGCGAAGCCCACACTATATCTTTGTTTAGTCTTTCCAAAGCCTATGGTTTTGCTAGCTGGCGCATTGGGTATATGGTCGTGCCAAAACATTTGTTGATGCCGATTAAGAAAGTTCAGGACACCAATTTGATTTGCCCTCCCGTAGTTTCTCAGTATGCAGCGGTAGGTGCATTGCAAGCGGGTGCTAAATATTGCCAAACGCAGCTTAGAGAAATAGATCAAGTCAGAAAGATTGTAGGCGATCGCCTGCGCTCTATTCCGGATATTTGCCGCGTGTCTTCGGGTGCGGGTGCATTTTACTATTTTCTCAAAATCAACAGCAGTTTAAACGATTTAGAGCTAACCAAACGATTGATTAAAGAACACAAAGTTGCTGGAATCCCTGGTAGTACCTTCGGGATGAAAAATGGATGTTATTTAAGGGTAGCCTATGGTAGCTTGCACCTATCTACAGCACAAACAGGAATAGAGCGACTGATTTCTGGACTGAAAGAGCTAGTTAGTGAGAATTAGTGCCTAATAGACTTCTTTCACTAATCATAATTAACTATCTTTCTAAGAGGGAAAAGGGGAAAGGTTAAAGGCTTGCGTCGCATAGTTTGGTGAAAAATAGATTAGTCTGTTATTCATGCAAAAGGTCTAATTTTGTTTTTAATTAAAAATTTGATTTGCAGTGAGTTGAAGCTGAGTAAACAGATTGGAAACTATAGATTCGTCCAATAACTATTTTGATTTTTTTGGCATTTTATGTTGACAGTTAAAAATTGGGAAAACCAGAACTAAAAGGGCGTAATATCCTACTCAGTGAGCTTGCTATAGATCGCTACAATGACATTAAGAAGAGATGAAATAAGCCGTTAATAGACATAAATTAAATTACTAAATTTAACTTTTTATCCCCTTCAAAAGCGAGAGAAAACATATGCAACCGAACAATCCTCAACAATTTACCGAAAAAGCTTGGCAGGCGATCGCTGCTGTGCAAGATATCACCAAGAAAAGTCAGCAACAGCAGGTAGAAACGGAACACTTGTTTAAGGCTTTGATCGAGCAAGATGGACTGGCTAACAGTATCTTTAGTAAGGCAGACGTTAGCGTACCAAGACTCAGAGACAAGGTAGATAGTTTTATTGATAGTCAGCCTAAAGTCAGCAATTCTAGCAACAGTGTCTTTTTGGGCAGGAGTTTGGATGCCCTACTAGATCGGGCAGAGAAATATCGTACTGAATTTGGCGATGACTACATCTCGGTCGAACATCTCGTATTGGGCTTTGCCAAAGACGATCGCTTTGGGCGTAAACTACTACAAGAAGTTAGCTTAACTGAAAATAAACTCAAAGAAATTATTAAACAGGTGCGCGGAAAGCAAAAAGTAACCGACCAAAATCCTGAAGGAAAATACGAAGCTTTAGAAAAGTACGGGCGAGAACTCACTAAACTAGCCAGGGAAGGCAAACTAGATCCTGTCATTGGACGTGATGAAGAAATTCGCCGTACAATTCAAATTCTATCTCGTAGAACTAAAAACAATCCCGTTCTAATTGGCGAACCAGGAGTAGGTAAAACAGCCATCGTCGAAGGACTAGCTCAACGTATCATCAACCGCGACGTACCAGAGTCATTACGTGATCGCACTGTAGTAGCACTAGATATGGGTGCTTTGATTGCAGGAGCAAAACTGCGGGGTGAATTTGAAGAGCGTCTTAAAGCCGTATTAAAAGAAGTCACTGAATCTGAGGGTAATGTAATTCTCTTTATTGATGAGATTCATACTGTTGTCGGTGCGGGTGCAGCACAAGGTTCGATGGATGCGGGGAATTTGCTCAAGCCAATGTTAGCTAGAGGCGAGTTGCGCTGTATTGGTGCTACTACTCTAGATGAATATCGCAAATATATTGAGAAAGACGCAGCTTTAGAACGGCGTTTTCAGTCAGTATTAGTAGACGAACCTAACGTTATCGATACCATCTCGATTCTGCGAGGACTCAAAGAGCGTTATGAAGGACACCACGGTGTCAGTATTACCGATACGGCATTAGTGGCTGCGGCTACCCTTTCTAACCGCTATATCAGCGATCGCTTCTTACCCGATAAGGCGATCGATTTGGTAGATGAGTCTGCTGCCAAATTAAAGATGGAAATTACTTCTAAGCCAGAAGAGTTGGACGAGATAGATCGTAAGATTCTTCAGCTAGAAATGGAAAAACTGTCTTTAGAAAAAGAAGACAATCCCATTTCTCGGGAAAGACTAGAAAAGCTAGAAAAAGAACTAGCCAATTTTAAGGAAGAGCAGTCAGAGATAAACGCCCAATGGCAGTCAGAAAAAGAAGTAATCGATAAAATTCGTGCTCTTAAAGACGATATCAATGGCGTAACCATCGAAATAGAGCAAGCAGAACGAGATTACAATCTCAATCGCGCTGCAGAATTACGTTATGGTAAATTAACTCAACTACAAGAGCAAGTAACAGAAATCGAGCAAAAACTTGCCGAAAGACAAACTTCTGGTAAGTCTTTGCTGAGGGAAGAAGTTCTAGAATCTGATATTGCCGAAATTATTGCCAAATGGACTGGTATTCCTCTTAAAAAGCTAATCGAATCGGAAAAATCAAAGCTACTTAACCTAGAATCCGAACTACACGAGCGAGTAATCGGACAAGAAGAGGCTGTAACCGCCGTAGCTGAAGCCATCCAGCGTTCTCGTGCGGGACTTGCCGATCCCCAACGTCCTACCGCCAGCTTTATTTTTCTCGGTCCAACTGGGGTTGGTAAGACAGAACTGGCTAAAGCACTGTCTCAAAGCCTATTCGATACTGAAGAAGCTTTGGTACGAATCGATATGTCCGAATATATGGAAAAACATTCGATCTCTCGTTTGGTAGGTGCGCCTCCAGGGTATGTTGGCTATGACGAAGGTGGACAGCTAACCGAAGCTATTCGTCGTCGCCCTTACTCGGTAATTTTGTTTGATGAAATCGAAAAAGCTCACCCAGATGTCTTTAATTTGATGCTGCAAATTTTGGATGATGGTAGGTTGACTGATTCTCAAGGGCGTACTGTAGACTTTACCAATACTATTATCATCATGACTAGTAATATTGGTTCGCAGTATATCCTCGACGTGGCAGGAGACGATACTCAGTACGAAGAAATGCGATCGCGTGTGATGATTTCGATGCGCGATAGTTTCCGTCCTGAATTTCTCAACCGTATCGACGACATTATCATCTTCCACGCTCTAACCAAAGTACAGCTGCGCAATATCGTTCAGCTACAGGTTAAGAGTTTGGAAAAACGCTTAGAAGATCAAAAACTAGCCTTGAAAATCTCTGATGCTGGTTTGGATTACTTAGCCGATCTCGGTTTCGATCCCGTATACGGCGCAAGACCATTAAAACGAGCCATCTCCCGCTATCTAGAAACAGCGATCGCTAAATCCATCTTACGAGGTGAATACCAAGGCGGCGATACTATCTTCGTTGACGTGGAAGGAGAAAGGCTTACTTTTAAACGTCTCTCGGCAGGGATATTGACTAGCTAAAGTGTAATTTCTTGGAATTAGCAACTTTAATGGTTCTAGCTCCAATAATCATTGAAATTTTTTCTCAGATCTAAATTTTTAGATCTGAGAAATTTTTATATTTGCCAGCTTTTCGGTAGATCGCGTTACTAATTTCCCAAAGTTCACGCCATGCGATCTAGTAATTGACGGCGTTTTTGCTCGAACTCATATTCAGTGACCAAACCATCTTCTCGAAGCTTGTCTAATTCTCGCATTGCTTCGGCGATCGCTTTTACCTGTGGAGAAGTGTTGAGGTTGAGATCGCTATAGCCATTAAATTGACGTTCAAACTGCTCTAAATCTTGAACCAAATACCAAACCGCATCAATTGCCGAGGCAATACGGGCAATAGGCGTAGACCACAATACTAGATAAACAATACCCCAGATTGGCTGCCCCAAATATAGCTTATGCAAACCCGCGATCGGCGTTATCGTACCGAGTAAAGCTAAAGCCATGGCTACACGTCGTTTTTTATAGTATTTAAATAGATTATCTAGAGCCAACATACAAGCAAAATTTGATTGAATTCGAGAATTCGATTCACTATAACTTATTTTTTTCCTAAAGAATTGTCCGATCTGGCGATCGCTTTAAGTGTCTCAGATATGCCCGTATTTCGACCTGATGAAATTCGTTAGAATTTCTATGTATAGCTATCTTCTTTTATGACCCATGAGCCAAACCATGATCGATTTTGCCGACATCAAAGTAGATACTCCTCAAATCGAACAGGTTACAGCAGAATATCAAAATATCAACAATGCTTTGGATGAGGCTGAAACTACCGCAGCCAAAAAAGCAGCTTTACAGCAGTGGGAGGATTTGCGGCGTCGTTTGGATAGCTGGAGCGCTATTACTTCTCTACGCTTCAGTCAAGATACTGCCAACGAAGATTACAAACAAGCTCAAGCATACAGCGATGAGATACAGCCAAAGCTGACTGCTTTGGAAGTAGCCATGAAAAGAAGGCTACTAGACAGTCCAGATCGAGCTGAATTTGAATCTATTTTAGGCAAACAAGCCTTTAGCCTGTGGTCGGCAGATGTGACCACCTTTGAATCTATCATCGAAGAAGATTTGGTCGAAGAATCTAAATTAATCAATCAATACGTCCAGTTGCTAGCCTCAGCATCGATCGCCTTTCAAGGAGAAACGGTTAATTTATCGGGTATTCTTAAGTACGCTCAAGACAGCGATCGCAATACTCGTCATGCAGCAGAAAAAGCTCGCTGGAATTTCTTTAGTCAGAATCGAGATAAGCTAGACAACATTTACGCTCGTTTGGTCAAACTGCGGCATCAGATGGCGCAAAAACTGGGCTATCAAGACTACATTGGTTTGGGCTATAAACGAATGCGGCGTATAGATTATGATCGGGCTGATGTAGCTAGCTATCGCGATGAAGTAGTCGATAAAGTTGTTCCTTTAGCGCAAAAAATAATCGACCAAAAAGCGCAGAAGCTGAACCTAGAACGAGTAAACTTTTGGGATGAAGCCGTATTCGATCTTCAAGGAAATCCCAAGCCTCAAGGCGATCGCGACTGGATGCTAGAAAGAGCGCAAGCAATGTTTAATGCCATGCACCCAGAGTTGGGCAGCTTTTTTTCGATGATGGTGCGGGGTGACTTTTTAGATTTAGAAACTCGCAAAGGCAAGGCTGGTGGTGGTTTTTGTACTAGCTTCCCCACAGTCGGAGTACCCTATATCTTCGCTAACTTCAACGGCACAAAAGACGACGTCGAAGTATTTACTCACGAAATGGGTCACGCTTTTCAAGCCTGGCAGAGTCGTAACATACCCACTATCGATTATCTATGGCCTACCTTAGAATCTTGTGAAATTCATTCGATGAGCTTGGAGTTTCTTACTTGGTCGCAAATGGATAAGTTTTTTGGCGACGATGCAGACCGTTTTCGCGAAATTCATTTAGCCGAATCAATTTTATTTCTGCCCTACGGTTGTGCTGTCGATCATTTCCAACACTTAGTCTACGCCAACCCCGAAGCAACTCCCGCCGAAAGAAACCAGATGTGGCAACAAATGGAGGCACGCTATCTTCCCTGGCGCGACTATGGTGACTTGGACTATCCTTCTCAAGGAGGTTTGTGGCAAGAAAAACAGCATATATATTGCTCTCCTTTTTACTACATTGATTACACCTTAGCTTTGTGTTGCGCGATGCAGTTTTGGGTTAAGGCAGAAGACGATTTGGAATCTGCTCTAACGGAATATATTGCTTTGTGTCAGCGCGGTGGAAAAGCACCATTTCAAGCTTTGGTCAATTCGGCTAACTTGGTTTCTCCTTTTAAGCCTGGTTCGCTTTCGGATGTAGTAGATAAAGCGCAGGCTTTTCTGAAGTTGTAGATAAACAAGAATCAATATATTTATAGAAGGAGGTCGTCTCTTCTGAACTTAGAGAAATTTGAGGAGCATTTTTGACACTTAAAATCCAGCGTAATTCCTCTGACTCAGCTAAGGTAAAAGTTAATATCCAACTTTGTTTTGAGTCAGTTGGTCAAGCAGATATGTTAACTAAACTTTAGTTACGGCGGGGCTTGGGGAGGTCGTAACCTCCCCAATAGGGGGTTTCCTAAAGGATACCGCTCCGCATATGGGGGACTAGTCCCCCAGGAATAAATATAGTTTTTAAGATAAATAGAAATGCTCGTGCTTTTTTTTGCTTCAACGATAACCATTCAATTGCTTTGTTATCGTGATTAGAAGTAAAAAGCCCATATAATATACTATTCAAAGTTGAGAATGAGTGAGGAGTATAAAGCGATCGCTTATGAGTTTACTAGCTAAATTATCCATATTTTTGAGTATGGCGGTGACTATTACCGCCTGTGGTGGTACGACTCAAACTTCTAGCTCTTCAACAGATAGCGATACCCTCAAACTGCTTTACTGGCAGGCTCCGACAATTCTCAATCCTCATCTATCTACAGGATTTAAAGACGCTGAGGCAAGCCGTATTACCCTAGAGCCTCTAGCTAGTTTTGACAATGAAGGAAACATGATTCCTTTTTTGGCAGCGGAAATACCCTCTACAGAAAATGGTGGCGTGGCGGCTGATGGTAAGTCAGTAACCTGGAAACTCAAGCAAGACGTTAAATGGTCTGACGGTCAACCTTTCACCGCTCAAGATGTGGTGTTTACCTATCAGTTTGTCAGCAATCCCAAAGTAGGTGCTACATCGGCTGGTGCTTACGAAATTGTCGATAGTATCGAAGCGATCGATGAGCACACAGTTAAGGTAAATTTTAAAGAGGTCAATCCTGCTTGGTCTTTGATATTTGTCGGCGGGGAAGGAATGATCTTACCCAAACATGTTTACGAATCCTACAACGGCGAAAATGCCAGAGAAGCAGCAGCAAACTTAAAGCCTATCGGCACGGGAGCTTATCGCGTAGTCGATTTTAAACCAGGGGACGTAGTAGTTTACGAACCAAACCCCGAATTTCGCCAAGCGGGAGAAGTCGGCTTTGATCGCATCGAACTTAAAGGCGGTGGCGATGCCACATCAGCAGCTAGAGCCGTTTTACAAACTGGGGATGCTGACTTTGCCTACAATCTTCAGGTAGAAGCACCAGTGTTAGAAAAGTTGCAACAGGCGGGACAGGGAGAAGTCATTTCTAACTATGGCGCGTTGATGGAAAGAATTAATATCAACCACAGCGATCCCAATCGGGTTGCACCTTCAGGCGAAAAGTCCAGCTTAGATTTTCCCCATCCGTTCTTGAGCGATCGCCGAGTCCGAGAAGCTATCACACTAGCGATCGATAAAGATATTATTGCCGAACAGCTTTATGGAGTTACGGGGAAAGCGACCCCCAATTTTTTAGTCGCACCAGCAGAGTATGTATCCCCCAACAATCAGAGTCAATACGACCTCGAACGAGCCAAACAGCTATTAGACGAAACAGGCTGGCGAGATACCAACGGTAACGGCATTCGAGATAAAAACGGGACGGAGATGCAGATGCTGTTTCAAACTTCGGTCAATCCTCTGCGCCAAAAGACTCAGACCGTGGTCAAACAGGGATTACAGTCTATCGGCGTGGGAGTAGAATTAAAAAGCATCGACCCTAGCATTCACTTTTCTAGCAATCCTAGCAATACGGACACGGTAGAACGCTTTTATGCGGATTTGCAAATGCACACTACGGGTAATACCGTCCCCGATCCAGAAACCTACATGAATTTTATGACCTGCGATCAGATTCCTCAGCAGGCAAACAACTGGTCGGGTGACAATAATTCACGCTACTGCAATCCAGAATACGATCGCCTGTTGGAAGAAGCTGGTCGAGAATTAGATCCCGAAAAACGCCAGCAGTTGTTTATTCAAATGAACGATATTTTGATCGAAGATGCGGCGGTCATACCTTTAGTGCATCGTGCCGACGTGATGGCTTTTGGCGATAGTTTAACTGGTTACGAACCAACCGCCTGGGATATGCGGACTTGGGATATTATGAACTGGCGAAGAAAGTAAGCATTATGGGAGCATTTCTTGGAATGTTATGGTGCTTTACTCGAATCCTTCTGCCGTCAAGCTCTGGCAGGCAGCGATACAATGTTTTGGGTGCTTATAATCCAATCGAACATAAGTATATCACCCTGACTAATACTACAGTAGTGAATTAGCACACATTTCTCTCATGGCAGCAGCATTTTTCTTTCGACTATGAACCCAAATCCAGTTATGATAGCTGACCGCTAATCTCACCATTACTTCAAAAAAGGCATTCCATAGATAATGATTATTTGTTTTTCTCCGTCATTCTATCATTCCCACACTTCTCTGATGCACTACCGAGAAAGCAAAGGGAGATTCACGTCATACTAGTGCAGATATTACTAAAGCTCAAAAGGTTTTAGGTTATTCTCCACAAATCTCCTGGCATAAAGAATTGTAACGGATTCAAAGTATATAGGGAGAGATCTAAGATACGAATAGCGTCTTTTCCTCACTTTTTTCTAATTCACATTAGGCATGCAATAGTCATATCCTTTCCAGGATACTTCTCGGTCTGCGTCAACACCATTAATCACTATTCCTAAAACTTTTAAATCCGAATTTGCTAGTAATTTTTTTGCTGAACTCAAGCTGTCATAATCAACAACTCCTGGACGTACAACAAATAAAAAGCCATCAACTAATTTGCTCAAAATCATAGTGTCAGCTAAGCTTATTATAGGAGGAGTATCGAAAACAATACAATCATAAATAGTCGATAAGTAATTGATCAATGTTGACATTGCAGGCAGGCTTAACAGAGACACAGGACAATCTGTCTGGCTTCCTGAAGGCAGAATATCTAGGTTTGGTATAACGTTTCGTATCGCTTTAGACTTTGGAACACTCCCTTGAAGAACATCACTCAAACCAATATTATTAGATATTTCCCACATGTCGTGTTGAGTTGGACGACGTAAATCTGCATCAATTAAAAGAGTCCGATGATTGGACTGAGCCTTAGCTATTGCTAAATTTGCTGAAACAAAAGATTTACCTTCACTCGCTATGGAACTAGTTACTGCAATTGCTTTTTGTTCGGCATTGTTGTTTAGCAACTTCAACTTAATTTGTACGCTGTGACAGGCTTCTTTTAACAGAGGCATCGATGACATCATGGTTAACAGAGGTATCGATGACATTATGGTCAAAGTTTCGGGAGCAACTCTGCTAGATTTTAATGGTAAATTCTCTGCTGGCTGTAACTTCTTGACAACACTTGCTTTGGTAAAATCAGGAATAATTCCATGAATAGGATAATCTAACATCGCTTCTACTTCCTGGCTATTTTTAAGCTTCTTATCCCAAATATCGATTGTAAAAGCTGTTATTATTCCAAAAAAAGCTCCCAACACGATACCTCCAGTTTGAACCAATTTCTCCAATCTTCTTGACTCAGAAGAAGGTCCCCCTGGCACTATTGCACTCTCAACTACTTGAACGTTACCAATATTTTGCTGCTCAGAGATTTCTGTTTCCTGTAGTTTGCTTAAAAGGGTCTGATAGGTAGATTGAGCTCCTTGTACTCGACGTTCTAGTTCTCGTTGTTTCTCGTATAGCTCGGGGAGAATATCAGATTTTTGTTTATATTCGTCGTAGGTGTTACCGAGAGTTTTGAGCTGCTCTTCTAAACCATTTTTACTCAAACCCAAATTCGTATATTCAAAAATCTGTTGTTGCTTCAGCTCTCCTAAGCTCAATATATTGATATTCTCGATTAGATTTTGCTCGCGATTGCCTAAAGTCTCTGCTATCTGTTCATTCAATAAGTCGGTTAAACTTGATTCTTTCTCCTTCAGACTTACAAGCTGAGGAGCATTGTTAGATAGATAATCACGCTTTTGCGCCAATTCTACCTTAATCCTTTGCAATTCTCCTAAAGATCTTTGCACTGCTGGTGATTGACTTAAAGAGCTTAATGCAGAAGCTTGTTGCCAATTTATTCCTAATTGATTTTCTAATTTGTTAAAACGAGCATTCACATTGCTTAATTCTGCTTCTACTCGATCTATTTCACTTTCAACATTAGAAATAGAATTCACTGCTATTGTGGTTTCTTGACTTAAACTAATGATGCGATTCTCATTTTTAAAACGTCGCAAATTTGACTCAGCTCTCGCCACATTATTCTCTACCTTTGGTAACTGTTTAGCTATAAATTCTTTTGCCGCTCTGGCTTGTACTCTATGTCTTAAAGTGTTGTTTTCCTTATACAACTCGATTGCTTTGTTAACTACGGCGGCAGCCATTTCAGGGTCTTCGCTAGTGAAACCAATCTCTAATAGATCAGTGCCAGTAATATTCTCGACCTCCAAATCTCTTTTTATGGCTCCATACTTTAGTAGTTCGCCATTTTCATTTCGTAAATTCAATTCTTGAATTAGTTTTTGAATGATTGGGCGAGAAGAAAATATTTGAGCTTCTGTTGCTAGTGGATCGCTGTTAATACCTAATTTATTATTTTTATTAATTTTATCATTATCGCTTCCTAAGCCAGTAAGATTGGGAGATCGGTCTCTTTCAATCAACAATTCAGCTTTAGTATGGTAAGTCATGGGCAGACGTAATGAATATATGTAAGCTAAAGTAGCCACCGCTATAAAAGTAGCCGTACCTGGTATCCATCTTCGCTTAAGAACTAACCAATATTTTTCAAGGTCTATATATTCAGATGAGTCTATTTTCGTATTCATAGATAAAACGATTTTTACAAGTATTTCTAATATGCGCCATTGCTGTTTAAGACTACTCCGAAAGTTTTAAATAAAATTTCAAAGTCCAAAGCTAATGACCAGTTTTGGATATATTCGAAGTCTAATCGAAAAGCATTTTCTGAATCTGTATTAGAACGTCCGCTTATCTGCCAGAGACCAGTAATACCAGGTAATACTTCGTGTCGAAAATGATGATCGACGGAAAATTTAGATACATCTCTCACAGGCAAGGGACGAGGTCCAACCAAACTCATTTCTCCTCGTAAAACATTAAATAATTGAGGCAACTCATCAATGCTATATCTACGTAAATGCTTACCTATTTTGGTAATGCGAGGATCGTTTTTAATCTTAAACAGTACTCCTCCCTTTACTTCATTTCTGGCCTCTAGCTGTTTTTGTAATTCTCCAGCGTTGTTGACCATAGTCCGAAACTTCCATACCTTAAAGTGCTTTCCATTTAAACCGACACGAACTTGCTTATATAAGATTGGACCAGAAGAATCAAGTTTTATGAGCATAGCAATCAATAGCATCGGTATACTTAAAACGAACATTAAGAGAAACGAGATCGAAATATCAAATATTCGTTTGCTAATAAAATCAATTCCTGTAATTGCTGGAGCAATGACCCTAATCCCAGTGAGTTCGCCAAATTTTGTAATTTCTAATTGCTGTTGATAAACTTGTGAATCGAGTTGGATTATCTGCCAGTAGATTCCACTACAACGCAATTTCCAGAAGATTTTAGGAAATTTGCGCAGCTTTTCCCAAGAGCAAATCAAAATTTCATCTACCTGTCTGCGGTCAAGCTTATCAATCGCAGTTAGAATACTCCGACAGCTATCAAATTCAGATAAATCTAGTTGAGCTGTAACTGTAAATTCTTTGCTCTTTTTCACATTTGACAAGCACTTTTCTATATCTTCTTCATATCCAATTAAAGCTACCTTAATTTTAAGAGAAAAGTATCGCTCGCGAATAAAAAGCAAAACCTTAAAAATTAACAGACGAAAACTTACGATTAGCAATCCTGTTACTAACCAAGCTATTACAAATTGGAAAAAATAATTTTTATATAATTGCAATACTAATATTGCTAGAACGAAATAAGTAAGTGTGACTGCTCTAACCGAATTAACCGTACTTTTAGTCTTTCGACCTCTCTTGTAAGAATTGCAAACTACTAAAAAAACTAGACCTAACAGAACTACAGAGAATAACCATTCTCCAGTAATTGAAGCTGACCAGTTTAAGTCTATTAAAAGTGGTTTGCTGTTGCTTAGGTACCAACCAAGTATTATCGCTATTAAGTCGGACGTGATTAATACTAGTAGCCTAATAACATTTCGATTTTCAACTGTAATTCGCTTGGGAGATCTTATGTCGCGAATTCTAGAGTCTAAGTATTTTTCAAATTCATGCAACTGCGCAGATTTACTGTTGTTGTTTAACATCGCTTGTGCGTTCGGTACAAATGTATCTTACCAAATAAGCTTGACATCTATAATATACGTAAATATACTGACATACAAAACAAATTTTTTCTAAAGAAGCCAATGTATAACGTATAACAACAGAGCAAAGATAAAGATGAGATCTTTATTGATTAAATGACGCATAGACTGAAAGCATTAACTTTAGAAACTAAAAATAAATAGTTACTTGTCACACCTTGAAGCATAGTTCATTAAATTTTTATAAGACTCTTGAATCATTAGTTTGACTATAAACCAAGGGTCGATCAGGTATCGTTTCCATAGTCTTTTGGGTTCAGTTACGAGTCGATAAAGCCATTCCATGCCAATTGCACCTATCCAACGAGGAGGAGTCGCTATTTCTCCAGCTACGTAATCTATGCAAGCACCACTAGTCAGGATGGCATTTGTACAAATGTTTTCTATATTTTCGAGAATCCACTTTTCTTGACGAGGCATTCCCATTCCAACCATTAAAATGTGGGGTTTATAGGAATTGATAGCAGTTAGGACAAGCTGGTTTTCTCTACTGTTAGCAGACATAGGGAAATAACCATGCATAGTAGTTATTTTTAAGTTTGGATACTTCTTCCGTAAAACTTTCGCTCCTCTGTTAGCGACGCCTGGCTTGGAGCCCAAATAAAATACACGCCAACCTCGAACCGAAGCCTCCTTCATTAAAGACCATACCCAATCAGCATATGTAACTCGGTGTTTTCTTTTACATGGAATACGACAAAGTCTGCCTAGTAAAACTAAAGCCATGCCGTCCATATGGATATAGTCAGCCATACTATAAAACCTTCTCATCATGAAATTATGATGATAAATGTAGAGACTGTTGAGATTATGATTGGCAATAATCCATTTTTTATTTAGTTCTACAGCTTCCATTACGAGAGAATTTAACTGAATCATACTAAGTAAATTTAATCTGATTCCCAATAGGTCATAGCATCTAACTTTCATTCTTTATCCTAACCAAAATCAACTTAATTATAAACAAAATAACTATGTTGCGTAGTAAAAATAAGCTTTAGAACTCTTGGATGCTATCACGATTTTCAAATAGCAGAGTTGATTTCTATTATTTGCATTACAAATATTAATGAACAACGAAATTTTCTTGATAATTAAAAATTAATAAAAACAATGCAAACATTAAGTTTTTTTATTGTTTTCAGTGCGGTCTTTACAAGTTATGACTTTTGACGTAATTTGTCATAAACTATAGAAAAGCAAAAAATATAACACATAGCCTAAAACAGAGTGTTACAAAATACACCTGTTCTTGTTTGTAGTTAACAATACTTTTTTTAAAATCTTTCTCGAATAAAATAATATTTTGCGTAAAAGTAGTTATTTTGATTTGCTGATTATTATTTGTAATAATTTTACAGTCAGACACAGAATGAAAGGTCGTTATCTCACTGAATGTAGCTTTCAAGTAAGTGATTTAATTAAGTAAATATCACAAGAATGGTGTTGATGAGGCTTTTGATTACGTACAATTAAATCTTTCGTAACTAACTAACAGTCGGAGAAGATTCTCTCAAAGCCTAGTAGATTATTTCTATTCTGTACCAATCAACTGAAGTTAAGACTAAATTTAAAATCAGGAGTCACGCAAAAATAACTTGACCTATTTTCAGATTAATTTGAGCAAAGATTAAATAAATCGATTGCTTGACCAGCAAACATGTTACTTCTCAATCTATATTTAATGGGACACTTGCTATTACCTGACCCCTGATGGTATATGTAGCAAATTAATCTAAACTCCAAAATCAATATCAATGTGTAAAAAATAACCTAGAACTATCTCATTTTAAAGATCTATGCTTTGCCCACAAATCCTATAATCACTGATATGAAAAGAATTGAAAGGTTATATTTAGAGCTGATTTATCCATATTTATTGAGGCCGTTACCTCAAGATTAGGGTTCTGAAGAACAAATTTTTAGCGAGCGCGAAAAACAGAGGGCAAGTGGCAAAAACCAAACCAAATTCCAGAAACTGAAAGCTGGTTTAGAAAAGAGTTTTAGAAGTTATGGGTAAAGGAATGTTTTAAAGATAATCGAGCTTTATAAATTAAATTAAGTATGTTATGAGTACATATGAAAGTAAGCACAGAGAAAAAATATAAGTTTTTCAGAAGAGTTGTACACACACCCGAAAGTCAGATGAGGCGACCAGTACAACTGTGGAAAATGATGTGGCAAGACTTGTTAGCTTCTAGAGAATTAGCATGGCAGCTTGTCAAGCGAGATATAAAGGCAAAATATCGCCAATCTTTTTTGGGTATTTTCTGGGCAATAATTCCGCCAATTGTAACAGCAGCAGGTCTTACTTTAGCTAAAAGTGGAGGGGTTGTTAATCTAGATAATACAGAATTACCTTATCCAGCATATGTAATGTTTAGCATGACGCTATGGCAAACTTTTGTGGAATCATTGCAAGGACCAGTACAAGCGGTAACTAAGTCAAAGGCAATGCTTGCCAGAATTAATTTTCCTCGTGAAGCTCTAATTATAGCTAAGTTGGGGGAAGTATTTTTTAATTTTGGTATTAAATTAGTGTTAATAATCGGGCTATTTATTTGGTTTAAAATGCCAGTAACTTGGAGTGCGATCTTAGCTCCTGTAGCTTTAATTCATTTGGTCATGTTAGGAACATTTTTTGGGTTGCTTTTGGCACCAATGGGAGCCTTGTATCAAGATTTTTCTCTGGGTTTGACTTTAGCCACTAGCTTATGGCTATTTCTCACCCCAGTAGTTTATTCAGCACCAAGAGAAGGCTTTTTTGGCTTGGTGGTAGAACTCAATCCCGTCACTCATTTGTTAGTCACAACTAGGGAATTAGCTACTACCGGAGCGGTTTCTAATCCACAAGGATTCTGGCTAGTAAGTTTTTTTGCCCTGTTCGGATTATTGGTGACTTGGATTTTTTACCGAGTAGCAATGCCCTATATAGTAGAGAGGATTAGTTCTTAAATGATTATTGATACAAATAATAAAATTGACAACCCTCAAGAGCCAGCTGAAGATCGTTCTAATAATAGTGAGATTATTCTTGCCGTTGAAGGAGTTTCTAAAAAGTTTTGTCGGGATTTGAAACGTTCATTGTTTTACGGAGTACAAGATATTGCTAGCGACATAACAGGGTTGCGTACTAAAAGCGATAAGCTAAGAAAAAAAGAGTTTTGGGCAGTAGATAATATTAGCTTTAAGCTAAGAAAGGGAGAAGCACTAGGATTAGTAGGCAAAAATGGTAGTGGTAAATCAACTTTGCTGCGAATTATTGCCGGCTTAATTAAACCCGACCTCGGTACTGTAGAAATAAATGGTCTAATCGCTCCTTTAATTGCTTTGAGTGCAGGGTTTAATCCTATTCTGACGGGAAGAGAAAATATCTATGCCAATATGTCAATTTTAGGTTTGTCTAAAAAAGAGATTGATGAGAGATTTGATGAGGTTGTAGATTTTGCCGAAGTAGGGGAGGCAATTGACGCGCCAGTGCAAAGTTATAGTTCTGGTATGGCGGCTAGGTTAGGGTTTGCTAGTGCAATTTACACCGAGCCAGATATCTTGTTGATTGATGAGGTGTTGGCTGTAGGAGATATTAAATTTAGAGCTAAGTGTCATCGTAGACTAGCAACCCTGCAGAAACAGGGTACATCCTTTATCTTGGTCAGCCATAATTCTCAAGCAATACTATCTATATGTGATTCCGCTATTTATCTTTTAAATGGCAAGCAGCAAATAATAGGTGAAGTTTCCTCAGTGATTGAACGTTACGAATCAGAGTTATTTGATATAAAATCAACAAATACGATAGGACAAAAGTATTTTCCAGCCAAGCCAGAAAATGAAAGCACAGGTTTGGATATTAGCTACCTTTTTTTTAGAGATCTATCAGGTAACAAGCTGGAATTATTGACCAGCGGTTCACCTGCTAATTTTTGTATTGGGTTAAGTGTCAAGCGTTGCATCAAAGATATGGCATTTCGTATACAAATTGTAGAAATTACTGGAGAAGGTGGTGCCACTTTAATTCTAGGAAACCAACATGAGCAAATATTTTCATCTGTAAAGGCGGGCAAACATGAAGCACGGGTCAAGATGCCATATGTAGGTCTTAAGCCAGGCGTTTATAGTCTAACAATATTTATTAGAGAGGGCTCTTTATATGCTCTGGATAGCGCTCAATCATTTAAATTTAAGGTGGAGGGAAACGCTAGCATGAGTAACTGTAAGTTCTATCAACCAAGAACCTGGGAGATTATAGAAGGTGCCTCTTAATAGAGGGGATTTTGGAAATTATACAGATACTTGATTATTAAACAATTACAATGAATTTAATTTATCTAAATAGGTGGTCTCGGTATCTAATTAATGACTTAAAAGATTCCCTTTATTCTGACCCCAAAACAACATACCTTATTTCATTTCCTAAAACTGGGGTAACATGGCTAAAATATATGCTTGCGCAAATCTTGTCTAAAACCTACGATCTTGAATGTAATCAAACTGTAAATATAAATAAATTATCTAAACAGTATAAGCGATTACCTAACATTGTTTGGACACATGATGATAGTCATATCCTTGGTGAAAGTGGAAAACTTAATAATATCGAGAAAGTATTAATATATAATGGTCGTTTTAGATATCGAAAAAATTGCGTGATTTTACTAGTGAGAGACCCACGGGATGTCGTAGTTTCTCACTATTATCAGGTTACAAATAGATCGAATATACCTCTTGAATTTAACTCTATTAGCGAATTTGTTAGACATGAACATTATGGCTTTAAGCGTATTATTCGTTTTTACCAAATATGGGACAGAAATCGCTCGGTTCCCAAACGTTTACTAATTGTTCGATACGAAGATCTATTAACTAATGGTCCAGCTATATTAACCAAAATCCTCAACTTTGTTGATGCCAAGAATTTTGATACAGCTATAGTCAATCAAGTATATGAAGAATGTCATGCGGACAAAATGCGGAAGTTGGAAATGCAAGGCCAGGTTGAAGGCATGAGAGTTTTTGGAACCGATCAAAATTCTTTAAAAGTGCGTCGTGCTCAGAGCGGATCTTACAAGGATGAATTATCAGAAGATGATATTCAATATTGTAATGAGCTAATGAGCAAGATGCCTTCAATATACGGATACTCAATTAGTTGAGCCATAAGCCACAATCATTCAGATAATGTTTAAGGGGAATCACTCATATTTTTGAGAAAATCTTCATGATAAGCAAATCACTTCGAATTGCTACTAAGGTTGCTGTTGTCTTAATTTTATTGGGCGTAATATTGTCTCGCTTTTCTCATGCATCTTCCTTATCGCCAATCGAATATGACTTTACTTCTACTTTTGACTCAATTTCCATTGAAGGTAGTCTCATCTACGATGGACCGTTAGGTAAAATTACC
This sequence comes from Cyanobacteria bacterium P01_G01_bin.19, assembly GCA_039181635.1. Classification (GTDB taxonomy): domain Bacteria; phylum Cyanobacteriota; class Cyanobacteriia; order Cyanobacteriales; family Xenococcaceae; genus Waterburya. The sequence goes on along the minus strand of JBCDCO010000044.1, from coordinate 1,239 downwards.
CCCAATGATTTGAACAGCTTTGCTACGTGGAATTTGATTTTTTACTTTGATAATAATTTCGGTCCTTCTGTCGATCGGGTAACCAATAAGGAATTTGATTGGACCATTCTTATGCAAGGTGAGGGAGAAGTTAGTATAACTGCTTCCAACTCTGAGCTGGTATTTGAGATAGAAACACCTACGGTGGCTTCATTTGCAAGTTTGCAGTTGAATGTGACCGATTTCCGAGAAGGAACAGAAGAAGTTCGATATTTTCAGAGTAGGGACGAGCAAACCAGGGAGATCTGTGTTTATGGTGACTTTTATAATGACTCAGGGGGGTTAAGTGAGTTTGTTGATTGCGATATTTTGCAGTTTGACTCTCCCCTACGTTTTCTAAAGGTCAAGACTCTTCCTAAGCCTCATTAACTAATTCAGCAATTCTCTTTTAAGACAGATAAATCTGGTAGGGGCGAATCGCGATTCGCCTAATACAGGTGCGATTCGCGATTCGCACCTGTATTAAATGTGTTGTCCTAACCTATAGTTTCGCTAGCATAACTAAAAAATCTCTGTCATATCAAACAGCGCTTCTGCAGGATTTTCGCTTGTGCCACGAACCCAATGTTCGATAAGATCCGACCGTTGAAATGGTTGAAGATTCCACTGACCTTCCACAACAAAGTTGTCAGCAGCACTAGCTCTTGAAGATAGAACTCCGATGCCATTATCAACGTCTATTCTGTAGTCCTGCGATTCCGTGAATTCTGATTGGAAATTGCCATCTGGGTCTGGTAACAGAACCCAACTATTGGAGTCATCAATAACATAGAAACCATCGGCACGCCGTTGGAACATGAGACGAAAATCACCATCCTGAACTTTAACCCCAAGGGACACTTTGTTATCGGTTGTATATTGATCGACCTGTACTTGGAATTCAATAGAATAGGCACCAGTAATATCTACATCTGAACGGAAAACCTTAGTGGTTCTATCTGCATTGTCAAAAAGACGTAGTTTCCCTTCGGGTTCGATGGATATATCAGTGCCGCTTTGGTTCCAGCCATTCAAGTTATCCCAATCAGTCGAAAAAATAGAGGCATCTTCCTCTTCCTCTACAGTCACTGTGACATCAGCTTGGACATTCTCACCTTGACCATCGCTAACTGTGTAGGTGAAGGTTTCTTCGCCGACAAACTCAGGCGCAGGGGAATAAATTAAACCATCCCCTTGGCTGTTAATTTCTACTGTCCCACC
>JBCDCO010000043.1:0-26303 GCA_039181635.1 Cyanobacteria bacterium P01_G01_bin.19 | reverse complement strand
GCCATAAGCTCCTCTAATGGTGTAAGGGAGGTCAAAGTCTAATGTCCAGTCTGAAGTCTTAGATTCTGAGGAAATATCTACTTCAAGCTTATATCCGCCATTCCAATCTTCTACTACCTTAGAAGAGGCGTTAATCTGCTGCTCGATCGTTTTAGGTTCAGTTATATCAGGTTTATTTATAATTGAAGAACCAGAAGCAGTGAGTTTGGGTATACTTGCCTTGTCAGCGTTACCGTCAATAATGAAAATTGCTTTAGCGGTTTCCCCTGCTTCGAGGTCTTGCCAACCACCTTGACCGCTAATACTATAGTTGCCATCTCCATTATCAACCAACTCTACGCCATAAGCTCCTCTGATTTTGTAGGCATTGGAAAGGTTAAAGTCTAATATCCAGTCTGAAATCAGAGATTTTGAGGTGAGATCTATTTCGAGCTTATATCCACCATTCCATTTTTCTGATATGTATGAGTTTGAATAAAGGTTTGAGTGAGATATTTTAGTACTAGTCATAATACTTTTATATAAAGTAATTAAATTAATTTGTTGAACTTAATTACCTTTATAAAAGCTTCATATTGACTTTACAGTGACTTCATAACTCCTTGATCGCAGATCTCGATCACTTTTCGAATCACATTTTTAATAAAGTAGATATCTTTAAATTATTACCTCACGGTACGATGAAAAGAAACTACCTCAGCTTCAACCACTTCATGATTATAATACTGAGAGCCACCATCTCAACCTTGTAAAGTAGCCCAGCTTTTTCCTCAATAGAGCTGCACTCAAATTATTTAGGATAACGGGACTGGCCAGATTTGAACTGGCGACCTAGCGCTTCAGATTGGTGTAGGTTTCCCCACTCTCTGGACTATCTCTTCACCTTAAATAGTATCTGCAAAAATAATACTACCCTTAGGTGGTGGCCTTTATGTTGTAAGTATGATGGTGAAATTAAAGCAAACTATTCCCTGATTTTTAACTTACAACTAGTCTCTGCACCTTCTCTACCAGGAATATATAGAGCTTGGATCACGATTACCTTGACTATCAAATATTTGATAGCTTTAGGCTTCCCTGAATTTGACCACATTCATCAATAAAGTTTCCCTCAAAGATGCCCGATGCTTCAGGAGGCGCTTGCTCTATCCTACTGAGCCACAGCCCCTTATTTATCTAAATATTATGATAGATCGAGACCAAAACATCCGCTAATTGAGATGTTTTTGTATATAAAACTTTACTAGATTAATAAATATTGCAACATCGATTAATACTTTTGTTATCTAAAGAAATAAAACTATTATCGATTTTAGACAAGAAATTATCACATAACTAACAGGAGAAATAACTTTGACTTATTTGACTTTATTAGCAGCGACTGTGCCCAATACCGTTTCTTGGAGTCCTAAAGTGGCGATCGTCATGATTGCCTGCAATATTGTGGCGATCGCATTTGGCAAATTTACAATTAAGAATCAATCTGCAGGACCTGCTTTACCTTCACCCACTTTATTTGGTGGCATGGGTCTTCCTGCTTTATTAGGTACTACCAGCTTGGGTCATCTTTTAGGTGCGGGTGTCATTCTCGGTCTGGCTAACGCAGGTGCCCTATAGCTTTCTTTAATTGACACTCATATTAATCGCATCGACGTAAAAAACAGGAGTTGGCAAGACTTGCCAACTCCTGTTTTAAAGGAAACTGCAGTAGATTGGGAATACTCTGAAAATATCCCCAATCGGTAAATTTATTTTATTTAAAATAGCTGGAGGGAATATTCTATAGAAGAAAAATCCCAGTCTTTGGGTATTTGATTAAACTCCACCTCGTTTATCACGACCTTGACGACGACGATCGCGCCACTGAACTACCGAGAGATATAAAATCCCTATGCTGAGTAACCCGAGTAAGGCTATTGCAACTAGAAATAAAGTGTTTAACAGTTCGTTTGTTTCCACGATTTAGAATCCGTTGCGACCCCAGACAACCATTGCAATCGACCATGTAAATAGTGCCAAGATAGTAACCCAGCCTAATGTCAAAATATCCATGTCAGTATTTTTGTTTTGAAATATGTATTTAATTTGGCAACTATAAACCCTATCATACTTCTTAAGCGATCTTTTGTGGTGACGATTGTGCCTAGTTTAATGACCGAAAGAATAGAATCACTTAAAGCTGGAATAGTCGGCGCGGGAGCATTTGCGATCGCGGAATTCACGACTATTGTGGCGCAAACTGTCGTTAGTATATCTTTGCTAAAAGGCGTAATTTCACCTGCAGTGCTAGACTGGCAATTGTTGTTGCATCTGGCAATTGGAGCCGTCAGTGGGTTTTTATTTGGCGTGACCTATCGCTATATTATCCGCGACGATCGCAATTCTCATCTTAGTGAAGGTGCGGTATTGGCTTTTAGCCTGGTTCGAGGACTAGCCTTAATCGAAAACAACTTGGTTTTAACCGATTTACTATCTTTATTATTCTTCATACTTCAAAGCATAGTTTGTTTCGCGATCGCCCGCTCGATTTTGGATTTAGCGATTAAGCGTAAGTTGATCAGACCTTTTGTCTGACTGCAATATCGCCACCAAGCCAGTCTTCAAGAATGGAAGCCAGCTATACTAGTCAGACCAAACGAGTAAGCAACATCGCCAAGCTCGATCTGAGTTCTTACCCACCCTATTACCCCCTCAATTTTCTCTTTTGCCCACCAAATCATGCCTCAAAAAACGATAGAAGTAGAGCATCTTAGTAAAGTTTACGGCTCGACAGTTGCGATCAAAGATATGAATTTTTCAGTCGATGCAGGAGAAATAATCGGTTTTTTAGGACCTAATGGAGCGGGGAAAACCACAACCATGAGAATTTTAGCTGGATACCTCCCAGCCACTTCAGGCGTGGCAAAAATAGCTGGTTACGATGTTCATCGCCATTCAATGCAGGTACGTCGTTGCATTGGCTATTTACCTGAAATACCGCCTTTATACCCCGATATGTCGGTAAAGCAATATCTAAATTTTGTTGCCAAAATCAAGGGTATAGGTTCTGGAGATCGACATCGCCGAGTGTACAATGCCATGGTAAATTGTCAGTTGGTAGATCGAGAAGATATCAAAATTCGCAAGCTGTCTAAAGGGTATCGACAGCGAGTAGGTATCGCTCAGGCAATTGTTCACGAACCTCCTGTAATAATTTTAGACGAGCCTACTGTAGGCTTAGATCCGCGACAAATTATTGAAGTACGCAATTTAATTAAAAGTTTGGCAGGAAAACATACGATTGTTCTTTCTACCCATATATTGCCCGAAGCTAGTATGATTTGCGATCGCGTAACCATAATCAATCAAGGCAAAGTAGTTACAACCAATACCCCTAAAGATTTACAAACCCAGATTGAAACCAGTTCTGGTTATGAAGTAGAAATATCAGGGAACGTAAATATTAAAGAGGTAATTGCTTTGCTCCAGAATATTCCTGGCGTTATTCAGACTATTTCTCACGGTCGTCAGAGAAATAACAGCTCCAATAAAAGCGCGGGAAATTACTTGCTCAAAATTACTAGTCATCCTATGGCTACACCAGGCAAAGATATTGCCAAATTGATTGTTCAACAAGGCTTAGAGCTACACGAATTACGCCGTATTAGACTGAGCTTGGAAGATATTTTCCTCGAATTGACGACCGAAGAATCAGTTACAGCAGATCGCCAATGATAATTAGTAATATTGTTGCTATTGCTCAAAAAGAGCTAAGAAGCTACTTTTACTCTCCCCTTGCTTATATTATCGCCGCGTTTTTCTGGTTTATTTCTGGCTTTTTCTTCATTGAAATTTTAATTGGCGATCGAGGCATCATTCAACAAGTACTGCTAGGAGAACAAACGGGGTCGATTGTTGCGCCGATTGATGTCGCTACCGAGTTTATTAACTCATATTTAGCAATCTTAGGTACCTTATCTTTACTAGTTATTCCCGTATTATCAATGGGGCTTTATGCAGAAGAGAAAAAGTTAGGCACTATTGAACTATTGGCTACTTCTCCCATTACTAACTGGGCTGTGGCATCGGGAAAATTAATTGCGGCTATTCTACTCTTTACCTTTATCTTGTTGCCTTCTTTCTTATTAGAAGCGATCGCCTTAAGCGCAGCCGAGCCACCGCTGCCCATTGCCATACCTTTATTGGCTCATCTAGGTCTGATTCTGCTCGGTTCTGCTTTGTTGGCGATTGGAATGTTTATTTCCTCGTTAACTGTTAGTAATATTGTCGCCGCTATCTCCACCTTTGGGGTTATCCTGATTTTTTGGGCGCTCGATTTAGCCGCCAACAATCTCTCAGGATCGTTAAGCCAAGTTTTGGGCTATATATCTTTGCTACAAAGCTATAACAATTTAGTTCGGGGAGTTTTGATCGTTAGCGATATAGTTTTATTTTTAAGCTATATTTTTTTGGGCTTATTTCTAACATCTCAGTCGATTAATTTGTTTCGCTTTAATCAACATTAATTTTAGGCGATTGTACATGTTTAAAATAGCACTGTTTTTTTTGGGTATCTTTTTATGCACGGCAGGAATAGTTACCGCAATAATTAATGCTACCTGGTCGGTACTTACCGGAGCTTTTATAGCTATTGGATTGTCTTTATTGTTTCTTGGGCTAACTATAAAAAAAAAGCAAGACTGGCAACTACATAGATACAAAAGCAATCGATCTGTCAAGCATAGTGCAAACATCTCGAGCACCACAATATTATGTATATTTTTGATTATTGCCATTAATTTTTTGGCGATCAAGTATAACCAGCAATGGGACTTTACCGAAGCTCAACTATATACCCTTTCTTCCCACTCTCGGGCGATTGTATCGGCATTAGACAAACCTCTAAAGGTATTGATATTTGACCGTAATATTGATCCTATTTCCCGAAGACTGCTGGAAAATTTTCGTCAGGCAAGTCAGCAATTTCAATATGAGTCGATCGATCCAGAACAAGAATTGGGATTAGCAAGACAATATCAGGTTCGATCTTTAGGAGATATCTATCTGGAATACGGAGACAAAATACAAAAATTGGATGTTCGCAACGTTACTAGAGGGCAAACTCTGACAGAAACCCAATTAATCGATAGTATCGAAAAAATCAAGCGTGATCGTGCTACCAACATATACTTTCTTCAAGGACATGGAGAAGCTCCTAACCAGTTAGTAGAAAGGGGAATAGCCCAAATAATTAATAGTCTTGAAAATAAAGGTAATACCGTTGCTGACTTAAACCTTGCCCAGCGTGGCTTTATCCCCCAAGATGCCAACCTTATAGCGATTGTGGGAGCAACTAGAAAGCTTTTGACGGCAGAGGTTGCCAGCTTAAAATCCTATCTATCGGCAGGAGGAAACCTGCTGATACTCTTATCTCCCAAGACAGACATTGGCATAGATTCTTTATTAAATAACTGGGGCGTAGAACTGGATAATCGACTGATAGTAGATGCTTCGAGAGCTAGCGAAAATATGGGTTTTGGACCAGGAGTCGCGATCGTCAATAGCTATAGCAATCATCCCATTACTGCTAGTTTTGGTAATGGAATATCTATTTTTCCTGAGTCTAGACCGCTCAAACTTACTGCTAAAGCAGGAATAGAGCAGACTTCTTTAGCTTTTACTAACGAAAAAACCTGGGCAGAAAAAGATCTTAAAAATTCAGAAATCGTCTTTGATATTAATCGAGATTTGTCTGGACCTTTCAATGTCGCGATCGCTCTAAAACGCGAGAAACCTCAAGTGGCTCGCATGGTGGTTTTTGGCAGTTCCACTTTCGCAACTAACGGTTGGTTTGAACAGCAGCTAAATGGAGCTCTGCTAGTTAATTCTGTTAATTGGTTGATAGAAGAAGACCAAAAAATTCTGGCAATCCAACCCAGAGAAGCAGCAAATCGTCGAATCAATCTTAGTTCTCTACAGATAAGCATACTTCGATGGCTTGCTTGGCGAATAACTCCTCTTTTAGCTTTGATTATTGCTATTCTATTTTGGTACGAGCATCGCTAATTTACAGGAGCAAAATTTAGTTTAGCTATAAGTTTAGAAAAATCTATCTCAAGATAAGATATACGCGCTACACTAATGTAGAACAATACTCTAAACGATTGTTTGCTCAAGAGTACTTAAGTGAATCCCCCTGGCGTTTTACCAAGGTTCGGGCATCTTCCATGATACCAAGCAAAATAATCTGCTTCTACTACTTTAATGTATTTTGCTAATTTAGTTGATTCAAAGCAAAAAAATGCGATAAATCATGTAGTATTTTTTGTTAAAAAATTGCTATGTTATTGGCTGTCCGATACAAAACTAAGCTCGTTTTAAATGCAATATTAAAGATCGATAAAATGCATCTATTATTAATCTTATCAAAAATAAAAAGTATTTAAAGTAAGTTGATGAATTCGAGACTGTCTCGAGCTACTTTTTAAGATTTTCATACTATTTATACCCAACTTCACCAAAACTTTAATATATTGGACTGTTAATTCGCCTATAAATTTTTTATAACAGTAAATGTAAGTACTAAAAAAATTTATATAAAGGCACAACTTAGCTGAGATTACCTTTAAGGAAAATACCTATGACTAACTTGCAAAAAGACAATAGTTCTTCTTCCAGTTCGAGAGGAGAACTGGATTTCGATCTAGGAGATTATTTATTAAAACTTAAGCGACGTTGGGTCCCAGCATTAGCCGTACTAGTTTTTACTGTTGGAACGACAGCCTTTTTAAGCAGTTTTTTAGAAAAGACTTACAAGTCGGAAGGAAAAATTTTATTTAAGAAAAATCCGACTCTCATTAAAGGTATAGGAACAGAAGCTCAGCAGCTAGAATCAATTTTAGACAATCAGACTCCTCTAAGCACCGAAAAAGTCAGAATTACCTCCGAGCCAGTAATTCAGCAAACCATTGATCGCTTAAAGCTAGAAAATGCAGAAGGAGAACCGCTTAAGCCAAAAGATTTTGTCAAACGTTTATCTGTAGAAATTGTCGGTGGAACAGACGTTATCTCCTTGGCATACAAAGATGCCGATCCTGTTACTGCATCAAAAGTAGTTAACACCCTAATGGATGTATATATCGAAGAACAGATTAGTAGCAGCAAATCGACGACTTCTAATGCCCGTGCTTTCATTGATAAAACATTACCTCAGGTAGAAAACAGACTTAAGTCTTTAGAAACCAACCTACAACAGTTCTACGAAAAAAATCAGATCGTCGATCTGCAAGAAGAAAAGAAAATTCTTGTAGGAGAACTAGGTAATCTCAATCGCCAAATATCCTCTGTAGGTGCAGAGCTTCAGGGCAAGAGAGCCCAAACTGCTAGTATTCAAAATCAGCTAGGTTTGGATTTAAAACAGGCAGTTAGAGCAGATCAGCTTGCCAACACTCCTCAAGTACAAAGTATCATCGAGCAATTAGGCGTTACTGAAACTCAGCTATCTCAGGAACGCCAAAGATTTAATGACAATCATCCAGCCGTTGCTAGCCTGTTGGAGAAAAAGCAAGCTTTAAACTCTCAACTTCAACAGCTAATTCGCCAGTATGTAGGAGCACAGGTATCCACAGGACTTCTGCAAAACGGTAGTAATCTCAAGGACAGTCAATTAGAAAGATTTATCAATCTTAAAATAGAAGAGTTGAGTCTACAGACTCAAGAAGCCGCGCTATATCAGTATCAAAACGTATATCTCAACAGAACCAAGCAAATTCCTAGTCTGGAAAAACAGGAACAGACACTGCTGCGCGAAGTAGAAACAGCCAGAGACAATTATGAAACTCTGCTAGCTAATAGAGGCAACTTATCAATCAAAGAGAACGAACAAACAGCCAACGCAGAAGTTATAGAATTAGGACAGGTGCCCGAAGAAGGAAGCACTGGAAGAATGGCGCTGATGGCTTTAGGTGTTTTGATGGGATTATTTTTATCCAATCTCACCGCAATTCTCTTAGAAATGCAGGATCGCACGATCAAAACCATTCCCGAAGTCAAGCAGAAATTCTCATATCAGGTTTTGGGAATTGTGCCGCTAGACAGTTTGCAAGAGGCTCAAGGAGGAATTGTCGTCCAAAGAGAGCCAGATTCCTTTGCTAGTGAAGTCTATCGCATGATTCAGACTAATCTAAAATTTTTAGCGGTCAAAAGACAGCCAAAGGTAATCCTGATGACTAGCTCTGTTCCTGGAGAAGGAAAATCAACCGTCTCGGCAAATTTGGCGGCAGCAATGGCTCAGCTTGGTCGCAAAGTTTTGCTGATCGATGGGGATTTACGCAAAGCTTCTCAACACGAGCTATGGCAAGTAAGTAATAAATCTGGGGTTAAAGACGTCGTTGCCCACCGAACTCCTCTGTCAAAAGCAGTAACTCAACCCATGAAACAGCTAGACCTTTTGACTGCTGGCATGATTGCTCCCAACCCACTAGCATTGCTCGATTCCACTGCGATGAGCGAGTTGGTTGCTACTGCCAGAAGAGAATACGAACTGATTATTATTGATGCTCCTCCTCTAGCGGTTACTGCCGATGTTTTAACTTTAAGCAAACTCGTTGATGGTATTGTCTTTATCAGTAGACCAGGGGTGGTAGAAAACGAAAGTGCCGAGTTAGCCCAAGAAACTATTGCCAACGCTAATTTATCTCAAAAAGTTCTAGGGATGGTCATTAATGGAGTAAAACCCAACGAATTTGATCGCTATTCATATCACGCCAAATACAGCAAAAATTATTTCTCAGGTTCGGGGGAAAGTAGCCCTTCTAAAACTGCTCCTGCATAAAATTACATAATCTAGTAGGTTGTTTCGTAAGTAAAAATAATCCATAACTATTTCCAGGAACAATGAAAAAATCAACCATCGTTATTGGCTTAGATGCGGGCGAACCCAGACTAATCGAAGAATGGATGGCTGCGGGACATCTACCTAACCTGAGCAAAATCTCTCAAGCAGGAACCTATAGTCGTTTGAATAACACCGTAAAATACTGCGGTAAATCGATCGAATACTCTACTACTGAACCTCTATGGGCAACCTTCAACACTGGGTGCCGTCCCGATACATTGGGTTACTGGGATACCGCAGCATATAGTCCTGATGATTATGGCATTATCTGCGATGTAGTAAAAAGTGGATACGACTATAAAGAATTTGCGCCCTTCTATGCTCTGGGCAAAGACCATAAAGTCGCGGTGCTGGATGTACCCGTTACTACCTTATCCAACGATATTAACGGACCGCAGATTCTAGGATGGGGCGGTCACTATCCTTACACCGTCAGCGCTTCTAATCCACCCGAACTTTTTACCCAAGTCGTCGAAAAATACGGCAAAAACCCAGTGTTGCACAACGATAACGGACTATGGTGGAATCCAGAATATGTAAAATGGGTAGAAGATGCTTGTGAAGAGAGCATTAAAGGACATTCACAAATAGCTCGCGATATTTTAAAGCAGGATGACTGGGATTTATTTCTCATGGTTTTTGGTGAGACTCATACTATCGGTCATGACGTCTACAACTATAGCCAAGACGATCATGCTGTTTATAACCACCTCACTAAAAATGGTACGAGAGCTGAAGACCCTGTACTCAATACTTATAAAAGAGTAGACCGAGCGATTGGCGAAATTTTGGCAGAAGCTCCAGAAGACGCCAACGTAATTTGCTTCTCAGCTCATGGTATGGCAGGAAACTTCACCGACTTACTCAGTATGGCAGTACTGCCCGAGCTACTATATCGCCTTCACTACGGAAAAGCTGCTTTAGCTCCAGGAGAAGTCGGTACAGAACCAGGACCAATTGTGACTAAACCGATTCGTAACTCTTGGCCAGGAGAAATTTGGAGTCAGATATACGAACCCAATCCGATCAAAAAACTATTTCGCACCTGGACTCACAAAAAATTCTTGCGTGGCAAAAAACACGGTTTGCTCTCTCCCTACAGCTTGTTAGACGAACCGATAGAACATGATGTAGCTATGGGATGGATGCCAGGCATGTGGTACTCGCCTTTATGGCCAGAAATGAAAGCATTTGCCTTACCTGCATTTACCAATGGTCACATTCGGATCAATCTCAAGGGCAGAGAACGAGATGGAGTTGTCGAACCTGATGAGTATTTTGCATTGTGCGATGAAATTATCGAAATGCTTTATGACTTGGTTGATGGCAGAACTGGTAAAAAAATTGTCAAGGAAGCAGTTAAAACCCGCACTACTCCCCTAGATGATAATCCCAAGTTACCCGACGCAGATATCGTAGTTATTTGGCAAGAGCCGATGACCGATGTAGTTGATAGTAGCAAGTTAGGTCGTGTTGGACCGTTGACTCACTGCCGTGCTGGCGGTCACAAAGGTCAAGGATTTATTGCTACTAAAGGACCAGACATTCCCCAGGGAATTGATTTGTCTAATGGAGAGGCGGTAGATTTGGCTCCAACAATTTTGAATTTAATAGATGCTGAAATTCCCGCTCATTTAGACGGTAAAGCTTTGATTCAAAAAACTGCTAGCTCAGCTTACTCGGCATGATTTCTCGCAAGTTAATTTTTCTAACGTGTCATAGAATACATCAAGCACAAAAACTTAATTGGCACGATCGCTCAAATTATCAAATGTCCCTACATTTTGATATATTTTGCTAATAAACTAGTAACTGTTTTAGAGAACAAAACTTTAGCTATTTCTACTGCCAAAGAAAAAGAATATGTTGGTTTTATAATCGATTAGCTTCGATTTATTAGTTTTCTCAAGACTGTTGAAAGCCAGGTTTAATCTAGCACTTGCTCGATACTGCTTGATTTTCTCATAGGGACTGACGCATCTCTATTTAATAATTTCAATTTATATGACAAAAAGCCAAAGTAATTACTTTACAATTTTTGAATACATTTTTTCCATTTGCTCTTTACTTCATGCTTCACAAGCGATCGTCCCGCTACTTTTGACCAACGGAGTCAGTGAAGGCGATGGAGTGGATGTTTTAACGTTAGATTTATCGATTAATGCCAAAATATCATTGTTAATTTATGCAGTGACCTTCTGTCTCTTGGCAATACGCTGGAAAAGAGTTTTGAGAACTATCTCTAGCAACAGCTCTCTGTTGATACTTCTAGGAGTTGTTTGCTTTTCTTATTTTTGGTCAATAAATCCGAGCCAAACTATGAGGTTTGCAATTTATGCGCTTGGGACTACAGGCTTTGGACTGTATTTAGCAACGCGCTATACTCTTTCAGAACAGCTGAATTTATTGGCTTGGACCTATGGCTTACTGCTGATTATGAGTCTTCTGTTTGCAATAGGAATACCGCAATATGGACTCATGGGAGGAGTACACGAAGGTGCTTTTAGAGGGGTATTTACTCATAAAAACCAGTTTGGCGCATTTATGGCACCAGGAGGAGTAATTTTTCTATTGAGTGCTTTTAAAGGGGACAAATATAGCTGGGTCTACTGGTTTTTACTAGCATTAAGTTGCGCCACGATGGTGTGGTCTAGATCTACAACGGCATTAGGGACTTCCATCCTGATGCTCATGTTGTGTGTAATCTACAGGATTTTTAGGTGGCGTTACGAGATAATGGTTTCGGCAATTTTAGCAGTAGCCATAGTGAGTTTTGCTGGCTTGATTTTGCTCTTTGGCTTAGGTTCTGATTCTTTATTAGATTTAGTTGGTAAAGATGTTACCATTTCTGGTCGCACAAATATCTGGAGCTACGTGTGGGATCAAATTCAACTTCGCCCCTGGTTTGGCTATGGTCTGTCTGCCTTTTGGAACGGTTTCGATGGTCCTTCTGGCTACGTTCAATTAGCAATGAGAATACCAGTAATCTACGCTCACAATGGATTTTTAGACATTTGGTTGTCCATTGGTTTTGTTGGTTTGGCTGTTTTTATATCGGGCTTTTTAAATACAGTGGTTCAATCCTTGACATTGCTGAGAAAAACCAATTCTCCAGAAGGTTTTTGGCCCCTCTTATTCCTAACCTATATTTTGCTTTCCAATCTTACAGAAGGAACGATATCGAACATGAATAGTTCTTTTTGGGCATTATATGCTGCTGTTTCTTACTCTCTAGTCATAGCTAAAAACAATTACTATGCAATTTCTGAGTAACTCTAGATTTAATACCCTCACAATGAAATAGACATCATGAATTTAGCAGAAATGAGGACCAAAGCAACAAATCTATTTCAAAGTGGCTTAGCTAGAGATGCCTCATGGATGTTATTATCCAAGCTATTTAATGTTGTGATGCAGGCGGGCTATTTTATTATTGTTGCCCGCTTATTAGGTAAAGAAAACTATGGCTCTTTTATCGTTATAACTGCTTCGGCATCGATTATTTTTCCTTTCATTGCCTTGGGAAGCGAACATGTCCTCGTAAAAAAGGTAGCTACGGATCGGACTGCTTTTAGCACCTATTGGGGGAACACGTTGGTATTGCTAACATCCAACGGAGCTTTGCTGACAGCAATACTCCTGCTTTTATCTCCCTTTATTTTTCCCCAAAGTATCAACTGGTTTATCACTCTATTATTTTTAACAGCAGACTTAATCTGTCTCGGAATTTTAGATGTTAGTTACAAAGCTTTGGTTGCCGCCAGCATGGTCAAAAAAACAGCGCAGCTGGGAGTATTGAGTACCTGCGGTAAGCTGTTAGCGGCGCTATCCTTATCCACATTTTTTGTACAGCCTGACATTGCCACCTGGAGTTACTTATATCTTACAAGTTCGATCGTCACCGCAACAGTTGCCATATTGGTGGTGAACAAAATGGTAGCACCACCTCGTCCGTTACTTTCCGAGTTAAGATCGAACATTGGCCAGGGTTTATATTTTTCCATCAGCGCTTCAGCAAACAATATCAATGCAGGCTTGGATAAATCGATGCTTGGTAAACTATCCAACGTGGCTTCTGCGGGAATATATGGCTCGGCATACAGATTTATAGACGTGGGAAATGTTCCCTTGTTCGCTATATTTGGAGCCAGTTACAAAAGGTTTTTCCAGCATGGCGCATCGGGTATCAAGGGAAGTCTGGGCTTTGCCAAACGCCTACTGCCAATCGTTTTATTTTATGCCCTGGCTAGCTTGTGTGGTTATTGGCTGCTTGCTCCATTTATTCCTGTAATTTTGGGTGCAGAATATCAAGAGGCAATTGGGGCACTATTATGGTTATCGCCTTTACCTGCGATCGCTGCATTCCAGTATTTAGCGGCAGACACCTTGACTGGAGCAGGGCACCAAAAGGCAAGAAGTATGGTGCAGTTAGGAGCTGCGGTACTCAACATCGTGCTAAACATTTGGTTGATTCCTTTATTCTCCTGGAAAGGAGCAGCTTGGGCGACTTTAATTTCCGACTCTATTAGGCTGCTTTGCTTGTGGCTGATTGTCTTTTCGCTTTATCGTAAAGCATCTTGATTGAATGATGGAATTTGGTTAAATATTCAATAGCGATCAAAGTAACTAAACGATGTTGATTGTGACTGGCTGACTAAATTTTCGGAATATGTATAGCAAAATACACTTATTCTTAAAGTCAATTAAATTCATCAATTTATTACATTCTCTTTTTAATAAAAATAAAATAGTACCTCGACATCTGGATTATTATTCTAAATAAGTATGATAAAACTTTTCAAACAAGTACGAATACATATGGCTATGGAAAAATATGCTTTTTAATTCTTTTGAGTTTATCTTTCTTTTTCTTCCAATTACTTTGAGTGTTTTTTTTCTTATTGGTAGAAACACTTTACACGTAAAGCAGCAAACCACATTATTGTGGCTAGTATTAGCATCTCTATTTTTTTATGGTTGGTGGAAACCTTTAAACTTACCATTAATTATGGCATCGATAACTGTAAACTACAGTTTGGGTTACTTTCTCGGTCATAAAATTAAACAAGACGGGATAAAGAAGATAGTCTTATGTCTGGGCATCGTGTTTAATTTAGCCCTGATTTGCTACTTTAAGTATGCCACTTTTATAGTCAGAACTTTTAATCAAGTAACAAATACAGATTTCGATCTTCCCTCCATAGTAATACCTCTAGCAATATCCTTTTTTACATTTCAACAGATAGCATACTTAGTTGATGCCTACAGAGGAGAAACAAAAGAGTACAACTTTCTCAAATATATGCTATTTGTTTGTTTTTTCCCCCAGCTAATAGCAGGACCTATCGTACATCATAAAGAAGTATTACCTCAGTTTGAAAAAGCATCTATTTATAAGTTTAGTCAGCAAACTTTAGCTATTGGATTGACCGTATTTATCGCTGGCTTATTCAAAAAAGTCATTTTTGCCGATCGCATAGCTGAATACTCAAATCTGGCATTTGCAGCCGCTTCTCAGGGAATCGACCTCACCTTTTCTGAGTCTTGGGTAGGAGCGTTGGGATACAGCCTGCAGCTATATTTTGACTTCTCAGGCTACTCCGATATGGCGATCGGAGCAGCGTACATGTTTGGCATTAAGCTGCCTCTAAACTTCAACTCACCCTATAAAGCGATCGGCATTATTGACTTTTGGCGTAGATGGCATATTACTCTCTCTCATTTTTTACGAGATTATCTTTACATTCCTCTAGGTGGTAGTCGTAAAGGAACTGTAAGGAGGTATTTCAATTTGGTAGTAACCATGTTGTTGGGCGGTTTATGGCACGGTGCTGGATGGACCTTTGTTTTTTGGGGCGGTCTACACGGAATATATCTGGTCATCAATCATACATATCGTTCTATTCGTAAAAATTTGGGACACGATCTAAAAAATGATGGATTGTTTTTGAGAGGTATAGGATGGTTGACTACTTTTATTGCAGTCGTTATTTCTTGGGTATTTTTTCGCGCGGAAAGTTTTGCTACCGCTACCTCGATCCTTCAATCTATGTTTGGCTTTAACGGAGTACAGTTACCAGCATTTTCCGAACCATATTTAGGCTTCCTCCGAAACTTTGGCGTCAATTTTTTAGGATTCACCGTAAATGTTGGTATCAGCCAAAAATATGCTACTTTCGGCATTATCTTGCTTTTAGCGATCGCTTGGTTCACCCCCAATACTCAACAGTGGATGGGTAAATATAATCCAACTTTGACCGAACCAATCGGCAACTATCAATCTAAATGGGCGTATAAGTTTTGGCAGTTTCTGGTCTGGAAACCAAATAAGACTTGGACGATTATTGTTGCAGGATTAACATCACTTTCTCTGCTTTGCTTTTCTAGGGTAAGCGAGTTTTTGTATTTCCAATTTTAATTCCCAAAATATATACTTATATTGAACAAAATAGAGATGAATTTAAAAAGTGCAGGAGATTTTTTTAAATTAGGTAGGCAAAAAACTCCAGAAATGTCCGTTCCCACAACCAGTAAAAAAAGCAAAAGCTCAGAATTTAGTTTTAAATTATATGGATTAATTACGTCTATGATGCTTGGTTCTGTTGTCGGAATTAACTGGGCAATAGATCCTCTTTGGTACAGTCATGGTAATATTTTGACTGGTAAAAACTTTACTTTTAATGAAAGAATCACCAAAACTAATTTATTTCTCAGGACTAAAGATGAAGCTAACTATAATTGTATTATCTTTGGCAGCTCTAGAGTTACTGCTTTGAGAACATCAAATTTTAAACAAGATAAATGCTTTAATTATGCTCTCAAAGGGGGAGAAATTCCCGATTTCGTAAGCTATGCCGAATCTTTGAAGCAAGAAGGGGTGGATCCAACCATCGTTTACATTGGGGTTGATGGTTTAAATTTTGTGGAAAAGGAACGTAAAAAACAAGAAGCATTCAACTTAGATTCTCTGACGACAAAATCTCCTTTAGAGGCATATTTATCTGCCGATGTTTTGCTATTTTCGACCATGACTTTGCTCGGTGTTAGTCCAGATCCTGGTAATTACTACGATCGCAATTTCGAGCCTGTAGATTTCTCGGATCCTCCTGTATATTCTCCAGAATTTTATCAACCCGCCCCACCTCAAAAATGCGATATGTCATCCGTTGAAGCTTTTGCCAACCTAAGAAATACTTTTCCTAATGCCAAATTTGTTGGCTACGTTCCACCCCGCTCTGCTTGGAGTATGGTCAACGACACTTATGGCAGAAATTTGATGGACTGTTATTTGCTTAGTTTTCATCAGCTAAGTAAAAGCTATGACGTCATGTACGACTTTTCTGCCCCATCTAAAATCACCAAAAATCCCGATAATACTTTTGACGGTAGTCATTATTCAGTGACTGTAAATAATAAGATTGCCGATATTTTGCAAGGCAAAGAAAGTCAAGATTTCGGCATTCGAGTAGATCGATATAGTTTTGATGAATATCGAAATTTATACCGACAAAAACTGAAAACTTTTCTGGCTGAGAACAATAAACTGGAACTTTGGCAAGAATCGGACAAAATATCGGTCGACATGGTCGAGCAAACAACTAAATTTAACTAGAGTCTGTAATTAACAAAATTCATCAAAAAAAGGTAGAGGATATACAATGCCCTCTACCTTTTGCGTTAGACGCTTTACTTATTTAAGTTTTGATGAGTTGTGATCTACGAAGAAGGAAGCAATTCCACCTTATCTTTTTGTGGTGTGATTTTAACTTTTTTCTCCTCGTCTATATCCACCGTGGCGGTGTCGCCTTCTCCCAAACGACCAGAAAGGATTTCTTCAGCTAGAACATCTTCCAAAAGACGCATGATAGCTCGACGTAAAGGACGTGCACCATAAGCGGGGTTGAATCCCTCGTCTACCAAACGCTCCTTAAACTTATCTGTAACCTCTAAAGTAATTTCTTTTTCGGTTAAGCGTTGGAACACCTCTTTGAGCAAGATTTCGCTGATCTCCTTGACTTCGTCTTTGTTCAACTGACGGAAGACAATAATCTCATCGAGACGGTTGAGAAACTCTGGGCGGAAGTAGCTTTTGAGCTCTTCGTTGACCAAGGAGCGAATACGATTGTATTTTGCCTCTGCCTGATCGTCGGCAAATTCAAAACCAAGACCGCCACCACCTTTTTCGATTACTTTTGAACCGATATTAGAAGTCAAAATTAGGAGGGTGTTTTTAAAATCTACCGTTCTGCCTTTAGCATCAGTTAAACGACCATCTTCCAAAATTTGCAGCAGCATGTTAAAGATGTCAGGATGAGCTTTCTCAATCTCATCAAACAGCACAACCGTGTAAGGACGACGGCGAACTGCTTCAGTTAATTGCCCACCTTCGTTATAGCCGACATATCCTGGAGGAGAACCGATCAGTTTGGATACTGTATGGCGTTCCATGTATTCAGACATATCGAGACGGATCATCGCATCTTCCGAACCAAAGAAGTAGGTTGCTAAAGCTTTGGTAAGCTCTGTTTTACCAACACCAGTAGGACCAGAGAAAATGAAGCTGGCAATAGGACGATTGGGATTTTTCAATCCTACTCTAGCTCTTCTAATCGCTCTGGAGGTAGCCTTAACTGCGTCTTCCTGACCAATAATACGCTGATGGAGAGTATCTTCCATGTGCATCAGTTTTTCCGACTCAGACTCAGTGATTTTGTTCACTGGTACTCCAGTCCAAGATGCCACGATGTGAGCTATTTCCTCAGCATCAACTAGAGGAGAATCATTGCCGCCATCGTCTTCGTTCTTTTTATTAGAAGCGATATTGCGAATCTCTTCTTTAATCTCCATCTCGCGATCGCGCAATTCCCCTGCTCGGTCGAAATCTTGAGATCTAACCGCATCATCTTTTTGCTTGAGAATTTCTCTTAGTTCTTTATCCAGCTCTTTTGCTGCAGGAGGCAGCTGAGAGTTGATCAGGCGAACGCGAGAACCTGCTTCATCAATTAAGTCGATCGCCTTGTCTGGTAGATAGCGATCGCTGATATAGCGGTCTGAGAGTTTAGCTGCCGCTTCTAAAGCTTCATCTAATATTTTTAACTTGTGATGTTGCTCGTAGCGCTCGCGCAGACCAAAGAGGATCTCAATCGTTTCGTCTACAGAAGGTTCGCCTACCTGTACGGGTTGAAAACGTCGCTCTAGGGCAGCATCACGTTCGATGTGCTTGCGATATTCGTCTAAAGTAGTCGCACCGATACACTGTAGTTCTCCCCTGGCTAAAGCTGGCTTGAGAATGTTTGCCGCGTCAATGGCACCTTCTGCCGCACCAGCTCCAATTAGAGTATGTACCTCGTCAATCACTAGAATTACGTTTCCAGCTTGACGAATTTCGTCCATAATCTTTTTGAGACGTTCTTCAAACTCACCGCGATACTTAGTACCAGCCACCAAAAGACCAATATCTAAAGTGACAACGCGCTTCTCTTCCAGGATATCTGGAATATCCTTGGTCGCGATACGTTGCGCCAGCCCTTCGGCGATCGCAGTTTTACCCACCCCTGGTTCGCCAATTAGAACGGGGTTATTTTTAGTGCGTCTGCCGAGAATTTGAATAACACGCTCGATTTCTTTTTGTCTGCCAACGACAGGATCTAGTTTTCCTTCTCCTGCCATCTGGGTTAGATTAGAGCCAAATTCATCGAGGGTAGGGGTTTTATTTCTGCCCTGCGTGCCGCCAGAACCAGCCGCAACTTCAGCAGTCTCCCCTAACATCCTGATTACTTGAGTGCGAACTTTAGACAAGTCTACGCCCAGGTTTTCGAGGACTCTAGCAGCCACTCCCTCTCCTTCTCTGATTAACCCTAGAAGTAAATGTTCTGTGCCAATATAGTTGTGACCTAGTTGGCGAGCTTCTTCTAAAGATAATTCTAGAACTCTTTTTGCTCTTGGAGTAAAGGGTATTTCTACTGCTACAAAACCAGAACCGCGCCCGATAATTTTCTCGACCTCGATTCGAGCATCTTTAAGATTGACTCCCATCGATTTAAGAACTTTAGCTGCGACTCCAGTTCCCTCTCCGATCAAACCCAAAAGGATTTGCTCTGTTCCTACGAAGTTATGACCCAGGCGGCGTGCTTCCTCCTGGGCTAACATAATTACTTTTATTGCCTTCTCTGTGAAGCGTTCAAACATGTCTTATACCATCCACCTGCTGCTTGCCCGTGTATCGTGATTCTAGCACAGCCTATTGCTTTACGAACTCTGCAGGAAGGGGAGGAAAATACGGTATTTAAATTGACAGCATTATTTTCCATGCCAACAGTAGTTATTTTTACCTAAAGTACTCTCTAGATCTTTCTGCCACTCAGCTAAAGATTTTTTAAAGCTATAATTTTGTAGCTTGTTGAGCCATAAAACCAGAGCATCTTCCCCTGTAGATTGATAATATCTCCTTCTTTTTCCTGCTATTTCAAAACCAATTTTTCTATACAAATTAATTGCTTTGATATTATTAACATTCACTTCTAAAGTAGCCCGAAATAAATTACGAGCGATCGCATCTTCTAACAAAGATAGTAAAAGCAAAGTTCCCAGTCCTTGTTGGCGAAAATCAGGATGAATCCCCAATAGAGTAATATGAGCTTCTTCAAGGATTGACCAGAGGCAAGCAACACCAACTATTTTTTCTTTGGAGTTGGAGTTTTTGGTTTCTTCATCCCAAAAGCTTAAAGTTAATAAACTGCTATTGGGGCTATTTATTTCTCTCAAATATCCTTCTGCCGTCCAAATCCCCCCCAAACAAATCCGATCTAAAACAACTATTTCACTTACCTGAAATATCTCTAAAGGCTTGATTTTTAAAATCTTCACAAAAAACTACAGTTTGTTTCTTTTACCTAGTTGTAATTTTGCCATCTCCCAGTACAAACTGATGAGTATTTACCTTTTTTTTGACATCGGCTGACTGTAGACTAGAGAATAGACAATTGCCAAAACTAAAAATCTGTTCGTTAAAAAAAACAAAAATTATGCTTTCGACCGATCGTAGTCTGCCCAATACCGGACATCGCTATGTTCCTCAAATCACCGACTTAAATTTTCCTCCTTCTCCCAACCAGGAGTTGATGCCCTTGACGGCTAAAATCAATAGCGAAGATCGTTTAGAAATTGGCGGCTGCGATCTGCAAGATTTGGTCGCAAAGTATGGTTCTCCTCTGTACGTTTTAGATGAATTTACTTTAAGAGCTGCTTGTCAACAATATCGTGATAGCTTTGCTACCTACTATAGCGGAGAATCCCAGGTTATTTATGCTTCAAAGGCTTGGAGCTGTATGGCAGTCTGCCGTATTATTGACAGCGAGGGTCTGGGTTTTGATGTCGTATCTGGTGGCGAACTCTACACCACACTAAAAGCAGGAGTAAGCAGCGATAGGATTTACTTCCATGGCAACAATAAATCGACTGCGGAACTAGAATTTGCAGTGGAAACTGGCTGTACCATTATGGTTGATAACTGGCTGGAATTGGATCTTTTGGCGGGAATGTCCGAGCGAGAACACCAAAAACCAATTACGATTATGGTGCGGATTACTCCTGGAATTGAGTGTCATACTCATGAGTATATTCGCACTGGTCATTTAGACAGTAAATTTGGCTTTGACCCCAATCAAATCGACGAAGTTTTTGCTTATATGCAAAAACACTCCAATCTTGACTTTATTGGTCTACACGCTCATATTGGTTCGCAAATCTTTGAACGTCAACCTCACCAAGATTTGGCAGGAGTACTGGTGGAATGGATGAAAAAAGCTGGAGAATATGGATTTTCAGTCAACACTCTCAATGTAGGTGGTGGTTTAGGAATTCGCTATACCGAAGCCGACGATCCCCCAACTATTTCTGAATGGGTAAAAGCAGTAAGCGATGCGGTAGAATCTGCCTGTAGTAGCCATCAGTTGTCTCTACCTAAATTAATTGCTGAACCTGGGAGATCGCTGATCGGGACTGCCTGTGTTACTGCTTATACCATTGGCAGTCGTAAAAAAGTTCCCGAGATTAACACCTATATTGCCGTTGATGGGGGAATGTCGGATAATCCCCGTCCCATTACCTATCAGTCTGTTTACCGTGCAGTCGTAGCCAATCGGATGTCAGCGCCTCTAACTGAAGAGGTGACGGTTGCAGGTAAACACTGCGAATCGGGAGATGTAGTAATTAAAAAAGCTTCTCTGCCCAAAACTAAATCTGGAGATATTCTGGTGGTTTTAGATACAGGAGCATACAACTATAGTATGGCATCCAACTACAATCGCATCGGCAGACCAGCAGCGGTAGTTGTTCACAAAGGAGAAGCTAACTTAATTATCGAACGAGAAACTTATCATAATTTAATCGAACGCGATCGCCTGCCAGAAAGACTGGTAAAACAGTAAAAGTAGATTTAGTATAGAAGCCAGCATCTTGTTTTTTGCAGTGCTGGCAAAAACTTCCAAAGATTTTCCCTAACCATTTGTAGCCGAGTAAATAAAATAATGTCATTGTCGGGTTTTGTTCCTGACTTAGATCGGGTTCTTTCCTGGTTGCCAGATTTAGTCAATATCATCGATTTGGGCTTAGTCCTAGCCCTAAGCTACGCCTTACTACTAATTATTGGTGAAGGCGAACGACGTAGCTTGTGGATGGTCAGGGGTTTTATCGTCTTAATGTTGGCAACAGTTATCAGCGGACAGCTGGAATTAAAGCTGCTTAAATTTTTGTTAGAAAAGTTGGTGCTAGGCTCCGCTGTAGCTATGGCGGTAATTTTTCAATCACAATTTCGCCGTTTTCTAGAACAAATTGGTCGCGGAGAAATACTCCAGTTATTCAAAAGTTCTGGTAGACCCAAAACTCAACCCGACAGCGTAATCGATCGCATTGTAGAAGCGATCAAGGAACTATCTCAAAATCGGACAGGGGCTTTAGTGTTGATGGAAACAACAGGTTCTTTAGAAGAAGAAGACTTTGTCTCCGCTGGAGTAGATTTAAATGCAGAGGTTTCTAAAGAGCTATTACAAACTATTTTTCAAACCAGCACTCTGTTGCACGATGGAGCGGTTTTGATTAGCGGTTCGAGAATTTTAGCGGCAGCAGTAATCTTACCTCTTTCCGAACGCACTGCTTCTCGCCAATTGGGCACTCGCCACCGCGCCGCCATGGGAATTACAGAACGAGTAGAAAAATGTCTGTGTATTGTGGTCTCGGAAGAAACGGGTTCGATTTCTCTAGCTGAAAAAGGGACGTTAAACAGACCCCTAACCAGTAGTAAACTAAAGGAGCTATTGCAAGCTAGATTTACTCCTATAGTAGAACGAGATGCAGCAGTACGTCTGAGTCGCAAAATTGGTTTCCAAGGCAAAATTTTCTTAGAACGCCTTTTAAGTCTACGACCATCAGATTTTCGTAAAAAGAATTAAATTTGAAATTTTTTTATTTTAAATTTGGTTATTGTACGAGCGATATTTGACGAGCGATATTTAATGTTGAATCTTGATTAAGATGAGCCTAAAGCCAGTAACTTGGGAACAATTGCCCGCAGATTTAGATGAGAGCCGCCTGCCACAGCACGTAGCCGTAATTATGGATGGTAATGGTCGCTGGGCAAATGAACGAGGGAAACCGCGAATCATTGGTCATCAAAAAGGAGTAGATTCTCTTAAAGATTTGCTGCGTTGCTGTAAAGACTGGGGTATACCTGCTCTAACTGCTTATGCTTTTTCTACAGAAAATTGGGGTAGACCCCATGCAGAAGTGCAGTTTTTGATGACTTTATTCGAAAGAGTGCTTCGACGTGAATTGCAAGAGATGAAAGAAGAAAACGTAAGAATACGTTTTGTGGGTAATTTAGCAGATTTGCCTGATTCTTTGCGTCAAGAAATAAGCCGCTCCATGGAGGATACCCAAGATAATCAGGGTATTCAGTTTACTATCGCTACTAATTATGGCGGCAGACAAGAAATTATCCAGGCTTGCCAGGCGATCGCTTCAAAAGTAGAACAAGGATACTTGAATTCGGCTCAAATTGATGAGGATTTGTTCGAGCAGCATTTATATACCGAGGGGATTCCTCATCCAGATCTGCTGATTCGTACTAGTGGAGAAATGCGAATTAGCAATTTTTTGCTCTGGCAAATGGCTTATGCTGAAATATATGTTACCTCCACTTTATGGCCCGATTTTGATCGCGCTGAGTTTCATACAGCATTGATGACCTATCAAAAACGCGATCGCCGTTTTGGGAAAGTCAAATAAATTAACATACTAGAGTGGTTTTTCGGTCGAAAGAACATCTTCAAGTTTGAGATGCCCGATATTTAGCTGCTTTAGCTAATAAAGACTCGGCAAAAGCGATCGCATCATCGGCAGAGTGTCCTCCTGTAATTTGAGCTAATTCTTCTACTCTGACCTCGTGTTCTCCCAAAGGTTTTACCCTAACCACCGTGCGAATATCGGGGACAGTCGAACTACCATTTTGCTTTTTGACCGTAGACTTTTCTTCAACAATAGTTTTCTCTACCTTGAAGTGTCCGTTAGCCATTGCGGCGATCAGAGGTTGGTGAGTCACACATAGTACTTGATGCTGTTTGCCTAGCTGATGCAGTTTTTCAGCGATCGCCTGAGCAACTTTGCCCGATACCCCCGCATCGATCTCGTCAAAAATCAAAGTACTCGAACTTTCTTCCGTACTGGTAAAACAAGCTTTCAATGCCAGTAAAAAACGACTCATCTCACCGCCAGAGGCGATTGTTGCCAGAGGTTGGGGGGTTTCTCCTGCATTGGGGCTGAAATAGAACACTACTTTGTCTGCGCCTGCTGCTGTAGGACTAGACGGTTCGAGACGACATTCAAAAATCACTTTGTCCATCGCTAAAGGTTTTAACTCTTTAACTAGCTGTTTTTCTAACTTATTGGCTGCCTTTTTACGCAGTTTTGTCAGCTTGCCACACTCTTCAGTCAAATTGGCTAGAGCTAATTCGTATTCTTGCTGTAGTGCTGCAACCGATTGCTCGCTATTGGTAATTTGATTTAATTCTTGCTGTAGCTGTTGATAAAGGGCGATCGCATCGCTTAAATCTGGACCGTATTTTTGACAAACTTTTTTTAGCTGTCGGATTCTAGATTCGATCTCGCTCAAACGTTCTGGATCGGCTTCTAAACCGTCGCTATAGCTGCTTATTTGTTGACCAGCTTCGACTATTTGAGCTAACCCTGACTGAATCATCTCTAAGATTGGGTTCAATTCAGTATCGTATTCCACCATCTCCATCAAACAAGATTCGGCTGTACCCAATAAATCTGCGGCGGCGGGTTCGTCATTATCGCCTTCATAAAGCATTTTGATAGGCTTGATGACCCAACTGTTGCAGATCGACCACGTGAGAGAGGCGATCGCGTTCCTGTTCTAACTCATCTAGTTCATTAGCATCGGTTAGTTGAGCCTCATTTAAATCCTTAAGCTGAAATTCTAATAAGTCTTGACGCTGGAGTAATTCTTGTTCGGACTTAATTCTTCGCTCTAATTCTTGCTTAGCATTTTGGCTAAGATTGTAGGCATTTTCCACCTTAGCCAATTGCTTGCCGATTGGTTTCCCACCATAAGCGTCTAATAACTTGCGTTGCTGTTCGGAAATCAATAAATTTACTGTTTGACCTTGAGCGGTGATTTCTACTAAACGCGATCGCAAATCGCTCATCAACTGTCGATTGACAACTACCCCATTAACTCGACTGCGAGAGCGAAGACTGGTTTTCCCAATGACAATTTCTCGACTGCAAATCAAAGTATCTTCTTCTATGGGGTCAACATCTTGAGCAATCAACCACTGACCCAAATGCTGGCTAATACTAAAGGTGGCTTCGATAATGGTGCGATCGCTACCACTACGAATCATTCGCACATTGGGTTTCCCGCCCAAAACCATATCGATAGCGTCAAGAATAATCGATTTACCCGCACCAGTCTCTCCAGTCAGAACGCTTAAACCACTGTCTAGACTGAGTTCCAATGAATCAACTAGAGCAAAATTATTAATTTTTAGATTGACAAGCATCTATAAAAGTAAGGTAACTTGATTCGAGAATAATAAATTAAATAAACAATCACTATCAGCAGTGTAGCGGAAGCCCATTCAGATTATCAGTATTTTTTTATTAAGATCGGGCGATCGCTTGTTTCATTTGCTATTTTGAGAGGTGAAGGCGATCGAGATCGGAATTTAGAAAAGCAAAATAAGACTTTAAAGTTTCTAAAGAGCGATAAGGTTTAATAGTGATAAGATGCTGCTCACAGAGAACAATTTCAAGTGTAGACTCAATTAACTATGGGAGATGAACAGATAGTATCTAGTTTTGATATTTTGATGATGCAGAGGTGTTTGGAGTTAGCCCAACGCGCAGCAGGGAGAACTTCCCCCAATCCCTTAGTAGGATCGGTAATAGTTAAAAATAGTGAGATTATCGGCGAAGGTTTTCACCCAGGAGTAGGACAACCCCATGCAGAAGTGTTTGCTCTAAAAAATGCAGGAGAAAAAGCCAAAGGCGCAACGGTATATGTCAATCTCGAACCCTGTAATCATTATGGTAGAACTCCTCCCTGTTCATTGGCTTTAATCGAAGCAAAAGTAGCCAAGGTAGTAGCAGGAATGGTAGATCCCGATCCTCGTGTTGCAGGTGGGGGAATTGAAAGGCTAAGACAAGCGGGAATAGAAGTTGTTGTAGGAGTAGAAGAAAAAGCTTGTCGTCAACTAAACGAAGCGTTTATTCGTCGTATTACTAAAAAGCAGCCTTTTAGTATTCTTAAATACGCCATGACATTGGATGGCAAAATTGCAGCTACAGGCGGACATAGTGCTTGGGTATCTAGTAAAGCTTCGCGCCATTTGGTACACGAGCTAAGGAGTACCTGCGATGCGGTAATTGTCGGTGGAAATACGGTACGCAAGGACAACCCCAATCTAACTACTCATGGTGTGACAGAACACAATCCTCTTAGAGTTATTATGAGTCGAAGCTTGGATCTACCAGATGACTGCAACCTCTGGAATACAGGTATCGCGCCTACTACAGTTTTTACGGAAAATAATAACTCTAACTTGCAAAAAAAATTAATCGACCGAGGAGTAGAAATCATTACCGTTCCTAGCCTGACACCCAAAATCGTCACAGAACAACTTTACCAGAAAGAAATATCACAAATATTTTGGGAATGTGGGGGTACATTGGCAGCCAAGGCGATCGCCGATGGTACGATCCAAAAAGTAATGGCATTTATCGCTCCTAAAATTATCGGTGGCATTGACGCTCCAACTCCCATCGGTGAATTAAACTTTAGCAAAATGACAGAAGCATTAGCTTTAGAAGATATTGAGATAAAAACAATTGATTCGGATATCTTAAT
>JBCDCO010000042.1:0-26350 GCA_039181635.1 Cyanobacteria bacterium P01_G01_bin.19 | reverse complement strand
CATCCTCCTCTACAGGCTTATATACTAGGTGGCAAAGGAGTCGGATCTCAAGGAGATGGTACAGCACAGTTAGTTTGCCGCGATCGCCATGAGAGACTAAAGGCAATTTCCCTCATTCAAAGAGATTTTCCTCAAATGGAATGCTACAAATTAAATATTCCTAAAAGCAGCACGATAAGTTCGCACTAAGTAGTAGTTTCAAGGTGCAAACTATTAAAACCTATCACTTTAATGTCTTATTGGTTGTGGAAAATTCAAACGGTTATAGTAGCTAGTGTGGAAACCGATTTAGCCAGTCCAATCATGGGCATTAACCATCTTTTTGAAGGATTGTTGTTAGAAGTAGTAGCGTTACTCAAAATAATTATTGAAACTATTGCTTTGATAATTTTAACTTTTGCCATTATAAAAGCTGTCAGAAGGTTGATTTTTTACAATCGTCGCATCGATCGAGAAGAAAATTTGGCTAGAGTTAGATTGGATTTAGGCATAGCGCTAGCACTATCACTAGAATTTTTATTAGCAGCAGATATAGTTGCTACAGCAGTATCTCCGAGTTGGGATGCGTTGGGCAAACTCGCAGCTATTTCTGCCATCCGAACTTTTCTCAACTTCTTTTTAGAAAGAGAAGTCAAAGAATTGGCGAGAGAAAGATTGAAGGATCATTCAGTTTAATTGTCATTGTCCAGTGGCGCAGTTGCTCGGTCTACAAAATTTTGGGTGTATTTTTGCGCCGTAGTTAAAATTTCCACAGAATCTAATGGTTTTTGCAAAAAATCTGTCGCTCCAGACATCTTTCGTCTAAATTTATCAACTATGTTTTCTCGATCGCTTAGAATAACGATGGGAATGTTTTTTAAAACAGGCATCTTACGTATTTGAGAACACAGTTCGTAGCCACTAGCATCGGGCATATCAGCATTGATAAAAATAAGTCTTGGTTTATTTTCTAGCAAAACAATCAAAGTTTTAGCTGCATCTTTAACCGAAATTATTCGATAGCCAATTGAATTTAAAAGTTGAGTTATGTGCTGACAAACTTGCGGATCGCTATCGACGCAGATCACAAGCGGAAGATCTGATTCTCTGATATATTCTCGATTTTTTTGTTGGTATTCAGCATCTACTTCTTGATTGCTGGGAGAAAAGTAGAGGTTACTCAACTGCTGATCGGGAATTTCTTGTAGGGCGATCGCTTTACTTTTGATATGGGGTAATAAATGGTTAGCTGTAGCAATTAAGTCTTGATTGGTACTTATGGCTAGATCTCTGATCGTCTTTGTTCCGTCTATAAAAATAAATAACTTTTGATAAAGCTCAAAGTCACCTACCATTTTTTTGAGTTTTTCAATGTCTTGAACAACAGGAGCCAAATTTGGGGATAAAATGTCGTATTCTTGGTTTTTCCATTCCCCTACTTGAGACTCTATACGATAAACAAATTTACTATATTTTATATAGGTGAGGGGACTTCTAAGTAGCTTGCTATTCAAGATAGCCCCCATTTGATTTCCTTTCGTCTCAAATATTACTTTGATCTGGTATGACTTTTCTTCTCCGATGAGACAGTCAAACAACACCTCTTGCGATATCCCTTTAATGACTTCCTGAACTTGTTCTTTCTCTACTTGGTTTCTTTTATAGATAACACTTAAAAAAAGATACTCCCACAGTTCTGAAACTTCTTGCTCTCTCAGTTTAATATTTTGGCTGTTAATCTCTGGGCAAAATTTATTGACCAAACGATCTAGTCTTCTAAAACGATGATTGTTGCTACTGCTCCAAACCAAACTGCCTTTTTTAAAATAGAAGCTCCAATTATTATTTGTCGAGGTAGAGATATATATCTTGCAGCTATGTTGTAGATTCTCAGCATTTTGAAGATGGGATTTTATTTCTTTTGTATATTCGCTAGATGCTTTCATGATCTCAACACTTAGGTTTAGCAAATCGAATTTTTTAAACTCTCGACAAAACTGCAAAATATTTAGGTAATTGCTTAAATACTTTCAAGATAGCGACTATCCCAATCTAAGTTTTGCGCTCGATATTACATTTATTTGTTTTATAAAAAATCAATACTTAAGACTATTGATGTGGTTTATTTATTCTATCAATTGCTCGATAAGGCGTAAGCGGTATAATTACTATGATTTTAAGCAAGCTATAATACTCAAAATCTTTACGTGATAGAAAAAATCGCAATCGAAATCATGAGAGCGAACAATAGATGTACTTTCGAGCGTTTATGTCTCCATATGCCGAGCTAACGGTAAGCCCCTGTCCTAATTGACAAATAACTTTATGCCCATCGACAAATCTCAGATAAAAACAGCGGCATTGGATGTTGGATTTCATCTGGTAGGGATTGCGGCAATAGATGGTTACGAAGACAAAGCTCTAGACCATCTCAAGTCTTGGTTAAATTCGGGATATCAGGCTGAAATGGCATGGATGAGCAGTCCAAAAAGAGAAGATATTCGTGCCTTCATGCCCGAAGTGCGATCTCTAATTGCCGTGGCTCTTAATTACTATACCCCCCATCAACATTCTAACAATCCCGAAATAGGCAAGATTTCTCGCTACGGCTGGGGAAGAGACTACCACAAGGTTATGGGAAAAAAACTCAAAGCATTGAGTGCTTGGCTAAAATCTCAAGATGAATCAATTGTTACACGCTACTGTGTGGATACTGCACCCGTACAGGATAAAGTATGGGCGCAGCGAGCGGGAATTGGCTGGATTGCAAAAAATGGCAATGTAATTACTAGAAAATACGGTAGCTGGGTGTTTTTAGGCGAAATACTAACCAATTTAGAGATTTATCCCGATCCAATTCATACCAGTCACTGCGGTACTTGCACCCGTTGTATTGATGCTTGTCCTACTCAGGCGATCGTTAAACCTCATGTAGTCGATGCTAATCGCTGCATAGCCTATCATACGATCGAGAATCGCAATGCGACTTTGCCTTCTGATATTGCCAGTAGTTTATCGGGTTGGGTAGCGGGATGCGATATTTGCCAGGATGTTTGTCCTTGGAATCAACGTTTTGCTAAAGAAACAGACATTCGAGATTTTCAGCCTTACGAAGATAATCTGCAACCAAAGCTTAAAGAATTAGCCCATATTTCTGAGGCAGAATGGGATCGAAGATTTCGCGCTTCTGCATTAAGAAGAATCAAACCAGCTATGTGGCAGCGCAATGCTCGTGCTAATCTAAAATAGAGAAACACAGCGACTCTCTGATACAAGTATTTAAAATATTATTAAATATACTTATTTTACAGAATCATCACAGGACGAGGATTTAATGACTGCGAACGTAGTTCTATTTGATTTCGATGGTACGATAGCGGATACATATAATGCAATTGTCAGAATTAGTAATCAATTATCTTCAGAATTTGGCTATAAAGCATTAGATAAAGAAGAATTATTATTACTTAAAAATATTAGCTCTAAAGAAATAGTCAAGCTGTCGGAAATTTCTATCTTTAAAATCCCCTTTTTGGTCAGAAGAGTAAGGGCAGAACTAAGTAAAGAGATTGCCAATCTATCGCCAATAGATGGTATTGCTAGCGTCTTATTTGAGTTGAAAGAACGAGGTAATACTTTGGGTATTGTCACTTCTAATGACAAAGATAACGTCGAGATTTTTTTACAAAAAAATAAACTAAGCTCTTTGTTTAACTATATCTATTCTAGCACCTCTATATTTGGCAAGCACCGAGTTATAAATCAAGCTATTAGAAGCAATAATTTGAGCAGAAAAAGCGTGCTTTATGTAGGGGATGAGACCAGAGATATTAGATCTTCAAGAAAGAGCAAAATTGGAGTTGTAGCAGTCAGCTGGGGTTTCAATTCAGCTAAGATATTACAGGAATATAAACCCGATTATTTAGTCAATAATCCTCAAGAATTGTTAGAAGCAGTTAGCAGCTACCATACTCAAACTGCTGCTACAACCGCAAATTAAATAGGCTATTCTAAAGAGAACTATTTTAACTAACTCGAATGACTCATCAGAATGAGCCTGACTTTTTACTGTTTGTTCAGCATGGCTGGGCAGACACGGGTAGTAGCATTGGTAAACTTGCCAAAGCAGTAGCGAGCGATCGCACTATAGTTACTGTCCCTAGTCTGGGATTTATCAAAACTTTTCTTAGTATTAAGCCTCTAGTAGAAAAGCTAGAGCAGATTGCAACTGAGATTATCAAACAATATCCCCATACCCCAGTAAAAATTATCGGGCATTCTATGGGGGGTTTGATGTGGTTGGAAGTGTTAAACCGCAATCCTCAGTGGTGGCAAAAAGTTCACTCTTTTGTATTGTTGGGATCTCCCGTCGGAGGATCGAACATTGCTAGAATAATCGATCCACTTGGTCTTGGTATCGGTACTGCAAAATGTATGGGAAAAAATCGCCGTCCGATTGCCGAAAATATTGCTCGGCAGATTCCGACTCTTTCCGTTGCCAGCGATATCAATTTGGGGACAGATGGCTTAGTTACAGTAGAAAATACCAAGTTTGACTATGCAAACTGGCTATTGGTACCCGAAATACCTCATTCTGCAATGAGATATCATCCACGGATAATTCCCATTATCAAAGAGTTTTGGGTCAATCCCCAATTAGGCAATTCACCCAAGACAGACTATGTTAGCAAGCTGATCGAACGCTTGCGATCGCTGCCAGGAATGACCGATAGTGATTATCGAAATTTCAGGCAGTCGAGAATAGTAGCTCAGTGTGCGGATGGTATTACGATCCGCTTTTGGAAAAATACTTTGGGTGTAAGTCACGTCTTTGTGAGCGACTCAACCCAGCAATGTCTTTATGCTGGATATGTCGGCTTAATTCACAGCAGAAAATTTGACCGAGCGATTACTCAGATCGTAAAAGCCGCAGAGGGTACTTAGAACAACAAAATTGATTTTCAAAATTACTTGACAACTCTGGGTAGATAGTTGCTATTATATTTATGTTGAAAACGTTGGGGTGTCGCCAAGCGGTAAGGCAGCGGTTTTTGGTATCGCCATTCCTAGGTTCGAATCCTAGCACCCCAGTAGATTGATAGTTATAGTAATTCCAACTGGTTTCCTTTGGATTGACTTGCTTTAAGCCACAAAGGCTTTAGCCGCATGTAGTCAGAAGTGTTAAAGGCTTTCATTTTGGATTTTGTTTTTCATACAGTTTCTATTTAGAGTGACTATACTTTTGTATCAGCCTCGAAAAGTTGTCTGATGATATTAGAAGCAGCTATTGTTAAAGATAGTTGCTAAGTAGAAAATCTTGATATGTGACGATCTTCTACTCGCACGTTTAACATTCTAGCTATTAAAACTAGCCGATTCAGTCAAACTCCAATGTTGCTGTTCTTTAATTTCCAACACGTAGTCGTGATAGTTGACTAGGCTGGGACGATGACCGACGCTGACAAAAGTAGCTTTAGTGTCTATCAGATGTTGGTATAGACTTGCTTCGTTTTTGATGTCCAATGCGCTAGTAGCTTCGTCTAAGATCACGTATTTAGGTTTGTTGATCAAAATCCTGGCAAATGCCAATCTCTGCTGTTCTCCCAAAGACAATAGGTCATCCCAGTCTTTCTCGACATCCAAGCCGCCAGAGCGTTCCACTAAATCTGGTAGATTAACTGCTTTTAAAGCAAGATCTAAATCGGCATCAGAAATATCTAGATCGTCTTTAGGATAGGCTAGTTGATTGCGTAAAGTCCCCAAAATCATATAAGGCTTTTGAGGTAAAAATAAGATTTGAGATAAATCTGGACGATATATTGCACCTGTCCCAGAATCCCACAAACCTGCGATCGCTCTTAGTAAAGAACTTTTGCCACAGCCGCTGGCGCCCATAATGAGCAAACCTTGACCCTGTTCTAAATCTATCGATAGATCTTTGACGAGAGTTCTTTTATAGTTGGGCGTTTGTAGGGTGACTTTTTTTAAAGCTATTTTATTTTGCTCGATCGTACTGATAGTAGGACAGTCCAAGACATCCTTATCTAAAATAACTCTAGGTTCGTCTACATAATTATCCAAAGCAGAAAGGCGATCGACACTAGCTGCAAATGCAGTTAGAGATTGAAATCTTTCCACAATAAAATTTAACGAGCGGAATATGACTGCGAATGCACCTGCAGCTTCGGTAACTTTTCCTACTTCTAAATCGCCACTGATTACCTGAGGCGCAATAATAATAGAAGGTAAAACATAGGGAAAAAAGTTATAAGCATGAGTAAATAGTCCTAAATATATTTGCTCCCACAGGACCAGTAAATTGTAATTCTTAAAAGCTTCGTCAAATTTACGCTGCAAGCTTTTGTTTTCTTGGGCTTCTCCCTGATAAAAAGCGATGGACTCGGAGTTTTCCCTAATTCGAACTAATCCAAAGCGAAAATTAGCTTCTTTTTTAATTTGATTGAAGTTGATTTTGACTAAATTTCTACCATAAAAGCCCACTACAACTAACGTGCCAATCAAAGAATATAAAACTAAAATATAGACAAGGTTTTGTGAAATTTGCCATAGCGCAACACTAAAGGCAATTACTTGGAAAACGGAGCTAACTATAGATAGCAAAAAACTCAAAGAATCTACCGTAAAACCTTTTATATCTTCAGCAATTCTTTGATCTGGATTATCAACATCATTATCAAAGTTCCCCAGCTCGTAAAAAGAGCGCTTGCTAAAATAGCGGTCTAAAAAGTGATTGGTCAACCATCTGCGCCAGTAGTTACCCAGGATGCCCTGGACGTAGCGAAAGCCAGCAAAGAGAGGGACGTAAATAACTAAAATAGTAAAATAGGTTTGAATGGTGTCCCAAAATCGATCTGCATTTCTGGCAGAAAGAGAAGATATGATATTACCCTGTTGTTGATTCAAAAGAACGCTGAGTCGAGTGTAGGCAATCAATAAAACAAACAGTAAAACTATTAAGCTAATAGCTCCCTTTTTTTCATTCCCTAACCAATAAAGTTTTGCCAACGACCAAAACTCTTTAAATACCTTAAAATTAAATCGATTCATTTTATTTTTGCTGGACTATAAACATAAGTAATAAATAATCGCTCTGCTGATAAATTTCATCAATAATTAGTTATCTGAAACTAAATTGTTTGAGTTTAGACGTTGTGGCGATCGCTTTGATAACCTGCATATGATTCTAGCGAGCTAAGCGCGACCGAGCTAGAGCGGTTATTTTATTTGACTATGAAAAGCAGACTGCACCCATATGCATCGATACCATGCAGAAAATAATTTCTCAAAGTAGCTTGTCGAATGAGAGTTGCTAGCCTAATTTTTGGCTTCAATCTTAGTCTGATATTTATCTGATTTAACGACGGAATCCAACAAGCCAGAACAGGCATCAAACAGCAGATCTATTACATAGTCAAAACCATCTTGACCTCCATAGTAGGGATCGGGAACTTCTCGATCTGGTTTGCTGGTGGCAAAATCACACATTAAATAAACCTTATCTTCGTATTTTCCTTCGCGGTCTAAATACAAAATGTCCTGGTAATTTTCGCGATCCATGGCTAAGATCAGGTCAAATTGCTGCAAGTCTGAAGGAATAAATTTACGAGATTTGCCTTGTAACTCAATTCCTTGCTTGTTTGCAGCAATATTCATTCGGCGATCGGGAGCTGCTCCAACATGATATCCCGATGTTCCTGCCGAATCACAGACAATTTTGTCTGTCAAACCTGCTTCTTGAATGAGGTGATTCATAATATTCTCAGCTGATGGAGAGCGACAAATATTGCCCAGACAGACAAACAATAATTTATAAGTCATGAATAAAATCGAAAATGTTTAGTGAAGTATTAGTTTTATATGTGGTGTAAAAAAAATTTTTGCCACAAAAAATAAATATTTTTAATTGATGAGATACATCCCACAGGAAATTTTTAGCTGATTTGCTGCTCCCAAATAATATTCATGTCGTCAATTTACCACAGAGTCAACCAAACAGACTCGACAATATATTTGTAGTTTTTATTCCTTGTCAAGGTAAGTCTATAGGAAAATAATTTTATGTTTAAGTCTAAAGCTAAAAAGCGCAGGATTTTTACTAGCAAAAAAAGGGCTCGCCCACATTCGTCCTTGTTCTCGGCGATCGCATCTATTCTTTTGGCATTTCTAGTATTGGAGCTTCTAACTCGCATTTTCGTAGATCTTTCAGGCAACAGAAATCAGTTTGCCAGAGCCAGCAACGAACTGGACATTATCGAATCCTATAGATTAAAGTTTGTTGATTCGGCATACGACCCCAGTTCCACAGAGCGAGATAATCGTCTTAAAGCTGTTCCTAAGCTGTCTGTTGGCTACCAGCTTTTAGGAAACCAACAAAGCGATCGCTGGCAAATTAATGAAGCGGGATTTCGCGATCGCGATGCTGTGGCGATCGCCAAACCAAAAGACGAGGTGCGGATTTTTCTTCTAGGTGGTTCTACTGCTTTTGGCTATGGCAGTCCCAATAATGAAGCAACCATCGGCAATTATTTAGAGCAACGCTTGCAACAGCGACTACAGCAACAAAAAACCTCACCGCAGCTCTATAAACCAGATGTTCTTCCTGCTGATGAAGCGGAAAAACAAAAGTATTTAGCTAAACCTTCTAAGATAAAACCAGGGAATTACCGCGTAATCAATGCTGCTGTTCCTGGTTATGCTTCTAGTAATGAGCTAGCTCAACTAGCATTGCAGATACTTAAATATAAGCCAGATTTGGTTGTCGTGCTTAATGGTTATCAAGATTTAATGCTTCAGAGCAATATAGAAGCGGTTCAAGCGCCAGAAGAAGATCTAGAGCGTGATAAACCTACCAGTTTTGTTGGCTATATAAGTCAAATAGTTGAGCCTTTAGAAAATAAAAGCTACTTGGCAAAAATTGCTCAAGAACGCTGGCTAGTTAAAAAAGAAAAGACAGGTAAAACCCAGAATTGGCTCATGGATGAGAAACTACCTAATCTGGTCAATTACTTGCCTCAAGACGAAGCAGAACTACAAAAAAGAATAGATCGTTATATCGACCGCCAGAAACAAATTTTGAGCCTTAGTGCTGCCGCACGCATACCTTTAGTAGTGGCAATTCAGCCTGAAATCACGGGGCGCAATCCCAGTCAGCTATCAGATGTCGAAGGGAAGATCGCCACGGAATTGGGTAGAACCTATATCAAAAAGGTAAGGGATAGCTATCCTAATTTGATTCGAGCTACGCAGAAGCTCGCCAATAGCTTTCCGAGCAATATGAAAGCAGTGGATCTATATCAGCTAACCGATAAATACCCTTCCCCTAGTTTTATCGATCCAATTCATCTTAACGAAGCTGCTAATCAAAAAGTTGCCGAGCAACTTTACTATGCTATCTCTGGCTTTTCTAAGATGCAGGTTGTTCCTACTCAGGCGAAACAAACCAAACCAACTTATCGTAAGCAATCTTGACCTGAGTCAAAAATTGACTAAGAGTTATTTGAGCCAAGGCGACACCCAGATTCGAACTGGGGGATAATGGATTTGCAATCCACGGCCTTACCACTTGGCTATGTCGCCATAACGCCTCTAACAGACAGCACTACCTACAAATGGTTACAAATCTGACGGCGTTAATAAGTATAGCAAACTTTGCTTGTTACAGCAGACGAAATTAATTCAACCTTCGCACACTATTAACTTGTAACTAACTTATGGCGGGTTGCTTTGCTTTGCTGGCATCAGCTAATTCTTTGGCAAGGGTAAGCTGCGTTCCATCTCGATTCCAATGTACGTAGTCAAACACGTGGTGCAAAATCGAGAATCCCCGACCATTTTCCGCCTCGTCGTGAGGTAGCTCCTCGTTAAAGCGATCGCAACTGGCTATGTCTTCAGGGTAATTATGAGCAAAACCGCTACCTTCATCTATGATTACCCAGGAATACTCATTAGAAGTAACGGTAAATTTAACGACGATAGTTTTGCTGGGATCTAAGTTATTGCCATGCTTGGCAGCATTGACTAGTGCTTCTTGTAATCCTAATCTCACTTCTGCTTGCCATTCTGGAGGTACATTAACTAAAAGTAGATCCAAAACTGGGCAAAGATAGAGAGTTGAAGCAAAGCTCATGGTACTCCATTTGCTCGTGTTCCAAGGAATAGGGATAGCAATCACTAATTTATACCTCTAGATTGAATATTTGAGATTTCTGCCGCTGACAAAATAGCTATTTAACTATCTTGTTGATTGCAGCTGATATTTTTGGAAGAGAAAACCTCGTTTTAAGTCAACTTCACCAATTTATTACTCAATCCATAAAAGATAGAATTACGAGCATTATCCGAATGCATTTCAAAACTTTGTATTGTGTTGTCATATCAATTATACTAAAGTTTATCCATACTATGAAAATAATTACCGAATTAAATTACTTTTTACGTAGAATTACGTAAGATTCAACATGAGTAGTTTGTGGAAAAAAATCTACTGGCTGGACATATTGAAAATTATAAATATTCGATTGAGAAATCAATTTAATATCCCTGGCTAAAGTAGCTGGCTTACAGCTTATGTATATAATATAAGTTGGTTTGAGCCTAATAATGGTTTCTATTACCTCAATATCACATCCTTTTCTGGGAGGATCGAGCAATATTATATCTGGCATAAAGTCAATTTCATTTAAGCATTCTTCTACTTTGCCTACATTAAATACTGTATTATTAATATTATTTAATGCTGCATTATTTCGAGCTTGTATAACAGAGGCAGAATTAGATTCTATGCCGATCACTTGCTTTACTTTAGTAGCTAAAGGCAAGCTAAATGTGCCTATACCACAATAAGCATCGACAACGGTTTCTCGTCCAGTTAAGACTAAATCTTGGAGAATTTTGCGCAGTAAAAGTTCGGCAGCCTTGGTATTGATCTGAAAAAAAGTATCGGGAGCAACATGGAGTTCGACTCCTGCAAATATCTCTCTCAAGTAGGCTCTGCCTGCGACTGTATGAGTAGTGTCGCCAAAAATAGCATTAGTGCGATCGCGATTGAGATTTATACATACACCTACCAACTCGGAATATCTATCCAGCCAAAGCTTTGCCTGGGCTTCAATTTCTGGCAAGTTTTTGCTAGTGCTGACTAAAGTAAGCAAAATTTCGCCCGTATTGGTGCCAATTCTCAAAGAAAGGTGGCGTAGTTTGCCTCTGTTATGATTTTCATCGTAAATCGACCATCCTCTCG
Organism: Cyanobacteria bacterium P01_G01_bin.19; assembly: GCA_039181635.1. Lineage (GTDB taxonomy): Bacteria > Cyanobacteriota > Cyanobacteriia > Cyanobacteriales > Xenococcaceae > Waterburya. The sequence continues at coordinate 15,111 of JBCDCO010000042.1, read as the reverse complement.
ACTGAATGTCCTGTTTCACCTCCTTTAACAGCGGATGCAAACGTTTGTCTTGTACGGGACATTGATTGAGATTGACGAGTTTATGACTTTTCGGACGGTAATATCCAGCTTGGACTTGTCCCTCGGCAGATCTTCCCAAAGGATAGGTAGATTTATTGCGATAGTTTAGTGTCTCAGATGCGAACAATACTGGCTTCACGACAACATCGTCCATATCACCAATACGTCGAAAAGCTTGAATGACCTGCTGCTGTTTTGCTTGTCTTTGATAATCTGGAGCAATGTGCTGCCAGTGACAGCCGCCACACTTATCAGCCACGATACAGTGAGGGCGTATGCGATGGGGAGATGGAGTCAATAACTTTTGGATTTTTCCCCTAGCAAATTTAGCTTTTGAATGAACTATCTGAGCAGTAAGGCGATCGCCTGTCACTGTATCGGAAACAAAAACTACTCTTCCTTCGTGCCTGCCTACTCCTTCGCCGCTTGCATTGAGATCGGTAATTTCAAGCTCAATCACCTGTCCCTGCTCTAATTTTTGTTTCATCCTAGTTGGCAACATACTGCTTTAGTATTATGCCTTTATCAATGGACAATGGATAATGGATAATTGACAAAATTTGGTCTTAGACCTCTACTGCATATTCTTTTAATCTGATTCCCTATCTATAGACAGTCCGAGCATTTTTATTTTGTTAGGGAACTGCTCGGACTGTAGCTGAGTAGATTTTGCTTTGAGTAAGATCTACAGGCTACCAAAGCAATTTGCTCTAGTAACTTATTCATAGCTAATTGAATAGATTTATATTTAAGCTAGCTATCTTCAGATGTCGATTTCGATTCCGTATCGGATTCGGTTTGAGCCTCTGATGCTTGAGTTGGAGTTGGTTTGGTTTCGGGTTCTGGGTTCTTAGCTTTTTCCCATCTATCTTCAGCATTAGCCATAACCTGCTCTAGCTTTTCCAGATTTTCTCCTGGATATTCTTCTAGGGCTTTAATGGAAAGAGACATCCGATTTTGGTATTCATCAATTTGCTTGATGACAACTTTAATATCTTGTCCTACAGTCAGTAATGAATTTAGCGATTCAACGCGCGCGCCGCTAATCTCTTTGATATGCAATAAACCTGTTGCTCCCTGTAGATCTACAAAAGCACCATAGGGTTTAATATTTACCACTTTGCCTGGCATCAATTCTCCTTCGCTAATGCTATTCATCGCCACTGCCCGCATAGCATCTCGTTGAGATAAGACTAATTTACGGTTCTCTTGACTTACTTCCAAAAAAGTTGCTGTCAAAAGTTGTCCGACTAAAGAATCTAAGTTATCGCGCTGTTGCAAATGCGATCGCGGAATAAAAGCTCTCAAGCCACTGACTTCCCCCGTCACACCACCTTTATTTGCCCCTGTAATTCTAATCTGAGTAGATTTGCCAGTCTCAGCCATTTCTTTAATGTCTGCCCAGGCACGATCTAGAGCCAGCTGTCGCAAAGAAAGAGTTACCTGTCCCTCAGAATCTTGTTCGCGAATAATCAAAAATTCTTCGGTTTCACCTACTGGTAATATGCTTTCCAAGTCATTGACAAAACCCAAGGCTGCTTCATTAGTCGGTACAAACCCAGGAGATTTGCCCCCAATATCAATATATGCTCCATCAGAGGTGATTTGAACTACTGTACCCCGAACCTTTTGTCCTTTGACAAACTCATAGTCATATTTGTGCAGAGCATTCTCGAAATCCTCCATTGAGAATGCTTGAGCAGGGTTGGGAGACGTTGAATCAGACATAGTAATGTGAATAGTATATTAACTGAGCAAGCCGAACTAAACTAAATTTTAGTTCACTTTTCTTCATTTATAGCTTTTGGCTAAACAAGTCTAACACTTTTATCCAAGCATCTTCGGCGTCTGCTTTGCTGTAGCTAGAACGACGGTCGCACATAAACCCGTGAGTAGCACCTGGATAACGAAAAACCCGATGTGAAATATTATGTCGTTTTAAAGCTGTCTCAATTTCTGCTGTTTGCTCGTTGGGAATTAAAGGATCTTCTGTCCCAAAAAAGAGCTGGATTTCTCCCTGGATGTCTTTGGTTCGAGAAATTGTTGCCTCAGATTCGCCAGGACACCAGGTAGCTATCTGCGCCCCATAAAATGAAGCTGTAGCTGCTACATCTTTGATGGTTGCTGCCAGATAGACAACATGACCGCCAAAACAAAAACCAATCGTGCCGACTCCCGATCGCTTGACTTCAGGGAGAGTATAAAGGTAGTCGATTGTTGCTCGAACGTCGCTAATTAATTCGCTGGCTTTGGTTTGAACCTTATATTGCCGACCCAACTGGACATCTTCTGCTGCATAACCAACTGAAAACCCTGGTGCTTGGCGCTGATAAATTGCAGGAGCGATCGCTATATAGCCTTCTTTAGCTAGGCGATCTGTAATATCTTGAATATGTTGATTGACGCCAAAGATTTCTTGAATCACAACTACCCCTGGATAAACGCCAGGTGCTTCTGGTTTGGCTAGATAAGCATCGATTGCCAGATCTTGATTTTGGACTTTTACCCACATGTGCAGTTTATTATTTTTTTAGAGAACTCCTTTTGAGCTGGGAATTGTACCAGCACGACGATAATCTATTTCTGTTGCCATGCGTATTGCCCTAGCAAAGGCTTTAAAAGTCGCTTCGATAATATGATGAGAATTTATTCCATCCAGCTGGCGAACGTGTAGAGTCATTTGGGAATGATTGACGATCGCTACAAAAAACTCTCGCACCAACTGAGTATCGTAAGTACCTACCCTTTGAGTTGGAATTTCTAAACCATAGCTGAGATGAGGTCTACCAGAAAAATCTAGGGCTACCTGAACTAAAGACTCATCTAAAGGAGCGACAAAATGACCAAAACGAACGATTCCCTTGCGATCGCCTAATGCCTGTGCCAGTGCCATCCCTAAAGTTATGCCAACATCTTCATTGGTATGATGGTCGTCAATTTCAATATCACCCGAAGCTTGAACCTTAAGATCGATTAAACCATGGGAAGAAATTTGATGGAGCATGTGATCTAAAAAAGGAATACCCGTATCAGCATGGCAATTTCCCGTACCGTCGAGATTTATCTCTACCTTGACATCGGTTTCTCCCGTAGTTCTACTTACCGATGCAGTACGAAATGAGCTTACAGGTAAATTATTGACGTTGGTGGCTTGGCGATCGCTTGTTTGCATTTTTTTTCTACCTAATCTTATTTAATTTTAGAATTTTAGTTTCTACATACCCATAATTTCGTAGCCTGAGTCAACATAAATGACCTGTCCTGTGATCCCACTAGACAAATCGCTACATAAAAAAGCAGCAGTGTTACCTACTTCTGTTTGAGTTACGGTACGGCGCAGGGGTGCTGTTTCTTCGACGTGACGAATCATGTCCAAAATTCCTCCTACAGCAGACGATGCCAAAGTGCGAATTGGTCCTGCGGAGATAGCATTAACTCGAATATTTTCTGGTCCTAATTCTGCAGCTAAATAACGCATACTCATTTCCAAAGCAGACTTAGCAACTCCCATTACGTTGTAATTAGGAATGACCTTGACTCCTCCCAAATAAGAAAGCGTAACGATACTACCGCCATCGGTCATTAACGGTCTTGCTCTTCCCGCCAAACAGTTTAAAGAATAACTACTAATATCTAGTGCCTTAGAAAAACCAGCTCGTGAAGTATTACAAAATTCTCCTGTCAGATCTTTTTTATCGGCAAATGCCAAACAGTGAATCAAAATATCTAATTTGCCCCACTCTTGTTTAATTGTCTCAAACATAGAATCCATTAATTCATCATTTTGGACATCACAAGGAACTACAATGCTAGGACTGAGGGGTTCGACTAATTCTCTGACTTTTTTTTCAAAACGCCCCCGTTCATCAGGAAGGTAGTTGACACCTATGTTTGCGCCAGCTTTGTGTAGCTGCTGGGCAATTCCCCAAGCAATAGAACGATTATTAGCTATACCTGTGACGAAAGCATTCTTTCCAGTTAAATCTAGCACTGTTTTATTTACTTTATTATTTCATTGCAATTATCTATCCTACAACCTCGGTTCCTAATTATTAATTTTTAAGTATTAACATCAAGTATTGTCAGAGTTAGAACAATAATTATCCGTTGTAGTGTGAGATTATATATCTATCTAAGACAATAAATTTGCAACACAATATTGCTTACTTAGCCTATAGTTTTTATGGAACTTCCCTTGACACAGAATCAACCGTTGGCATCAGTATTTCGTAAACTCGGTCGTGGTTCATTTCCTCCAATTGTGGAAGGGTTTGAGCGGGGTAAAACTATTTTTTTTCCTGGCGATCCAGCCGAAAGAGTTTATTTTTTACTCAAAGGTGCGGTCAAATTGTCTCGTGTCTATGAGGCGGGAGAAGAAATCACTGTAGCCTTACTCAGAGAAAATACGGTATTTGGAGTCCTGTCTTTAATTACGGGGCAAAAGAGCGATCGCTTTTATCATGCGGTAGCTTTTACTCCAGTAGAATTGCTTTCAGCACCAATAGAGCAGGTAGAAAAAGCTCTCCAGGAAAATCCCGAGCTGTCTTTATTAATGTTACGCGGACTTTCTTCAAGGATTTTGCAAACTGAGATGATGATCGAAACTTTGGCTCACCGAGACATGGGTTCGCGTTTGGTTAGCTTCTTGCTAATTTTATGTCGTGATTTTGGCATACCTACAGAAGCAGGGATCAAAATCGATCTTAAGTTATCCCATCAGGCGATCGCTGAGGCGATCGGTTCGACTAGAGTAACCGTGACCAGGCTTTTGGGAGATCTGCGAGATAAAGAAATGGTTTCAATTCACAAGAAAAAAATTACCGTGCATAATCCTGTAGCATTGAGTCAACAGTTCGCTTAAAATAATCAGATTCAACATATCTATAATTTAAACAAGTTCTTTTGGAGGCTCATCGTTTTGACTGACAGTCAAGAGATTGTGCCTGTCAAACTACTCAATCATCTATAATGACCAGCGGTTATATTCTAATTGCAGCGATTTTCATCTTGGGCGGTATTATTGCAGCATTTGGCGATCGCTTGGGCACGAAAATTGGCAAAGCCCGATTGAGATTGTTCAATCTTCGTCCCCGTCAAACTGCCATGGTCATTACGGTAATTACGGGAATGTTGATTTCTGCTCTAACCTTGGGAATTTTGTTTAGTTTTAGTAAATCTTTGCGCAGAGGCATTTTCGAGCTTGATGATATCCTCAAAGAGCAACGCCGTATCGAAAGAGAGTTGACCGAAGTCAGAGAACAAAAACAGCAGGTAGAGGAACAGCTTACGCAAGTCGAACAGGCACAAAATCAAGCCAAAATAGAGCTTGATGCCATCAATCGCGATTTTGAACTGTCAAAACAAGAATTAACTCAGTCGTCCCAAAGAGCTGAGAAACTACGCCAAGAACTAGACAGTTTATTGCTCCAAAGAGAAGAAAGACTGCTACAGCTCAATCAACTGCAGCAGCAGAGCCAAGAGCTACAAAATCAGCTACAGCAACGCGAACAACAGATCGAGGAGCAAGATCGAATTTTGTCCGATAAAGAATTTCGCCTGCAGGAATTGGAGCAACAACAAACAGTATTGCAAACTCAGGTGCAAGAACGCGATCGTGCGATCGCTAATTTAGATGAAGCTATTTCCGCCGCCGAAACTAGCCTCAAGTTGAGAACTCGAAGGTTAGAGCAGCTCGAATCCCAGCTTGAATTTGTAGAACGAAATGTAGCTGCCTTAGAGCAATCCTATCAGCAGTTACGAGAAAAAAAGATTGCCATTGTTAAAGGTCAAGTTTTATCTTCAGCAGTAGTTAGAATTGTCGATTCTAACGCCGCCCGTTCGGCGATCGACAACCTTTTACGTCAAGCTAATACCAATGCAGTCAGGTCGACTCAGTTTAGCGGTGCAGAACCCAATCAGCGTATTGTCAAAATTACTAAATCTCAGGTAAATCAACTAGAATCCCAAATTCAAGATGGTCGAGACTATGTGGTCAGGATTCTTTCGGCAGGTAACTACGTCCAAGGTGAAACGAGCGTTAAAGTATTTGCCGATCTGGTTCTCAATCGGCAAGTCTTTCCTGAAGGGGAAGAAATAGCCACCGTTTCCTTGGACGCGCAAAACATTACCCGTAGAGAGGTACAAGAAAGATTAAATTGGCTGCTGGCTGTGTCTAAATTTCGCGCTCAAAGAGCTGGAATCTTGGGGGATATTGAGATTGGGGACAATCAAATCGAAAGCCTGGTCAGTTTTGTAAATAAGGTTACTGAGACAACCGAACCAGTAGATGAAATAAAGGCTGTTGTTACTGAAAATACTTATACAGCAGGTCCTTTGAAACTCGATTTTGTTGTAATTAGCAACGGCAAAGTTGTATTCGGAACCTAAACAAAAATTGCTCGGGAGAATAAAATTTTGCATGATCAAAAAATTACTTTAGTTACTGGCGCATCGCGATCGGGAAAAAGCGAGTTTGCTGAAATCTTGGCTGCAAACTCAGGAAAATCTGTGATTTATGTTGCTACGGCAAAAGCTGATTTTACCGACTTAGAATGGCAAGCAAGAATTGCTCAACACCAGCAAAGAAGACCAAAAAACTGGCGCACAGAAAATATATCTGACGAAAAATTGTCGTCCTACATCATGCAAGCATCTCATACAGAATGCTTATTGATTGACTCTCTCGGCACTTGGATTGCCAATTTCTTAGATTCCACCTCAGAAGAATGGGACAAAATCAGCCAGAGTTTTTTGACTAGCTTGCAGACAAGCCAAGCTCAAGCGATTCTGGTGGGTGAAGAAACAGGATGGGGCGTTGTTCCCGCTTATCCGATGGGTAGATTGTTTCGCGATCGCTTGGGACATCTGTCGCGACAAATTGCCAATCAAGCTGATACAACTTATTTAGTAGCTGGCGGACACGTACTTAATTTGAGCCTTTTGGGTCAACCATTAAGTAATTATGAAATCTAGCTTATAGATTCACCCTCGTTCTATTCATAGCAGTTAAGATCTAAATTAAGTGAAAGAAAGAGGGTCGAAAATCTAATGGCATCCACAACACAAGTAAAAGAGTATCTTGCCCATTGGTTTCAGCTAGGCAAAAAATTAGTCTGGCGTAATGGAGAAGCTAAATTGCTACCTCAGCCAATAATTCAAGGCGATCGCTTTTCCCCACAATTTGAAGACTGCTGGCGCAAAGTTATGAGCGTTGGTGGAAAAGACTGCTACCTGGAGGGAAGTGATGAAACTATTGAAGATTTGCTTTCTGAATCTTGGGATATCAATAACTGTTCTCGATGCAGCATGCCTGTAGCTTTAGTCAACTCTGGGATTCAGTCTTTAGATTGCCTGTGTAGCGATCTGGACAACTGGCCTAATGATGAATTGCCTAGCCCCAGATCCCCAGTAAATAATCGATCTCAGTTGAATAAGATCAAAGACCGTTTAAAAGTTAAATAAGCTTTTGGTTCAAATTAAGGCGGGTCTGGAAGAGCTTCCCTACATACCCCTCGATAGATTACAGTGGAAAGTCTAAGTCTTATTACTTAAAAAGAATTGAAAGGCGATCGCCATGTCTGCTGTAACTACCGCACCTAAAAATATCAACTTTCCTCTAACTGCTGTTGTAGGACAAGAATCAATTAAGCTAGCGCTGCTGCTGTCTGCTATCGATCCAGAGTTAGGAGGGGTGGCGATCGCTGGTCGCCGTGGAACGGCTAAATCCGTTATGGCAAGGGCGATATACAATCTTTTGCCGCCAATAGAAATTATCAAAGGCTCGCTTTACAATTGCGATCCGACCAAGCCGCAGGATTGGGATGACGATACGGCACAAAAATATAATAATGTAGCGACAGAAGATATTGCGACTCAGATCGTCCCTGCCCCTTTTGTTCAAATTCCCTTGGGGGTAACCGAAGACAGACTGCTGGGGTCAGTAGATGTAGAAGAATCGGTCAAGCGCGGTGAGCCAGTGTTTCAGCCAGGATTACTTGCCCAGGCTCATCGTGGCGTTCTATATATTGATGAAATTAATCTTTTAGACGACCAAATCGCCAATCAACTTCTTACCGTTTTGACCGATGGACGAAACGTTATCGAACGAGAAGGTATTAGCTTTCAACATCCTTGCAAACCCATTTTGATCGCTACCTACAACCCTGAAGAAGGAGTATTGCGAGAACATCTTTTAGACCGTATTGCGATCGCCCTTTCGGCAGATGGAGTTCTTTCCCTAGAACAGCGAGTAGAAGCCGTAAACCAGGTAATTGACTTTACTAACTCCCCTCAAGAATTTGTCAGTGCTTACGCAGATGATATTGATAGTCTTAAAACAGATGTTATTTTGGCTAGAGAATGGCTCAAGGAAGTTAAAATAACTCGCGATCAGGTACTGTACTTAGTGCAGGAAGCGGTGAGAGGAACTGTAGAGGGGCATAGAGCAGAACTGTTTGCGGTACGAGTTGCCAAAGCCTGCGCCGCACTAGATGGTAGAGATACAGTAACTGCTGATGACTTACGCAAAGCTGTGGAATTGGTAATTATTCCTCGTGCTACTACCATCGAAACCCCACCCGATGATGCGCCCCAGCCGCCGCCACCACCACCACAGCAACAACAACCCGATGACGAACAAGATCCTGACCAGGATGAAGACGAACCTGAGGAGGAAGAAGAAGACCAAGAGGAACAGGAACAAGAACCTCCTGCCATACCTGACGAGTTTGTCTTTGATATTGAGGGCGTTATTTTAGATCCTGAGGTGTTGACCTTTGCTCAGACCATGCAGCGGCAGGGCAAATCTGGGGCGAGGAGCCTGATTTTTTCTGAAGATCGCGGCAGATATATTAAGCCCATGATTCCCAAAGGAAAAGTAAAAAGAATTGCTGTCGATGCGACTTTGCGTAATGCTGCTCCTTATCAAAAAGCCAGACGGGCTAGAAATCCAGGACGCAACGTAATTGTCGAACAAAGCGATCTGCGTTCTAAGCGCATGGCACGCAAAGCTGGTTCGCTGATCGTATTTGTGGTGGATGCTTCTGGTTCGATGGCACTAAATCGCATGCAGTCAGCTAAAGGTGCGGTGATGCGTTTATTAACTGAAGCTTATGAAAATCGCGATCGGATTTCTTTGATTCCCTTTAGAGGAGAAAGAGCGGATGTACTGTTACCTCCCACCCGTTCGATTACGATGGCAAAGGGAAGATTAGAAACCCTGCCTTGTGGCGGTGGTTCTCCTTTGTCCCATGGCTTGACTCAAGCAGTAAATGTCGGGATCAACGCTCAAATGTCGGGAGATGTGGGGCAGGTAGTCATCGTTGCAATTACAGATGGTCGCGGTAATATTCCTCTGTCTCGTTCTTTGGGAGAAATGCCAGAAGAAGATGCTCAAAAGCCCAACATAAAGGAAGAATTATTAGATATTGCAGGCAAAATTAGAGCGACAGGCATGAAATTATTGATGATCGACACCGAAAGCCGCTTTGTTTCCACTGGATTTGCTAAGGAGTTAGCCAAACAGGCTGGAGGTACTTACTATCATTTACCTAAAGCTAACGATAAAGCGATCGCTGATATGGCAAGAGGTGCAATTTCTACCACTGTATGAGTTTAATTTATGTAGATTTAATTCGATTTGGTAGTGGAAGCTTGAGATAGCTCGAGTAAAGCACATTCCCAGACTAGGCGAGGCTGTACGTAGCTCAAAAGACACTGGCGAGCTTTTTCCCACTGGGGCATTAGTGTAATGTCTGCCGTTTTTTGCCAGTAATAATGTTGCAGATAATCTACGAGCCATAGTTGCGCTTGTCCATCTAACTCTTGAGTTATGGTCTGAGCCAACTTTATTGCCTCGATTGGGGTAGTAATAGCGGTTTTTACCTGCCGCAGTAATTCAGCGGGAATAGACTGCAGCTGGTGCCATGCAGCGATCGCTTTTCCTGGACTTCCTTGAGCTAGCTCGATTAATTCAGGGAAGTCTAAAATGTCTTGGTATCCCTTATGGAGTAATACCGCTGTTAAATCTGCCGCTGACAAACTATAAAATTGGATTCGCTGGCATCTAGAGACTAAGGTTGTAAGCAAAGAATCGACATTTGGAGCAATTAAAATCAGAGTCGCATTTCCAGGTTCCTCTAAGGTTTTTAAAATAGCATTTGATGGTGCTTCTGCCATCGTCTGAGCTTCTTCAATTATTATTACTTTTCTAGTAGCTTCTAAAACAGGGCGATTGATAAATTTAGTAATGCTACGAATTTGCTCGATTCTAATTTTGGGCGGAGTTTTGTATGTTAAACCTTTTTGTTTTGCTTCCGATACGGTTAAAAGTTCGCCTTTACTTAGATAAGCAGGCTCAACCCAAAATAAATCTGGATGATTGCCTGTCCCCAGCTTTTTCTCCGCCACAGAATACTTTTCTGGGGATAAACCCGAAGTAAGCAATAGTTTGGCAAAACTTTTGGCGGCTAAGCTGCGTCCGATGCCTGGGGAACCACAAAATAAGTAAGCGGGTGCAATACGCCCTGTTTTTACTGCTTGTTCGAGTAATTCTATCGCCCTAGATTGACCGAGTAAATTATCAAACATGAGCCACTTTTGATTCTCTTTTGCTTGGATTATTCATACTTGCACGAGTAATATAATAGTTTCATATGCGATCGCAAAATGGATATAGTTATGACTCCTCAATCTAGCAATGTTTGGGACTACAAGCCTGCATGGTGCCAGCCTTGGTCAATTATTCTAACGGGAATTTGCATTATCGCCGCCAGCTGGCTGGTTCTACACTTACTTTGGGTTACTGTGGGCATTAGTGTTGTCATTGCTGTATGGTGGGTTTATTTTTTGATTATTTTTCCCCAGGCTTTTTCTCGATATATAAAAGAGCAAAAAACTGAATTTAAATAGTGATGCCTGATATCGATTGGCTAATTTCGGGAATCATAAATCTATAGGTATTAGGTTTATAAAATTAGTTTCTTGAATACTCCAGCAGAAAATTCTCAGGGAAATATTCTTATCGTCGATGATACTCCAGACAATTTGGATTTACTGTCCTCTATTCTCAAAAAACGAGGGTATCACAGTGTTTGTGTCGATAATGGCATCGAAGCAATCGAAAAAGCTCGTTCGGGATGGGTCGAATTGATCTTACTAGATATTCAAATGCCAGACATGGATGGCTATGAAGTTTGTGAGCGACTAAAGGATGATGAGCAAACTAAAAATATCCCCGTGATTTTTATTAGTGCTCTGAATGAGTTCGTAGATAAAAAAAGAGCCTTCAAAGCTGGAGGAGTAGACTACATCAACAAACCCTTTGAAATCAAAGAAGTTGTTGTCAGAGTCGCCAATCAAATTGAGATTGCTAGAAGCAAAAATCAGATAGTCAAGCTAAATAACGAACTAGAACAAAAGGTCAAGGAACGTACTGCTGAGTTAGAAAATAGCAATCAACAGCTAAAAGATGAAATCAATCGTCGCCAGCAAGCTCAAGACAGATTACTAAAAATAGCTTTAAAAGACCCAATTACAGGATATGCTAATCGTAATTCTTTTATCAGCCGTTTGAAACAAGCTTTAGGAGACGCTGAAAAGCAAGCAAATTACTTTTTTGGCGTGATTCTCCTAGAATGCGATCGCTTTAGAAGTATCAAACGTACTCTCCGCCATATTGATGCCAATCAACTTTTGATGGCGATTGCTCAAAATATCAGTGCTTGTCTGCCAGAGAATGCTTTGCTTTGCCGTTTGGAAGGAGAACAATTTGGCATTTTTATTGATCGCCTGGAGGATGTCGAAGATGCAATTTGTATAGTTGATGAAATTCAAGAAAAGCTAAACCATCCGATCTCGATTGATCGGCGCAAAATTACCATTAATATCAACGCAGGAATTGTTGTCGGCAATCAAGACTATCGAGATACAGATCGCTTATTTAGCGATGCTGATATTGCCATGCAGCAAGCAAAAGAACAAGAGAGCGATCGCGTATTAGTATTTCAGCCTGAGATGTATATCCAACTCCAACAAGATGTAAAGTCAGCCAATGAAGAACTCGATCTCAAACAGGCGATCGTATCTCAAGAATTTATCAATCATTATTTACCTGCTATCTCTTTTCAAGATGGTCGAATAATTGAATTAGAGGCTTTGGTTCGTTGGCATAATCCTCAAAAGGGAATTATCTCACCCCAAGACTTTATTGTCATAGCAGAAGAAATGGGACTAACCAATGCTATTGGCAATTTAGTGTTGAAGCAAGCCTGTCAACATCTAAAGAAATGGCAAAAAAGTCAGAAAAAACCAGATTTGGGAATTTGTATCAATCTATCTGCCAAACAACTATTTCACCCCAGCTTGATTTCTAAGATCGACATGATTTTGCGCAAAATCAAAATTCAGGGCGAGAATATTAAATTTGATATTGCTGAGATGGTGGTAGTTGAAAATCCCGAAAATACTATCAAAATTTTTCGCGAATTGAAAAGGCGGAAAGTCAAACTATGCCTCGATAACTTTGGTGCTGGCTATTCATCCCTAACCTGTTTACATCGATTCCCTTTCGATGAAATCAAAATAGATCGTTCCGTTTTAGCAAATATTACTACTAACAATCTCAATCTAGGGCGAGAAAAGTCCGTTGTCTTACTACTCAAGCAAATAATTACTATCGCTCACCAAATGAAGATGAGTGTAACTGCTACGGGTATAGAAAATATGTATCAATACAACCTGCTTAAGGATTTAGGGTGCGATCGCGCTCAAGGATATCATATTTCCAAACTTTTAGACCCAGAAGCAGTAGAAATGTTTCTTGCAGGTTCGATTAACGCCCAAAGCATAATAGAAAATACCCACAACCGAATGTATTTTGTTGAGTAGCCAAAACAAGCTTGAGTTACTGAGAAAAACTTATCAACCTCACTATTTGGCAATTAAAGTTCCTTTAAAAGAACCGATAGCGATCGGGATATCTCACTAGTAGACGTGGGCATAGATAGAGTAACCATTTATTTAACCTCAAATTCATACTAGTTCTTGCATTCTACTTCTTACTTAAGCGAAGCGATACTAGATTAGTGTTATGCAATTACATTAGATCCGCAACAATACCCATGCTGCGAGCTAAAAAAGCATGATAAAAAAGTAATGTAATTTAGATTACGTAGTTTTTGCTGAACTACTACTATCAAAAAATCTTGCTCCACATAAAGCATGTACATAAAATTATTGTTACTTGGAAAAACTACAATGAAATTACTTAAATTTGGATTTTACTCTTTCGCTTTCACTGGATTACTCGTAGGATTAAATCAAACTTCAGCACTAGCTTTCACGCTTGATTTATTTACCGACGCTAACGATACATTTCCTAGTACCACTATTCCTTACCAAACTGTTGAAGCCAATCCAATTTTTGGCGGCACTGTTTCAGCTTCAGACACAGATACTGGTTTGTCAGATGTAGCTTGGGGACAAAGACGACTCGATTTAACATCAACTGCTGGTATTACAACTATTGGCGATTCTAATATTAAAGTTTTCGGCTCTCCTGCAACGAGCGCTTCTGTTAATTCCGAATCTGGTACAACGATTGATTCTGCTATGTTTACATGGGGATTTGATACAAACACCGATTATGAAGATATTACCGACAACGGAGCTGATAATACATTTGGTCTTGACATTGTAAATATTGATCTAAATGGAGCTGATATAGTCTTTAGCGTCACAGATAATAATAATGATCGCGGCAGTGTAACGGTTGAAAATATTACTTCCACTGGTTCGATTTCTTTCCCATATAACGATATTCTTACAGATAACCCTGATGTTACTTTGGGAAACATCAAAAAAATAGAGATGGAAATAGTCAATGTACCAACAGATTTTGATGTAACATTTGATTTAATTGAATCTAGATATGATGCTGACTTTCCTAATGTCCCAGTTCCCTTTGAATTTAGTCCAAGTTTAGGGCTACTTTTATGTAGTGGTGTATTTGGGTTCAAGAGAATTAAAAAAAGACTTGCTACTTCTAAAGCTTGATTATTTTTTTTACATTCAGCAAAATAATCTTTTTTACATTTCTTAATTGCTGATAGCTGATCTCTTTGCAAAAGATATCTTCTCTAATTTCAGTTTTTCAGTCGCCACTATTTATTCTTTACTACTACTAGAAGATGTATTAACTACAAATTCTGGTACTAAACTTGGAGTAATACCCGATTCAACTAATCCTCCAGAACTATGAACGGGAGCTTCTTCTGGAGCGAGTTTATTACTATTATTTTCCCCTGGATCTCCTGATGGCAACCAGCCTAAAAATGGCAGTGGCAAAAGAGTTGAAAGATTAGTAAGGGTTACCAGCAACCACAAATTATCAAAATTGTTTTCTGTGACTCCCAACCACGAGGTGAGCAATGCGCCCAGTTCGTGGGATAGTAGTCCCGATAAATTCCAAATTGACATTAATAAGGCAAATAGCGTAGCTTCTACTCCTTTCGGACAAAGACGTGCGGACAATACTAAGACGGGCATCCAGGTAATTTGCCCTACAACAGTCAAAATTAAACTATCTCCCAAACTAAACCAGTGATCGTCAATTCCTAATGCTCTATTGGTGTGGGTTACGAGTAATAAAGTCGTCATGCCTAACGCTGCTGCAATGACGGTACTCCAGCCTAATATGGTTCGAAAAGGAACTGTTTTGAGATAGCGTTGAAATAGAAATATACCTATCAGGGAGGCGAAGCTGGTAACCAAACGTACCCTACCCAAGAACTCTGGTTCAAATCCTAATTCGTTAGTACTAAAGAAAAAGAAAGCCGAATCCGCTGTGGGCGTAGCTTGCCATATAAATAAAAAGACAATAGGCAACCAAACTTGCTTCTGTCGGATTGCACTCCATAGCTGCTTTACCTGTCCTTTTACAGGCGCGATTGCTAATGTCGAATCGTTTGTCGAATCAATTTTTTCTTCGGTAATGAGCCATGCAACGCAAGAAACAATCAAAGGAAAGGTAGCAGTGATTTCAAAAACCTGACT
>JBCDCO010000041.1:0-26943 GCA_039181635.1 Cyanobacteria bacterium P01_G01_bin.19 | reverse complement strand
GGGTAAATCAATTTTGATTGTTAATGGTGCGGGAGGAGTAGGTTCGATCGCGATTCAACTAGCAAAACTAGCCCAGCTTAAGGTAATTGCTACGGCTTCTCGTGATGAAACTACCGCCTGGTGTCAGAAAATGGGTGCGGATGAAGTAGTCAATCATCGCTACGATCTTGCAGAGGAGATCGAGAAAATTGATTATAAGAATGTCGATTATATTCTTTGCCTGAGTCATACTGACGAACACTGGCAAGCCATGACCAAAGCAATTAAACCCCAAGGTACGATTTGTTGCATTGTGGGCAACGAAAGATCACTAGCTATGGACACTTTAAAAAGCAAGAGTGTTGGCTTGGTGTGAGAATTTATGTTTACGCGGTCTATGTATCAAACGGAAGACATTGCCGAGCAAAGCAAGTTACTAAATGAGTTGAGTCAATTAATTGAAGATGGTGCGATCATTTCAACCTGCAATGATGTAGTCAAACCCATAAATGCTCAAAACTTACGGAATGCTCATCAAAGTCTCGAACAGGGTAGAACTATTGGCAAAATTGCTCTGGCTGATTGGCATTGAATCTATCACTATCGATTGCGTTTAATCAGCCAAGCATTTAAATCAGCAAATACTCTCTGGTAGTTGAGATCGTTGTGGAGTTCGTGATAGCCGTGGGGATATATATGCAGTTCTTTGTCGGCGAAGGGAACTCGACTAAAAAATAGGCGGCTACTTTCGGGCAAAATTATTTTATCCGCACCGCCATGAAGCAGTAAGAGAGGAACGGTTAGCTTGTCTAAATTAGCTTCAATCCAGACAACGGTCTTAAAAAATTCTGTCGATAATCTGGCAGTGCCTTGAGTGTGGCGAAGCGTATCTTGATAGTAAGCAGCGACTACTTGCGGATCGCGAGAACCCGTTCTGGGATCGATACCTGCATCAATACTAAAGCGGGGATAAAAACTGGAAAATATTTTGCCTAAAATCAATCTAATAGGAGAAATATTGGCTTTGAGAGCTGGAGAAAGCAAGATCAGTCCCTGCAAATTAAGATGAGAATATTGCAAAGCATAGTCTAGAGCGATCGTCTCTCCCAAACTTTGACCGAGCAAAAATAGGGGTAGATTGGCTTCGCGGGCTGTAATTAACTGATGAAAAATCCCTAAATCCTCTCTAAACTCACTCCAGTTGTTGATATAGCCCCTCTGACCGTCAGAACGTCCGTGTCCTCTCAAGTCTGAAGCATAGACAGTATAGTTGCGATCGCCTAAGAATTGCACTAATTTGCCGAATATACCGCTATGCGCACCCAATCCGTGAACAATTGCGACAACCCCTTGAGGAACTTGGTGAGGATGCCAACTCTGATAGTAGATTTGGGCATTCCCAACACCTAAAAATTTTCCTTGTTCATGTTTGATACTGATAACGCTCATTTTAACTAACTCCTAACCGCTGTACTGACATTTCATGAAACGTCTCTACCCAAACTCCGAACTTTTAATTCCGAACTCCTAATTCCTAATTACGAACCCCGAACTCCGAACTCCGAACTTTTAATTCTGAACTCCGTTGCCAATATTCTTCTAAGGAGAAAGAATCTACCTGAACTGCATCATTATGCGCTGCTTCTGCCTGAGTCAATAGTTCCACTTCATCGAGGGTGATAATGTCTGCTTCTAAAGCCTCACGAACTAGAGTAGTTGGTCTGGCTAAAGGTGACTTGCGATCGCGACTAGCAGTCTTGATTTTCTTGAGAATGGACTCGGATGCCACCGAAAGAGTAAAAGCATTTTCTAATCTGCCTAAAGCTTCTGTTGTGTCGGTAGGTAGATAAATATCAGCGGTCAGACGATCTCTTTGATTACCAGGAGTTTGTAATATTTTTGCAACTTCGCTGCCTAGCTTGTCGGAGGGCATCGTCGCAATAGAATTGAGTCGCCACCAAGCAGCAACGAGGTTAGATAGGGGCAGAGATATGTTAGCCAAAACCCCTTCAAACCCTTGCTGGATATTTGCCAAGCTATACTGCATTGACCAATGGACTAGGGGGAAATCTTCAGGATTGCGTCCTTCTGCTTCAAAACGTCGTAGGGTTGCAGTAGCTAAATACAGCCCCGAAAGAATATCGGCAAACCTGCCTGTAAGTTTTTCTTGGCGCTTGAGGCTGCCACCATATCTAATTAGAGCTAAATCGCTAAAGAAGGCAAAAGCCGCTGATGACAAAGCTAATTTACGATAATATTTGGCAGTCTGACCCGATACGGGTGAACGAGAGAGATAACCACGAGAGAGACTGAGTAAAACAGTGCGGCATAAATTGCGAACTAGCGAACCGAGATGCTGCCAAAAAACGCGATCAAAGGCTGGAATGTCTCCTTGTTCTAACGCTGCTATTTCTCGATATACATAAGGATGAGAACGAATCACGCCCTGTCCGAAGATAATCATGGTGCGAGTGAGAATATTCGCTCCTTCAACAGTAATGGGAATGGGAGTAGCAGTATAAATATTTGCCAGTAGGTTTCTTTTCCCACGGCATATACCCGCACCGCCCATGATGTCCATACCATCGTTGATAATCTTACGGGACAATTCGGTAAAATTATATTTAGCGATCGCCGAAACTACAGCAGGTTGTTCTCCCTCATCTACTGCAGCCACGGTGTATAACCTAGCGGCATCCATCAGATAAGTTATACCGCCAATACGAGCCAGGGGTTCTTCAATGCCCTCAAATCGACCGATATTCAAGCCAAACTGTCTTCTGACTCTGGCATATGCTCCTGTAACCCTGGTGACTAGTTTAGCGATACCAGTACAGGTAGCAGGGAAACTAATGCCTCGTCCCGCAGCCAAAGACTGCATCAACATTTTCCAACCCTGTCCTGCCTGTTCTACCCCACCAATAATTTGTTCGATAGATACAACTACATCTTTACCGATAGTGGGAGAATTATAAAAAGGTACTCCCATCGGATCGTGACGGCGATCAATGATGACTCCAGGAATATCTGTAGCAATTAAGGCGCAGGTAATACCCACATCTTCTCCTTTACCCAATAGATTATCGGGATCTCGAAGTCTAAATGCTAACCCCATCAAGGTAGCGATCGTCGCCAGAGTGATATAGCGTTTTTCCCAATTCAAACGCAGATATAACTTACCGTCATTCCCCCGAAACACCACTCCATGAGAGATAATACTACCTGCATCAGAACCAGCATTGGGTTCAGTGAGAGCGAAGCAGGGTATTTCCTCTCCTGTGGCTAATCTAGGCAAATAATAGTCTTTTTGGGCTTGTGTGCCATAACGCAGTAGTAATTTAGCCGGACCTAAGGAATTGGTAACGCCAACGGTAGCAGTATGGGTGAAAGAACGAGATGCTAACTTAGTCATCACCGCGCTGTAAGCCAAATTGGAAAATCCTAATCCTCCATATTCAGTGGGAATCATCATGCCAAAAAACCTTTCTTGGCGGAGATAGTCCCAAACTTCAGGGGGTAAATCCTGGCGCACGTGAATATTCCAATCAGTTGCCATCTGACAGACGGTTTCTACCTGATTGTCGAGGAAGGAACGGATTTTTGAGAGTTCGGAATTGGGAGTTCGGAGTTCGGAGTTCGTAGAGACGCGAAATTTAGCGTCTGTACAGGAGTTTGGGGTTAGGAGTTCAGAGTTTTGGTTGAGTTCGGAGTTTTTGAGGATTAATGGGTAAGGTTGATTGAGTAGGTATTGGAAGTTGGGTTTACCTGAGAAGAATTCGCCGTCTACCCAGACGTTACCTGCCTCGATCGCTTCTCTTTCAGTAGCAGAGATTTTGGGTAAGAGTTTAAGACGGGCGATCGCTTTTACTATGTAATTTGTAATTAATCTTTGACGTATTTGCGGGATATTAAAAATTAACGCAATAACACCAAAGATACCCCATAGCCAAATTGGTGCTTGAGCAACTCCTAAAATGGCAGCAAGACATAACGTCCAGATCCATAATGGGGAGCCGATATATCCAAATAATAAAAACACCAAGAAGAATAGTAAAACAACACCAACATTAGGTGTAAGAAGATCGATCATGGCTCTTCTCCCAAAACAAAAATTGATTCTAAATAAACAACTCCGAACTCCTAATTCCTAATTCCTAATTCCTAATTCCGAACTCCGAACTCATAAAAGATTTTCAAACACTCCCGCTGCACCCATGCCACCACCAACGCACATGGTAATCATGCCGTAACGGATGCCTCGCCGTTGCATTTCATGGAGTAGGGTGGCGGTTAATTTTGCCCCCGTACAGCCTAGAGGATGTCCAAGAGCGATCGCACCACCGTTGATGTTAATAATGTCTTCATCGAGTCCTAGTTTGCGAATCACGGCTAAAGACTGTCCTGCAAAGGCTTCATTAAGTTCGATTAGTCCAATATCATTTAAAGTTAAACCCACTTGTTTGAGTACTTTAGGGACGGCTGCCACGGGACCAATACCCATAATTTCTGGTGCCACACCCGCTACGGCATAGCCTAATAATTTAGCCATTGGTTTGATGTGTAATTCATTGAGCATTTTCATACTCATTAGTACTGTGGCTGCTGCCCCATCAGACATTTGAGATGAGTTGCCTGCCGTTACCGTTCCTTTGACATGAAAGACGGGTTTTAATTTTGCCAGAGCTTCTATACTAGTATCGGCGCGAGGTCCTTCATCTTCCTCAAATACTCTTTCAATAGTTTGGGCTTTGCCGTCAGCGTAAATCGTTTCTTTCAATTTAATAGGAACAATTTCCGCTCTAAATTTCCCTTTAGCGATCGCAGCTAAGGCTCGTTCGTGCGATCGCAAAGCAAACTGGTCTTGATCGGAGCGGGAAATATTATATTCTCGCGCTACGTTTTCGGCTGTAATCCCCATGGTGATATAGGTATTAGGAGATTCAGCAATTAGTTCTGGATTAGGAGCCAGATAATTTCCGCCCATGGGCATTAAACTCATAGATTCTGCCCCACCCGCCACCATGACATCTGCCTGTCCTGTCATAATTGCCTGAGATGCCATCGCGATGGTTTGCAGTCCCGAAGCACAGAAACGATTGACGGTACATCCTGGCACAGAATCGGGCAATCCCGAATTGCGAGCCACGATCCGCCCTAAGTTAAATCCCTGTTCTCCTTCGGGAAAGGCACAGCCCATAATCACATCTTCAATTAAAGCAGGATCGAAGTTGGGTATTTTGGCGATCGCACCTCTAACCGCCGTCGCCCCCAAGTCATCGGGACGCACGTGACGCAATGTTCCTCTCGGTGCTTTGCCGATAGCAGTTCTAATGCTACTTACAATATATGCTTCTTTCATAACCCTTTTTAGAGTTCGGAATTCGGAATTCGGAGTTCGGAATTATCAACAGTGACAACTACGGACTTTGAACCACTAACTACGAACTACTAACTCCTAACTAATTACGTAAAGGTTTTTTGGTTTTTAATAAATGAGCAATCCGTTGTTGGGTCTTTTCTTCTTTCAGTAACGGCACAAAGTATTCTCGTTCTAATTGCAGTAGATAATCTTCACTTACCAAAGAAGGTGCTGATAAATCCCCTCCAGTAAGGACGGATGCCAACCGTTGAGCTAGGAAGCGATCGTATTCCGAGATGTAGCCTCCTTGTTGGAAGACATAGGCTGCCTGTTCTAAGGCTGCTTTACCAGGTTGACCCAAGACCATAATGTCGCGATGGGGGATAGGTGCATAACCTTCTAGTGCCAGACGAATCACCTCTTGTTTTGCCACATACAAACGGCGATCGCTATTCATAATCACTTTAGCTGTCGGTGATAGGAAACCTAGTTCTTGGGCTTCGTAAGCACTATTGGCTACTTTTGCCATCCCCACGGTTTCAAAGACTCTTTGGATAAAGGGCTGTACCTGACTGGCAATTTCTTGGGCTGCGTGTTCCGCTGCCCAGGCTGCCATGCGCATAATACCCCCTGCACCAGGAATCAAGCCAACGCTGAGTTCTACCAAACCGATATAGCTTTCTGCTGCTGCTACCACTTGAGGGCAAGCCATGACGAGTTCGCAACCACCGCCTAGAGCTAATCCCTGTACCGCAGCGACGATTGGTTTGGGGAAGTAATGGATTCTTTGTAAGGTTTGCTGGAATTGCGAGACAAGTTCGGCAATTTTATCTAGTTGACCCGATTGTGCTAATGCCCCGATTTCCGCTAAATTTGCTCCTCCGCAGAAATTGACGTTACTGTTGCCAATGACCATACCCAGATAGTCGCTGTCTTCTAGCAGATTCAGAACTTCAATCAGTCCCGACATGACTTTGAAGCTGAGAGTATTGCCTTTAGATCTAAATTCATAGAGGACTACTTTATCACCTAAATCTAGCAGAGCAGCTTCTTCATTTTGCCAAAGGATGTTTTCAGGATGAGATTTTATTACCTCAAGCTCGATTTCATCTGGAGGATTAGAGATCGCAGTGTAGCCATCTTCAGGGCTATAAACTCGATCTTTTTGATAAAAACCAGCTACCTGATGCCGTTCGATCATTTCAATTACCCAATCTGCTAGGGGTATGTCTGCGGTTTGCATATCGGTAATCACAGTCTTAAATCCCAAAATGTCCCAGATGGCGAAAGGTCCTACTTCCCAACCAAAGCCCCAACGCATCGCCCGATCTATTTCCGCTGGACTGTCGCTAATTTCAGGAATGCGGTAGGAACTGTAGCTAAGGACAGATAAGATATAGTTGCGGAAGAACTGACCCGCCCGACCTGTATCTCGATACAAAGCTCTCAGGCGATCGCCTAATTCTAGTTTTTTAAGTTCTTTGATATTGCCTAAATTTAATGACTGAGCTGGTTTATACTCCAAAGAATCTGGATTTATCGAGAGGATTTCGCCCCGTTCTTTTTTATAAAAGCCCGCACCAGCTTTTGCCCCCAAATTGCCTACTTCTACGAGTTTTTCTAACAAATCTGGAACGCGGAAAATTTCCCGACTTTCATCATGAGGAATAGCGGGATAAAGATTTTTCGCTACACAGACTAAAGTATCTAACCCGACTAGATCGGCAGTGCGAAAAGTAGCTGATTTAGGTCGTCCAACTAAAGTACCCGTCAGAGTATCGATTTCTTCAATCGAATAATCTCCTTCGGTAAAGGCTTTGATGCCCAGCATAATGGCACAGATGCCAATACGGTTAGCGATAAAGTTGGGCGTATCTTTAGCAATGACCACTCCTTTACCCAAATGCAAGCGGGCAAACCATTCCATTTTGACCAAAATATTAATGTCGGTATCCTCGGTAGGAATTAATTCCAGTAGCTTGAGATAACGAGGAGGATTAAAGAAATGCGTGCCTAAAAAACGTTCCCTAAAATGTAACGGCAATCCCTGAGCGATTTCATTGACGGGCAAACCGCTAGTATTGGTAGACACGATCGCGCGATCGCTAATCACACTTTCAATGCGTGCCATTAACTGTTGCTTGATTGCCAAATTTTCCACCACCGCTTCGATTACCCAGTCCACATCTGCCAGGCGATCTAGATGCTCGTCAAAATTTCCGAGAGTCACTCGGCGAGCAACCTTGTCGGTAAATAAAATTGGTGGTTTGAGCTTGAGAGCCTTTTGCCAGCCCGCTTCCACAATGGCATTTTTGTCATCTCCCTCTGGCGCAGGTATGTCTAGTAAATGCACTGTCAGACCAGCATTAGCCAGGTGAGCCGCAATCTGCGAACCCATTACCCCTGCACCTAATACAGCAGCAGTTCTAAACGGTTTAAACATAGTATCCTCCTTTTTTACTCTAGTTCTTCTTCGATCTGTGAGTTCGGAATTCGGAATTCGGAATTCGGAGTTTGAAATTGAGAATTTTCATGTTTTCCAATAAAGGAAATAGGTAATTTAAAGAATTTGGCTTTACTTTGTTTTTCATCACTTTCTAACTTATGGAAAAAGCTGGGATTCTGACGCTGCCAGTAACTCCGAACAACTTTTTTAGATAACCTTCTGAACTTTTTAGCCAAAAGTTTCAACCGAGATAACTCCGAACTACTAATTCCTAATTCCGAACTCTTAATCAACTCCGAACTCTTAATAAACTCCGAACTCTTCTCATCTCCATACAGAGCATTGATTTCCGTGGCAAATCTCTCGTTGACCCTAGCTCGATTTATTTTTAGGTTTTGTTTTAATAGTCCATTGGCTACGGTAAGCTCGGCATCAACTAACCTAAACTGTTTGACCTTCGACCACAGAGGCAGTTTTTCGTTGGCTTCGTCAACTAGTGTTTGATAAAGCGCGATAATTTCTGGCTGTTGTAATAAATCTAAGATGGGTAAATCTAAATCCATAGCCTGGGCTTGTTCTTTCAATCGTTCTAGATTGGGAAAGATCAGCATCCCACAGAATTTCTGCTGTCTGCCTACCACTGCTGCTTGAGCTACTAAAGGCGATCGCTTGACGTAATCTTCTAAAGGTTGGGGGGTGACATATTTACCAGTGGAAAGTTTGAATAGTTCTTTTTTGCTGCCTGTAATAGTCAAGAAGCCTTCGGGAGTAAATTTCCCTATGTCTCCTGTATGCAGCCAGCCATCTTCGTCGATCGCTGCTTTTGTGGCATCGAGATCTTGATAATACCCCTGCATCACGTAGGGAGCTTTCACCAAGATTTCTCCATCGATGGCGATCGCAATTTCTACACCAGGAATGGGCAAACCTACTGTTCCCGCCCGATTATAGCCAGCTTGATTGCAGCAAATTACCGAACTGGTTTCGGTTAAGCCATAGCCTTGAAGGACTGTCAAACCTGTCCCACTAAGAACATTAGCAATCTCAGCTTTTAGGGCAGCACCACCACTAATAAAGTATTTGAGGCGACCGCCAAAGGGTTTACGAACTTGAGTAAAAACCAGTAAATTTGCTAGCTTGAGCTGTAGATCGTAGGATAATGTCCTTGGTTTGCCCAACTCGTAACTTTGAGCTAGGTTTAATGCCCAATCAAAAATCGTTTTGTTAAATCCTTCGAGTTTGCCACCGCGATCAAGCAACTTTTGATAAATTTTCTCTAACAGTCGTGGCACAGTAGCCACTAAGGTAGGTTTGACTGTCTTAAAGTCTCTAGCTGCCCGATTAGGTGTCGAAAAATAAATACTATGTCCGTAATTCAGATGACCGTAAATAAACGCTCGCGCAAATATATGAGTTAGAGGTAAAAAAGACAATACTGTTTCCACCTTTCCTGGCTGGAGTTCGGGAATACTGCCAAAGGTAGTTAATATATCACTGCTAATATTTTCATGACTCAACATCACTCCTTTGGGTTCTCCTGTATCTCCAGGAATATAAACGATAGTTGCGACGTCTTGAGGGTCAAGGCGATCGCGTAACTCTTTAACTCGCTGTTCACTCCATAGTTTTTTGCCTGCATCTCGTATCTCATCAACCGAATAAAGTTGAATGCAGTGAGGCAGTACTGGACAATGCAGATCGGGACGTGCCTGGCAAAGCAACATCGGAATACACAAACAAGCTGGGGGAGAGTTCGGAGTTTTTGCAGGGCAGCGTTCCCTTGCGCCTGAAGGCGCCCTAAAGGATACCGCTTTGCATAACGCGGGGTCTGCCCTGAGTTCGGAGTTAGTAATTTTTGACTGAAAATCTGAGGTACTGGATGCCAAATTGCGATTATTATCTTCAGATTGATTAACTCCAAATTCATTCGACTCAAAATTGTTAACTCCGAATTCCGAACTCCGAACTCCGAACTCATTTACTCCACAAGTTAATAGTTGCATCCGTTTTTCTTCCCAATCTTCGGGGATATCGGCAATAATAATTATCTGTAGACTGGGAATTGCCCCGAGGTAAGGTACGATCTGAGCTAATAAGTCTAAATCGGAAACAATTAAGGCTTTAGCTGCCGAATGATTCAGAATAAAGGTAATGTTATCTAAAGTTTGGGTTAGATCGATAGGCGCGTTAACCAATCCTGCTAGTAAAGATGCGAAATCTGCGAGACAGAAATTAACGTCGCTATGCATTAGCAAGGCAATTTTATCTTCTGGCTCCAGCTGTTTCTCGTCGAGCCCCAAAGCCAACTCTTCAACAGCAGTTCGCAATTCTAGACTAGATTGAGATTGCCAACCTTCTTTTGTCCCCTGATTAAAAGCCCGAGGATTAACTGGATATTTGCGATTGGGTTTTAGCCCATCATCTTGCGGGCGATTATCCAAAGGGTACACTGCGCGATCGCAAGCCTCATCCAGCAAAGATGGCAATGTGCGACCTAAAATTGGCTCATCGATCGCCGCCTTAAAACGATGACGCTTAATTAGTGAAAACATTGGCAAATTTAAAGAGATTTGACTCTTTACTCCCTAAAACTATCTCTAGTCTTGGAAGTTGCTATCCAAACTCGCCTATAACCGCAAGACCATGCTGATAGTTATACAATTTAAATACACACTAGCTATTAACTTTTGTTAACAAAAATCAAACTTTATATTGATATTTTCGACCTTTAATATCCACAAGACAGATAGACTTTGAAGATGATACTTATGCCTTGATAGTGCTAGTTAATAAGCCAAGCTGATATAACATTAAGTATAGCATATTTATAGCAAACAAATTAGCGTTACCTACAAGCCAATTAATATCATGAGCCACAAACAATTAAACATTGAAAGCATTTGATTGTGAATAATTTGTAAAGCCCAAAATAGTGCTTTTAAGCTAGAAAAAATCAAAAGCATTATTCAACTGCCTCATCAATTTTTACTAATACTGATTGTACCTTCTTCTATTTAAATTAAGACACTTTATAGTTATTAATATTAATTGCTAATTCCGAAGTTCAAACTCCGAACTTCGAACTCCGAATTCCGAATTCCGAACTTCGAACTACTCACTATTCATGAATGATTACAGTTGTACCGATTTCTGCCCAATCAAATAGTTGTTGAGCGTAATCAATTGGCAAATTAATGCAACCATGACTAATTGGTGTACCAAAACTGTTGTGCCAATATGCTCCATGTAGAGCGTATCCTCGATCAAAATAAAGCACATGAGGAACATCAGGAATATCATAGTCTCTGCCCCGCATTCTATCTTGAGGATATTTACGCTGGATGGCATAAATTCCTGGATAAGTTGGGGTTTTGGCTTTGCCAGTAGAAACTACGGAACTAAAGGTTTGTTCTTCTCCAGACCAGGCAAATAGTTGTTGATCTCTCAGATCGATTTCAATCCATTTATTGTCTGACTGTTTGAGGTTATCGATTTGAAGAGCGATTGCATTATCCAAAGTAGGATTAGCCGATGCAGCATCTGGTTGCAGCCAAGGCTTGCCGATTACTATGGTTGCGATCGCACCAATTAGATAAATCAATCCCTTATAGAAGGCTTTTTTCTCATTTCGCCTCACCTCCTCAACAGAAGTTTTGTAGGTTGCTCTTAGTTTTAAATTAGCAAAACAGTATGAGAAAGGTGTGAGGGATCGACTTTAACTGTATTTCCTAAAGGATTCTAGCAAGAGCAAAGTAAAATTTTTCGTTCGTTTTCACTGACGGCGATCGTTTCCACAATCTCTCCAACAACTTCCCTGCCATCTTCCATATGAACTGTGTGTCTTTGCCCAACGACCAATACTGGGCATTCTCCTGTGACTTCCTCCCATTTTAAATATTCTCCGTCTAAATAATAGTCATAGATGCAAAAGTGTCCTCTGTTTTGTGTTTTGTTAGTAGTCATGATTTTTCTCCTTTTTTCGTTAGTGGTTAGTGGTTATTTGTTGCTTGCTACTTGCTATTTCTAACTCCCGAATGTTTGCCTGTTCTAAATTCGCGCCTGATAAGTTTGTGCCACTAAGATTTGCATCAACTAAAATTGCTTCCGTTAGATTGGCATGGGATAGATTTGCGCCGACTAAGTTCGCACCTCTTAAATTTGCCCCACTCAAGTCTGCTTCTACTAAACTAACGCTGTTGAGATTGGCGTTTTGTAGATTGGCTTCAGTGAAAGTAGCATTCAAAAATGCACCACTAAAGTTAGCTCCTTTCAAAGATGCATGGGATAAATCTGCACCACTCAAATTCGCACCGCTTAAGTTACCGCCGTTAAGAGTAATTGCTCTTAGGTTAGCATTGGCTAGTTTTGCTCCACCAAGGTTTGCGCCAATCAAATCGGCACGAGTTAAATTAGCATATATCAAACAAGCACCGCTCAAGTTCGCACCAATTAAGTTTGCTCCTGCTAAATTAGCTCCCGTTAGATCGGCACCACTCAGGTTTGCACCGATTAAGTTGGCATTTTGAAAATTGATATTGGTCAATTTTGCGCGATACAAACAGACACCATTAAGGTTTATACCCTCGAAGTTTCTGGCTCCTGCTGCGTATTTTTCTAGCAGTTTGGTAATTTCCAGCATAATAATTTCCTCTCTTGCTAAACGTGAGTTCGACAAAGCGATAAAAACTTAAAAATTGTGTAATTCTTTAATTTTTAAAGGTTTGAAATCCTGATTCTTTCGTTATGAATAACCTAGCTCCTAACTCCTAACTCCTAACTCCTAACTCCTAACTCTGAATTCCGAACTCACGTTGCTAAACCGTTATTAATTGCTGGGGCAAAATCGTTCCCGTTAAGTTTGCTCCCCTAAGATTGGTGTGAATTAAATTAGCACCAGTTAAATCTGCCTCTCTTAAATCCGCACCGTATAGGTTTGCCCCTCCAAGATCGGCTTGCTGTAAGTTGGCTTGGTAAAGGTTTGCTCCCGCTAGAATTGCTCCTTGAAGGTTGGCGTTCTGCAGATTGGCTTGTTGTAACCAAGTACCAGTTAAGATAGCTTCGGTAAGCTTGCTGTGGCTTAAATTCGCTTCTTGAAGTCTCGCGCCACTAAAATTAACGGCGATCGCCATTGCTCCTGTTAAATCTGCTTTTTCGAGATTAGCCAGAACCAAAAATGCACCGCTGAGATTGGTGTGTTGCAAAATAGCACCCGATAAGTCGGCTCGGATTAAATTTATGCCACTAAGTTTCGTTTGAGTTAAGTCAGCACAATTTAGATCGGCGTTGCTAAAGTCGCGATCGCCTTGAGCATATTGTTGCAGTAAAGTTTCTACATTCATTTCTTGGTTGATTGTTAATTGTTAGTAGCTTCTTGTTAGTAGCTACGAAACTTTCACAACTTCCTCAGATTGTTATCTAAAAATGTGAATGTAGATCGATTGTCGATAGTTAATACATAGCAAGCAGAAGTTAACTATCTATCTCAATTATATATTTTTTCTTAAAACTATGAACAAGCCGAGCCTGAAAGCTTATCTAGATTTGGTGCAAAAATTATTAGGCTGCCCTCAAGGTGAAGAGTGGATAGTATTGCGCCAACATGGAGAATTGGTGAATCTGGGTTTAGTTGAAGTAATGGAACAGGTGGCAAATTACTTTGCTATGGAGGGTAAAACTAAGGCTGCCAAATATCTGCACAATTGGGCGAGTCAGCTACACCATATTTTAATCGATGATAATTTTAATACGGGAGATAAAGACGATAAAATTAATGCCTATTCCGAACTAATTAAAGCTCTATTAGATTGTCCTGAAGGTTTGGAACAACAAATACTAACAGCCCATCAAGATTTAATCGAACCAAAATTAATTGAGGTGATGCGAGAAGTCGCCGATCGCTTAGTTTCCAGCGAGCCTGAAACTGCTGAATACTTGCAAAACATGGCAGCAGATTTAGACCGAACCTGGCTCAAACATCATGAATTTACACCAACTTTTAAACCAGAAATTATTCCCGATCCCTGGTTAGATGAAGATGAGCCAGCTTCTAGTCCCGAAATAGCGATGCCTACGGCTAGCTTCGCAATCGCTAAAAACGAGCCAGAAAAGCTAGAAGCAATAACTCAACAGTCGAAAACAGTACCCGTAGAGCCACCCGTTCCAGAAAAACCTACCATCAAAGAGATCGCTCAGTTACTAAAGCAAATCGCTGATTCTCTAAACAGACTAGAAACTACCATTGGCAAGCAACAACAAACTCAAAATCCTCTTTGGTATATGGAAGTTCTGGAAAAAGCTGCTGCTGCTGAGTGGATCTTAACTACTCACGAAGTCGAACAGCTAATTGGTGTCAAACCTCATTGCGATCGTGATGAAGCTTCTTTTAAAAGGGGGAGTTGGATATTTGAAAAAGCTGGCAAAATTGGCGCGCAAATAGCCTGGAAGGTTGTGAAAGTTAGTCATTAGTTATAGAAGTTACGCGTTGACAGAAAGAGAAAAATATATTTAAGTCGGCGTTACTGTATGTTGGGTGTGCGATCGCCATGTTTTTAGTTGGTGCAGTAGGCTTTAAATTACCTAAATTACGCCAGTTAGAAACTTAAATGCAACAAATCCCAGTTCCTTTCATTCCTGTAGCTTTTGGTTCAAGGTGTTGGAACCAGAAGATTCCGCTCATTTTTCCTAAAGGGAATTGTTTTGATGAAATCTATCAATTCTTTAAATGTAGGAGTTCTAATATACAACTAGAACTTTTCCCAAAGCCTTGCTTTTATTACCCCGTATACTTTATACTTAAAATCGAATCACTCAAGGGCGAGTGGCGGAATTGGTAGACGCACCACACTCAAAATGTGGCGAGAAATCGTGAGAGTTCGAGTCTCTCTTCGCCCACTGAAACATATATATAGTAAGAGTTTCCCGACTTTGACAAGTGGAATCTTTTTGGCGTTTACAGGACCATTAAATCAGATTGGAAACCAAAAAGAAACCAAAATTAGAGTTTGTGGACTTTTGTAACTCGTTTTTTGGCAGAAACAATAATCACGCGAAAACAGGATTGCTTGGTAACTTGGTGTCGCAAATCCTGCACTAGCGTTCATTATTGACGCACTAATTTGGTTTGCAGCCAAGACCGCATCAGGAATTTCTACCAATTAATATTTTTGTGGTTGTCAAAAGAGTGTGTTTCGAGATTATTTCGCGTCGAGGATCGATATGCTGCAAATTCTGCCTTCGTGCAAATTCCACTGTGCCGCAGGAATTACTGCGCGCGCCAAATTATAAAAGATACGAATAACTATTCGATGCCGCAGTTAACTGCGGCATGAGACTCATAAAAACGTTACTTATACATTCCCCAATATGTAATAGTTGGTTCTCAAACTTCTGTGGTTGAGAGATTTTCTGTTGTTCAGACTTGCCGATCTTGTTCCTTTTGTTCCGTGCTGAACATGACCCTCAAATCATTAAAAATCATTGGGAGATGGGCCTATAAACTTGTCGTATCGCCGTAATATAGTTCTGTAAACACAGAAACATCGAGATTTCAGTAGTTTGGTCGCTCTTGAATCCCGATGCTCTGATTACATATTTGATGTAGGACTATGGTAACAGATAAAGTTCGAGGAACATATGATATTGCTGCATTAGATAAAACTGAAAGCGATATCTGGAAAAAGCTCACTATTATTAAAACGGAGGCATGGTTTGATACTGTTCAGGCGATCGCGATGGAGCATCAGGTTCGAGCCAAGCTTGAGAGTAGGTATATGAAATCTGCTATTATCTGTGATGCCAAAGGAAGAAGAATTGGCAGAATTTGGCATTGGGATGATGAGCAACCAATATGCTACGACATTAATAATTGGCGATCGCACTTTGAGATGGCGAATACTATTACGAGTGCGGTTGAGAAGATTGCTAAGATAATCATCTGAAATACATAGAAATAATCACGAATGTTACTATTTTTCCTGCGATTTTTATCCTCCAATAGTATGTTTGTAATAAATATTTATCTTGAAGCTGGCAATCTACGATTATTACGATTACTTCCTGGTAATAAAGCTGTAAAAGCATTACCCAATAATTTTAAAGCTATATTGCCAGGTACTATTTCTGGTAAATGCTCCATTATATGAGGAATTATTACACCAAATGATTTGGCAAATTCTTCCCAAAAAGTTTCTTTTCTATCGTCTATTTTTCCTTTGGTTGCGTATAGCTCATCATCAACTTTATCTCTATTTTTGTTATAGATTCCTTGTTCTATAAAAGATAATTGTTTGTTTCGTCTCCAATTTTCAACATCATTACCAATTTTTTCTGTAATAGAGTTTATTTTACTTATATGTTCTGAGTTGAGTAGCTCTTCTTGCGTCCAAACATGTGTTTTGAAGATGAACCATCCTGATTTTTTGTTTATTTTTCGTTGAAGCAACTCAAGTTCTCTAAATACAGGACGAAATTTTCTGTCAAAATCTTTATTTGATAGT
This sequence comes from Cyanobacteria bacterium P01_G01_bin.19, assembly GCA_039181635.1. Taxonomy (GTDB): domain Bacteria; phylum Cyanobacteriota; class Cyanobacteriia; order Cyanobacteriales; family Xenococcaceae; genus Waterburya. The sequence continues at coordinate 10,664 of JBCDCO010000041.1, read as the reverse complement.
AAACGCATTATAAAGCTCCATTTAAAGTAATTTATTTTGATTTAATTGAGTGTATTAAACTGTTATTTGATCGGTTGTAATTTAGCATCTAGTTTTGCTTGTCTTTGTTCTAGTTTCTCTTTCTGACGAGATTGTTTCGCTTCTTGTTTCAATTGCTGTTGTTCGAGTTTTGCCTGTCTTTGAGCTTCTTTTTCTTCTGCATGTTCTTTCTTTCGAGCTTGCTCTGCTTCTTGTTTTAATTGTTGTTGTTCGAGTTTTGCTTGTCTTTGTTCTCTTTTCAACTCTGCTTTAATTTTTATTCTTTCGAGTTTTATATTTTCTCTTTCAAGTTGCGTTTGCCTTTTAGCATCCTGTTGTTCCGATTCAAACTGTAATTTTCTCTCCTTTTGACGCTCCAAATGTTCGAGTCTACGTTCATAGTCTTCAGGAGATTCATTTTCTCTTTTTGCAAGAGGATTACTAATTGAAATGATTTTGTCTACTGCATCTCCTGTAGAATCTACTACGTTACGAGCGCTGTCGATAATATCTGGAATAAAGTTAATCATTTGAATGTTAAAACTTCTGTGTTTTTATTTTCGAGAACAATTAAATATGTATATAAACAATTTACTAAAATATGCTTGTAGTTAAATTGATATCAATCACACCTTTCAAAAGTTGTGTTCTGAATTTTTATGCCTGCCAAATCATCTAAATCGAATGTTTGTATTTTGTTTTTTATTAATTTGTAATAGTACTGCTATTGGTATTCGCGGTTTTGGATGTTATCTGCTGTGTTAATGCGAAGTATGATGTCTCAATTGATTGTTCAAATTTCAATTCATAGTAGGGTTATATGTTTGCGAGAAAGAAATATATAGAGTAACATCCAGAAAGTTTTCGCATAATAAATAATTAATAATTATCCGACTAAACCATGTCTAACTCTCGATTTGGGCCACTATCTTCGTTCAGTCAATCAAATCAAGGGTATTTGGTTGCATTCAACGACGTCGAACCGAAATTATTAGATTCTGAGCATGATCTTGGTGCCGGTTGGCACTTGCGTCGGACGACGATTACTGAATTAGAGAAACTGAGAGTCAAACACCATTTTCATGATTGGTTACAATACACGTATGGTTACGCAAGCCTAATGCCTCACTCCCGCCTGTATGAGAATGGTAAATACGATGCGACAAAAATGTTGCCACAAGATGAATGGCGTATCACATTGGTTTATGCCGATGATACTGTCGGAATCGGTCCAGATTCACTAACCCAAGCACTGGCAATTTCTGACCTTCAACTTATGATTGGCGCGAGTTCTAGCGGTGGTGAAAACCCTCCAAACTGTGGAAGATGGCGGCGATTCGCGGGATACGGTGTTCGGAGCCGGCCGACTGGAGTGACCACTTCTGGAATTGCGAATTCTGCGATACCATTTCCAAATTGGATAATGTCAACAAATGATCTCAGTCATCCCAACCAATTAGAAAATGCACGCAATGTAATCGAATGGAGGCGTGCAGAGGCTCCACCCCATGTCCTCAATGCAATCAAGAGATTCTTGGACTTGGACCGTCTTCCAGACTACTCGGAATTCAAACACTTGGGATATTTCGCGATATTAGAATCAATCCTTTCGCATGCTCCTCAGGATGGCGACCGCGTTGACAGCATAAGTCGCCAATTACGACGAAACCTCTCTTTGGTAAACCATCGACTAACAGAAGTCGGGCTTTCGATTCCATTCGATCCTTTTGGCAACGCTGGATTGGACAAAATTGTGTCTCGGCTTTATTCATTTCGGAGTGCGGTCGCACATGGTGGAGACTTGCAAGGTGCATTAGAATCAATCAACAAGTTGCGAGTCGGCAATACAACGACAGATATGTGTTGGATGCATGATTACTTGCGCTCAATTGTCCGGCGCGTAATTCAGGCGCTGATTCGAGAGCCTGAGCTCTTCCTGCACATTAAATAGTTTGTAGTAATTTGGCGTTGGCTCCTAGCATCTTCCAGGGGTTTTTATTTACTTTCTTCTCCACCTGTTCAAATCACAATGCTATCAAAGATTTGACTGCCAAAATATAAATATATTGAGCATTATAGGACATGAGAACGGTTTAAATTAAATATCCAAAATAATTAACCGCCTTTTCAATTATGAGCCTTTCAATTACGTGCAACTCAATAAATCCAAAAAATTCAACACTTTTGACCTCATTGTTGCACTCAAAATACCCCAAACGCAGTCCCCGTCGCTGCAAGACACTACTTTGCTCTCAAACCACCACTCAAGACTTTACTTTTGAGTTTAGGACACTACTTCAAAATCCTCGAAACGCAGTCCCCGTCGCTGCAAGACACTACTTCGCGTTAAAAGACACTACTTTTGGCAAACTTACTTCTATATTATTTTTCTTTCTTTTTATTTTCTACTCCTCCAATTGATATACATATATTCAATTTTTTCCTATCTAGTTTTAAAGAAAGTAGTGTCTTGAAGTACAAAAAGTAAAAAACCGCGACTCGAAACATATACGGGGATTGCGTTTCGTCCAAGACACCACTTCAAAACAGGTAGTGTCTTGAAATTCACGAATTCAACAATTTTGTCGCTCGTAATGTATATCCCGCAATGGTTACGATCCAAGACATTACTTTGGAGCAAGTAGTGTCTTGTCTTTCAAAAGTAGTGTCTTGTGATTTCCCACGCGCGAAATTAAACACGCAAAGAACGTTTGTTACATGTTGGTAATATATGCCAATATTCTCATGAACGAGATCGCATCCACGACGAATTGACTCGATAGCAATAATCGCATATGTAATTGGCAGGACTAACAGCACTTCAAGATGTGATTTGCATTGTGTCAATTTTTACAAGTGTCCTATTATGGTCTGCGCGCGTTTTCAAAGCACCATCTAAAACACATGGCAGTCCAATATATTGCGATACTTGTACGTTTTCGTATAAAAGTACGTGGCGAGTTATAAATTTGACATCTCTTCCAGATTGAAATCCTGCATTATGTGTGTTTCAAAAGTATCACAAGCCTCTTAATGCAGCAGGAAAGGAAATATTTCACGTTACTTTCTTCCCAATGGCGCGTTTATTCAAAAAGGCGGCTTTTATATGACCGCCTCTTTGACTATAATTTTCCAAATGTTGCTAGAAGTTCTCTTTGTGAATCATCTGGTTTTGATCCAACGATACCTCATAGATTTTCTGGCATTTCATTTTTGGTATGCGTCCGCCGTTGTCGATGTCTTTTAAAGTTCTCATCACCGCCATAATGGTGGTTTAAATCTCCGCATGGTCGGGATCAGAATCTACTCGTTCTGGATCGAACTCCAGAAGCTTTTTAAAATTATCTTCGCTTTCGTGTTCCGATTTATATTCCATCGGAATATGGACATTAGCTTCAGTAAACAAATCGCTCTGCATTTTTATATACATCAAACAACTTGGTCGTTTTTCATTGTTAACGGTTTTACGTTTTTGATATAAATGCCGCAAATCAGATTGAATCGATGTGCTAAAGGCGTTTAGAGCAAGTGCTTTATAGCCCTTTTCTTTGCAATACAGTTTGTATTTTTTGTGTAACTCGGATATTGGTACAAAATCATTATTACGACCAGTTAATAATACACACTGATCTACAAATTGTTTGACCGAATCACCATATATGGCAGCTTCCAATGTAGATTGTTTAATAACCTCATTAGCATCCGCATTTTGTATGAGTTCTAGAGCTTCTTCCTTCGGCATTTGTAATGCCCAGGACGCTATTTGCGCGTTGACATCAGTAAGTTTCTTTTCCAAATATATATCGGGTTTCCTCTCTCTTCTTTTGGTTGGCAGTTGTAGAACTCGCCGCGCCCAACCGTCGCTAGAACCCCCTACTTTTAATGGATTGACCGACCCCACAATGAATCGAACATTCCAACGTTTTGATATCGTGTGGCTAGCATATAGTTTTCGTCCGCTAAGTGGACCATTATCGACCAATTCATAGAAGCCAGTGCATTTATTGGTAAAACCACTCATATCTGGTAAAGCATAAATGGACTTTCCCGATAATTCTTGCATCACTTTATCTGGTTTGTTAAAGCAAGTTAGATCGTTCCCAGCTCCTTTGGATGATGGACTCAACATCGAGAGCAATAAACGAATGAAAGTTCCCTTGCCACTACCAGACGGTCCAATCACATGAACAAATTTACCATAGGGAAATGTAGGATCGAGATACATTTTATAGACCGCTCGAATGTAGGGAATTAATTCCTCGCCAAATGCGGAGGTAAAAAAGTCTCGCGCCACTTCGGGTAATTCTGCGCCCTCAATGTAATCCCCAACAATTTTAAATGTAAGATTATCTCTTTTATTATGGTGGAGGGATAAATCATTGGTGCGGACATCGAAAGTACCATTGTCAAAAGCAATTAGATGCGCGTTACTCACGTCAGTATCACTTCTGTTGTGAAGGGATTTAAAGAAATTTAGTCCCCCTTTCACATCATTTTCGGTTCCAAACGTAAAAAGTTTTTCTCCCTTTTTGTCCAATTTATAAAACTTTTGACTTTCTTTGGCGACATGAGTTTTCATGGCATCATCATTAACCACTTTCCAATAAGTACCCGTCCATCGATAGCATGTTTCATCAAGGCTAATGTAATCTTGTGATTCTAATATCTTTGCTAAACCTCCTTGGAAGGTACCGATGCGCGGATCTACAAGATAAGGATCTGAGGTTTTAGATTCAGATTGCGAAAAAAGCTTCTCAATCTGCTGTTGTACATTCTCCCAGCCGCCGCAGTAGTTAGTAATGACGCTCCCTATAGTGATGGCGTTATCGGAAGTATCATTTAAACTATTCCAACGAGTATAATTTCCGTCTCGATTGTAGTTATCTGACTTTGACGACCATTTATTCCAAATCTTTTCGATTTCATCCTCTATCTCTGGATGCTTCAAAGCTTCAAATTTTAATGCCGCAGTAATATCGAGCCAATGGCTTTCTTCATCGCAATCAGATTCGGAAACTATTTCAAGACAAGCAATTATTTTTTGCAGACAATCAATATCCTCTTTGGAATATGATTTCCAATCAATTTGGTAGTTAATACTTCCGTGGGACTTCTGCTCTTTTTGTGTCTTAGTGTTTTTGTATCGTGAAATTTCAACTACTTTTTGAGCAGATTTGCTTTTGTTCGGCTTTCGTTGTTTTTCAGATTCTAATCTAAACTCAGAACTCGCATTCTCGAACCACTCTAAACTATATTGATGAGTTTGATTGTGTACGATTACAGATTCTGCTCGTCCACCATAATACAGTCTACAAGGTTCTGCTGCACCTTTATCTACCATGCCCTTGAATGCGTCTTTAATATATTCGCAATATAATTTAGCGGTTTGATAATCTTGAATTGGATGTTCGAGTAAAAACACCCCGCGATACTTCGGACGTTCTTGAGTGTGACTGAATGATTCATGGACAAAACTAAATTTCAAACCATGTTCTTCTGCGCGAGTTATTATCTCGTCCAAAGATTGGAATCCATCGTCAAAGTCTGTTACCAAAGCACTCATTTCAACAAAATGTTCTCGATTGCGCTTGTCATTAAAAATCGTTGGACTCCAGGATTGTCCAGACGTAATAGCTTTTATTAATCCATCTTCATCAATCTCAGTAGCTCCGTTTGCTATGGCGTTATTGATACGACCAACATCATCTTTTTGCGGTTTATTTTGATATTGGTGGTCATCCAAACTAACGCGCCCAGTCCAAATTTTTGTCTGAGTTGTTTTTGATCCATGTGTCTCTGTTTCTTTCTGTACAAGACTTTGAGGTGTTGCTGCTACTCTATTTTCTGATACAATGGGACTATTGGAAGCATTATTTTGCTCGGTTTTTTCTTTAACAAACATTCTTTTCTACGAATAAATTTTAATGGGGGCAAGTTGGCTACTTTTGCCCCGAATTTTTTGTCAAAAAATATTGGCATTTTTCTAATTAATGGCGGGTTCAATCACTGCTGAACCAGGAGCTATCGGCGCACCACAAAGTTCGAGTAGTTTCTCTTGGAAGACAGTATTGTGTTCGAGGTTTTCTATTGCCCCTCGGTCAACCAGAGCTTTTGCTATTGCTTCTCGTATAAAGAAACTGCGTGTTTTAAACTCATTATTCGCTGCTATATCAATTAGTTGCAGCAAATCTGGATGAAGTCCCAAATTGACTACTTCGTTTTTCTTTGTGTGATGTTTGTACGCCATAGTGAAAATCACCTTTATTTTGAGAGCCATATACTCTTTCCACACGCAAAAGGCTCAATAAAGGCTATGCTTGAAGTGGTTTAACGAATTTGCGTTGTTTCAGGCTTTTTTAATAATTAAAAATTATCACTATGCACCAAAAAAATAAAAAATTTGTATAATAGAGGGCGATAAATTTCCAAAGAACGCTCAAAATGAGACTCCAAAGGCATCAACCAAAGAGAAGAAACAAGCAATTTTAATAAAAAAAGGTGGTGCAAAGTACACGATGTAACTCCATTCCATCGCGCGCCAAAGCAAAATGTAGCGAAAATCACATAATCTCTGGTTATTAATCTACCAATAAAGAACTGGGGTAAGAGTTAGCGTCAACGAAATTTGTTAACCATCCAAAATACAATGATTCAAAACACTTTAGACGCGCTCCTCAGTCAGCGAGATTTAACCGTACCAAAACTCTCAAAGATATCAGATATCAAAGAAGTGACATTATATAATCTCGTAAATAATCCCAATGTTGTTCCAACGGCGACCATCCTCGATAAATTGTGCCAAGTTTTTGAAGTGACGGTAGGAACATTAATCGTCCATATTGCATTGACGGATCAAGATGAAGATGGATTCGCGACGCTATCACCAGAAAGGCAAGAATATAGTTATAAATGCTTTCGTGCCTACTGGATTTGGAAGAAACATCGGGAATTTGAATATATTAAACCTTTAGATAAATATCGCGTGCCTATCATCCATAAATACATTGGAAATTTTGCAAATGGAGATTTTTACATTGCCGATCCATCTCTAAAATACTTTCAAAATGTTGATGACGGTGCATTAGCATGTGTTAATTTTACTCAGCGAGCGTTGAATGATTTTAAATAAATTACAAATATTACTCGAATCACATGATGTAACTGCATATACTGTTGCAAAAGATTTATTACTTTACCCCCAAACAATCTACAAATTAGCGAAGGATAGAACAAGAATTCCCAAGAAAGATATACTCAATTCGATTTGTATTTATTTCGATTGCGATGTGGATGATGTTCTGGAGTTTGTACCAAAAGTATGAGTTGAACGCAGTGAATTACCGCGCAAAAACAAAATGAATGTTGTTTATTTATATTGATATTGGTAGTTATTCTTTATATTCGCGATCGATAACTTCATGCACGCCAATAGTAATAAAGAGTCAAGTTTTTCATGACTCTAAATGTTTATAGATTATTTAATACTATTCATCTGTCAAAGAATTAAGATATTCATTTATGTCATAATTAATAGCGTCTATTCTAGATTGAGCTAGTTTTGACAAATCTGTATTAGGTATAAATCTGACAATTTCTTCCAATCTATATTTAATATCGCCTGTGAAATGCTTGTGTTTTAGCTCTATAGATTTCTCTATTTCAAAATCGTTCATAATCTCTAATGCCTCAACCACAACTGCATGGTCAGCATCTTCTAGAGCAATTTCATTTAATATAGTTGCTACAGATTCTTTATCGATGATATCTTCAGATAACGAATCGCGAATTAGTTCTAAAGCAAGTTCAATTTGGCAGGAATTGTACAAATAATCTATTACAGCATTTATAGATTCTTTCAACATATTTAATTTCCTCAATTATTATTTTTTCCTCTTGAGGAAGTATTTACTCTTGGTTATTGTCAAGATTCGCCGAACCAAATCCATCAAAATGTGTAGACAATTCAGAAAAATATATTTGTAAATGCAGCATATTCTGCGGCGCATTAATAATTAATTCTTTAAATATTTCACGCTTACCATAGATAGACTCAATTATTTATATCAAGTCTTTTGATTTATTAAATTGATTCCATCAACGCTGCAATTTCTGTTGGTACGCAGCGATTATTGATACAAACATAATGTTTCTTACATCTGCGATTCTTCGGAGCGTTATAAGAACACATATTAATTAAATTGGTTGTTAATTCAGGTTCCAATTTCGCCCGAACGTAGTTATTTAGAGAATGATGGAACGAGGATTTCAATCCCATCGCATCATTAATGCTCGCAGGAATCATTAGGGATTTAATTCCATCATCACACTGCAATGTATTATTGTTCTCAATACTCTTTGCAAATTTCTTCGCGGCATCAACAGATTCGCCACCAGTGATTTTATGAATGTAATTTAATACAAAAATTGTTGCTTTTATTGTCAAGCAAATCAATGTAATGATTGCTTTTAATACATTTGCGATTAGCGATATTAGCTTTTCATTAATGATGTATTCAATTGTGTCTATATGTGTATTGAATTCTTTGGTAGTCATAGCTTTATCAATTCATATTTTTTCTTTTTCTCTACATCCACAAAAGAAAAAATAATCAGAAATTAATAATGACCAAGAAAATAATGAAGCGCAAACCAACAGCTAAGCGCAAGTTTATAGATGGCAAAACCTTTATTCATCCTACATTGAGTTACAGACTATCTGACAAACGCCGTGAAATGATTGACTACGTTAACCACTGGATTCGATTAGGATTTACATTTAAAGAGATTGCTCCTCTAATCAACAAATCACCAAGTACCGTAGTTAATTACTATTATGGATTTGCAAATCACTGTTTATCTTCATCTCAATTGGAAGCGTTGAAACTAATACCAGGCTCAACAGTTACTCGGACAAAGGTTATCAGTCGCATTGCGGATGCTGATGAAACACCAGATCGCGTTAATGTCCTAATGCCTGTCTACACTAATATAACGATTCACGAGTTTGAAGAGGATGAACTAACCAATACTCAACCAATTCCATTTGAAATTGTCAAAACCAAGTATATTCCTCGATCGCCGAATCATAATTTTGGTAAAAATGGCAACGATCGCGAATCCTGGGAATATGTCGATGTGATTGACAGTGAATTAACAATGACCAAACTCAAACCCTATGTGATTATGTACGCTTACGCAGCCTGTTCTATATAGGTATCTTAAAAAGTCTGTGCCATCAATAGATAGAGTTATTGATGGTTTCTTTTCTATTGCTGCACATGGAACAAATATCACGTATAGCAGTAGTAACACTCGGAGGATTATCAAATCCTCCAAAGTTGTTCCTAATTAGATTTATTCATCTTCAAAGCTATACAAATTTAGCGTTTCAATAAATTGATGGAGGTTTTCTAAATGTTCAATCAATTTGATTTTGTCAACATCAGTATCAGCATGAAAGTTAATAAAAGCGTTCCGCAACATCTGCTTTTCACTTGCTTGTAATTCTGATTTATCTGCTTTTGCTACATCCAAAAACCTCGCTAATTGTTGATGGGTTCGTTTGAGGATGAAGTGAATATCACAATCTAAATCCGCGAGATTAAGCGATCGAGTCATATCAGCCATTGATAGATATGGCTTCAAATGCTTGCTGGTTGGATGCTTTATGTGCTCCTTCAATCTTTGATATATGACTTCATCCGTTCTAAAAGATACTTGTGGATTGTCTTTAGACCTGCGAGTACTACGAGAATCTACATCATCTGGCTCTTCTGTATTCACCAAAGCGATAATCTCTTTGAAGCTCTTTGGTTCTTCGTTATCGACAGTTTCGCGTGTAGCCAGTTGCTTTTCAATATCGTCAATGAGTTCTTGTTCCAAATCTACTTTGCTCTGTGCTTCGGCGATCGCCTGATTGTCGTCGCTGGTTTCAATCTTGGATAGCTTCTTTTGAGCTGCTTTTAATCGAGCTTTTGCGTTTGATAAATCTCTCTTTAATTGTTTATTTGACATTGTTGTATCCTTACTCATTTTTTCTTCAGAGCAAGGAAACAAACTGCATTATCTAAATCTTCTACATTGGTGGTAGATCGATACTGTTCCTGGCTGCCAAATAATTATTTAAAATCATCTCTGGACTTGTCCCTGCTAATCGGGCAATGGTTGCTACATCAATTCCTGCACGTACAAGACGAGTGATCCCAGAATGTCGCAAACTATAGAACTTTAGATACTTATGTACTTTTCCCTCATTGGCTATTTTGCTAACCAATGGTTTCCATACATCACGTCCAAAGCTTCTTTGATCCATGTAACTTTTTGAGCGAGGCGTTGGAAACAGAAGATTATTGTCGTTTGGTCGAGATGGAACCGTTTTCAAAAAATCGATTAATTCCTCATTGCATTTAAAGACGCGAATTTCATGAGTTTTTCCATCTTTGAGAACGCCTCTCGAATATGCTTTTGAGAAAGTGATGAACGTGCCATTGCTTCTCGTTTTAATATCAGACCATGTTAAAGCGATGGCGTCTTCGGGACGGCAAAAAGTTAGTGCTACGAATTTAACGTAGTGATAGTAATAAGAATGAGGTACACGGGCATATTTACTCATGTATTCATTAGATTTAAAAGCTTCGAGTATTATC